>RXJC01000616.1:3244-6647 GCA_003963435.1 Bradyrhizobiaceae bacterium | reverse complement strand
TTGAAGGCGTCCGGCTCCTGCCCGTTGTATTTCTTCTTGAAGCCCGCGATGAACTTCTGCACCTCGGGGCGCGTATCCTCGGGGAAGTAGCGCGTGCCGACGTGAACGTCCTCGACCGCCTCGCCGCCGAGCTCGATGAATTTCGGCGAGTAGACCGAGCTTGCCGCGCACATGACCTGCTTCAGGCCGACCTGGCGGGCCTGACGCGCGATCAGCGCGCCGTCGGAATAATAGGAGATCAGGATCAACCCGTCCGGATTGGCGTCGCGCACGCGCACCAGCGTCGAGCGGAAGTCGCGCTCTTCCGCGATGTAGCCTTCGGTCACCGCGATCTCGGCACCATATTCCTTGGCCGCCTTGACGAAATAGTCACGGCTGGTGCGGCCCCAATCGGTGTTGAGGTGCAGCACGGCAAGTTTCTTGAGGCCGAGGCGCTTCACCGCATAGGCCGCCAGCAGCGGCTGCTCGTCGGCCTGGCTCACGGAGGTGCTCCACATGAAGTCGCCGCCCTTGGTGAAGTCAGGATGCGAATTGGTAAAGCCGAACTGCACGAGGCCGCCGCGCTGGTAGATCGGCGAGGCCGCCATCGAGGCGGGGCTGGAGAAGTCGCCGAGCTCCATGACGATGCGGGGATCGGAAACGAACTTCTGGGCGATCGCCACCGACTGGCGCGGATCGCTCTGGCTGTCCTCGAACTGATAGGCGAGCTTGCGCCCGTTGATGCCGCCGGCCGCCATGATCTCGTCGAGCGCGAGGTCAAAGCCCTGTTTCCATTGCGTGCCATATTGCGCGTTCGGTCCCGTCAGCGGACCGCTGACGCCGAGCAGGATCGGCTCGGAGGATTGTGCAAAGGCGGTGCGCGAGAAGGCCGCTCCCGCCATCATGGCGGCGAGCGAGCCCTTCACCAGGGTACGACGATCGATGTTGCTCATTTGGCGGCTCCATCCACTCAGGTGTTGAACAAGCAGCAAGTCTTGTGCCGGTGAGATTGCCTATTTCGAGGGCTCGCCGAGCGACAGCATCAGGCGGTTGGCCCAGTTGAAGAACGAGGCGCCGTTGATGACGTCGACGATCTCGGCATCGTCGAGGCCGGCGCGGCGCAGCTCGGCGATGTTGTCGGGACCGAACGCGATCGGCGTCGCGGCCAGCGCGACCGAGGCTTTCACGATGGCGTTCCAGCGCTCGCCGAGATCGGCCTTGACGCCCTCGTCGAGCAGGCGTTGCACGTCGTCGCGGCGCTTGGAATAGGTGCTGGCGAAGCGCGCATGCACCGAGGCGCAATAGATGCAGCCGTTGTAACGCGACGTCGCGGCGGCGGCGAGCTCACGCTCGGCGCGCGGCAGGCCGTCGGTAACGTTATAGAAGATGTCCTTGTCGGTCTTGGTGCGGGCTTCCAAAACTTCGGGGTCGCGCACCAGCAGGCGGAAATACTCCGACTTGGCGCGGGCACGATCGACCAGGCCGGCGTAATGCCGCTCGGTCAGCCCGGTCTCGGGCAGCGGATCGATCCAGGAGACCCAGCCGAGCTCATCCTGGGTGAAAGCGACGGGCGGATTGACGGTGCTCATGATGGCAGCCTCCTACGCGCTTGCGGCGGCGAGCGTGCGCAGGCCGCTGACGACGCGCAGCTGGAACGACAGGAATGCGACGAGTTGGGAGAAGGTGACGATTCCGGTGGCCGACCAGCCGGCGGCGAGCAGGGCCTTCATGTCGTCAGACGCGGCATCGCGTTGGCGGAACACCAGCAGATGGGCATGCTCGAGCGCCGCTGCGAGCCTGGCGCCGAGCGCCGGCTTGCCCGCCGCGCTTACGCGATAGATCAGGCCGGCGGTGTTCTCGACCGACAGCGGGCCGGCCGGATAGGAGCCATACGGACCCGAGGTCCTGCCCCGCGCGATCTCGGCGTCGATCGCCTCCGATAGGCGCGCGCCGTCCGCATTCGCGGCGAGCTTGTCGCGATAAAAGGCGGCAACGGGGGACTCGCCATGGAGCCCAGTGACGAAGGCGGCGACGGCCGCTCGCTCGGCCAGCGAAAAATCGCTCGCGTCGATCGGCGCGAACAGGGAGAGGTAGCTCTTCTGCGCATTCTCGCGCGCCTGCAGGCGGCGGGCGCGGATGGCGTCCAGCGCCGAGCCCGGCTCGATCCCGGCGAGCGTGTCGATGATATCTGGTGTCGCCATCATTCAGCCTCGTCCAACGCGATCACATTCATTCCAGCTAGCCCGCCAGCGCGACGTCGGGCGCCGTCCGGGTCCAGCCCAGCGCCGGCGCGACCTTCTCCGCGACCAGATCAATCGAGCGCAGGACATGAGGGTGCGGCGCATCGACCGAATGCACCTGGAAGACGAGATCGGTGATCCGTTCCAGCGTCGCATCGGCCCGCAGCGAGGCGATGACGTGGTCGGCATCGCCGACATGGGTATCGAACGCCGTGATCATCTCCTCCAGCGTCTCGCCCGGCGGAAGGTGACCGCCCTTCATGAATTGCGGCAGCGCGCGGCGCAGCCCGATATCGGCAAGGCGCAGGGCCTCGGCCTGGTCGTCGGCGACGAAAACGCTGCGCGAGGCCATGATGCGGGGCTCGGCCCCCTTGGGCAGCGCTTCCAGATAGGCGTCGATCACCGGGTTCTGGATCTCGGCGAGCGTCGCCTTCGGCGCCTCCTTCGGTCGCGGTTGGGTGCGCGACAGTAACAGGCCGTCGCCCGCCTTGCCGGCTCGGGCGCCACCGGCGACCGAGAACGTCGCCTGCCAGATCCGCTTGTCCAGCTGCGGCCGCTGCGGATAGATCATGTCGCCGCCTTCGAGCGGCTTGCCGACCAGAGCGGTGCGGACGACCTCCAGATTGCGGGCAAAGATCTCGTTGCGCTGCGCGCTGTCCAGGCCGAAGGCGGCAAAGGCCGACGGGTTGCCGCCGGTGCCGACGCCGAGCTCGAAGCGGCCGTTGCAGAGCAGGTCGAGCACGGCGGCGTCCTCCGCCACCCGCACCGCGTTCTCCAGCGGCAACGTCACGATGCCGGTGCCAAGCCGGATGCGCGAGGTTTGGGCTGCGACATAGCCGAGAAAGGTGAAGGGTGACGGCAGGCCGCCCTCGCGCTCGTGGAAATGATGCTGCGCGATCCACGCGGAATCGAGCCCGGCTTTCTCGGCGCGCACGATCTGCTCGGCCGCGAAGCGGTAGCGCTCCGCCGGCGGGGCCTCGTCGAGCAGCCGCGTGAAAAACCCCAGGCGTTTCAGATTTGCAAAACGTTTCATACGACCCCTGTCGGACTGGGTTGGCCAGGCCGCCGATGATGTCGGTTAGTGCCGCTCCAGACAAGCGGGCATTGCGCAAGGCTCATACGCAAGGCTCGTACGCGGGGCCGAGCCGGATCGCCCCCGCGTGGGCTTTGATTGAGCAGATTGC
>RXJC01000616.1:0-3194 GCA_003963435.1 Bradyrhizobiaceae bacterium | reverse complement strand
ATTGCCTACCAGCTCGGCAGCACGGCGCCCTTGAACTTGGTCAGGACGAATTCCTTGACCTCCGGGCTGTGATAGCTGTCGACGAGGATCTTGACCCAGGGCTTGTCCTTGTCCGCGGTGCGCACGGCGATCAGGTTGACATAGGGGCCCTTGGGGTCCTCGCGCAGGATCGGATCCTTGACCGGATCGAGGCCGGCCTGGGTCGCATAATTGGTGTTGATCGCGGCAGCATCGACATCGTCGAGCGCGCGCGGCGCCTGCGCCGCGTCGACCTCGATGAATTTGAGCTTCCTGGGGTTCTCGGAGATGTCGAGCACCGTCGGCTTGAAGCCGACCCCGTCCTTCAGCTTGATCACGCCCTTGTCGCGCAGCAGCAGCAGCACGCGGCCGCCGTTGGTCGGATCGTTCGGGATCGAGACCTTGCCGCCCTCAGGGATATCGGCGAAGGCCTTGTGCTTCTTCGAATAGACGTCGATGGGGAAGTTCACGGTGAGGCCGACGGACTCGATCTTGTAGCCGCGGTCGGTTTTCTGGTTGTCGAGATAAGGCTGGTTCTGGAACGAATTGGCCTGGATCTCGCCGGCATCGAGCGCGGCGTTCGGCACGACGTAATCGGAGAATTCGAGCAGCTGGATGTCCAGCCCCTGCTTGGCGGCGATCGGCTTCACCGCCTCGAGGATCTGCGCATGCGGCCCCGGCGTCACGACGATCTTGATGGTCTCGGCGGAGCTTGCCGCCGACCAGGCGGCGAGCACGGTGGCGAGGATCAAGGGCAGGCGAAACGACATCTTGCTCTCCATGGCACGGCACGAATGATTGGAACCGTATTCGCTTCTCCGAGAGGGGAAATCAATGAAATGGAAATCCATATTGAGTGCTGGGAGCGGGCACGCGTTCTCCATTCGGCGGCAAACGCGAAACGAATTCGCGGGCAGCGGCGACCGCTTCCGCCAAGCGTGAGGCTCATCACGGCAACGCGGCATCGGTTGCGCGAGATTGGCGGCATCATCACCGGAGCTCAGGAGGACCCGACCATGACCGCACTTGCCGCGCCAAAGCTCACCGGCCGAAAGTGGCTCGAATGCTTTGCACTCTATGCCGTGCTTCAGGGCGTGCCGATCTATTCCGGCGTCGCGCTGGCAATCAAGCTGATCGACGCGGCCGAATTCGTCGGCCAGCCGTTCGGCGCCGTCATCTTCGTGGCCATGATGTCGACGTTCCACGCCATGCTGACTTCGGGGCTCGGCGCCAGATACCGGCACTTCTTCAGGCACAGCTATGAGCCGTTGTTCGCCGATACGACGTTGTCCTTCTCCGAGAGGGTTTCGCGCTGGCTGGCGAAGCCGAACACCGCGGTGCAGCTGCTGAGCCAGGTATTGTTGCTGTCGGCCCTCGCGATCGGTGTGGTCAGCATCGGATAAAGGCCCGGTCGCCAACGGTTCATGTGTGGCGATGTCGTGGCGGCTGCAATGAAACTCCGGGCGCGGCAACATCACGAAACTTGATGCGCCCGCAACGACCGGGTTAGCGTTCCGGCGCGGCCTTTGAACTTCCCCAAGTTCACCTAAGTTCGCGCTGGATCGCCGCCCGGGTCTCTCGGGCGGCGATCCAGGTCTTAATACGGATCCTGGTCCGGGTCTTGATCCGGATTTTGGCCCGCAAAAACTCTCCCCATCGTCATTTCGTCGCATGGCCCGGCAGTCACGCCGGCATTGCCGCCTCGCGCATGATGCCACATGATGCCGGCGACTGATGTCTTCGAGGTGGAGGGTGTTCCGATGAACGAGAACGAAATTCGGGGTCTGGTCGGACAGGTGAAGCAAGGCACGCTGTCGCGACGCTCGTTCATGCAGAAGGTGGCGGCTTTCGGCATCGCGGCCCCGATCGCGAGCCAGATCCTCGTCTGGCACGACGTCGCGATGGCCGATGCCACGCTGCCATACAAGCCGGCCAAGGCCGGCGGCGGCGGCCCGCTCAAGCTGCTGTTCTGGCAGGCGCCGACCCTGCTCAATCCGCATTTCGCGCTCGGCACCAAGGACCAGATGGCCTCGCGCGTCTTCTTCGAGCCGCTCGCCGGCTGGGACAAGGACGGCAATCTCATCCCCTGCCTTGCCGCCGAGGCCCCGACCAAGGCCAATGGCGGCCTTTCGGCCGACGGCATGAGCGTGATCTGGAAGCTGAAGCAGGGCGTCAAATGGCATGACGGCAAGCCCTTCACCGCCGACGACGTCATCTTCACCTGGCAATATGCCGCCGACCTCGCCACCGCGGCCTACACAACGGGCTCCTACAAGGACATCAAGGTCGAGAAGATCGACGACTATTCCGTGAAGGTGATCTTCAAGGCGCCGACGCCGTTCTGGGCCGATGCATTCGTCGGATCGGTCGGGATGATCCTGCCAAAGCATCATTTCGGCGAGTATGTCGGAGCCAAGTCGCGCGAAGCGCCGGGCAATCTGAAGCCGGTCGGCACCGGTCCGTACAAGTTCGTCGAGTTCAAGCCGGGCGACATGATCCGCGCCGAGCGCAATCCGGACTACCACATCAAGAACCAGCCGCATTTCGACACGCTCGAGATCAAAGGTGGCGGCGACGCCGTGTCCGCGGCGCGCGCGGTGCTGCAGACCGGCGAATACGACTTCGCCTGGAACATGCAGGTGGAGGAGGAGGTGCTCAAGCGCATGGAGGCGGGCGGCAAAGGCAAGCTCGACATCACGCCGTCCGGCAATGTCGAGTTCATCATCCTCAACACCACCGACCCCTGGACCGAGGTCGACGGCGAGCGCTCGAACGCCAAGACCAAGCATCCGACGCTGTCCGATCCGGCGGTGCGCAAAGCGATCAACCTGTTGATCGACCGCGATTCGATCCAGAAGTTCATCTACGGACGCGGTGCCGTCGCAACCGCGAGTTTCGTCAACGCACCCAAGCAGTTCAAGTCGCCCAGGCTGACATACGAGTTCAACATCGACAAGGCCAACAAGATCCTCGACGAGGCCGGCTGGAAGAAGGGCGCCGACGGCATCCGCGAGAAAGACGGCAAGAAGCTCAAATACGTGTTCCAGACCTCGACCAACGCCCCGCGCCAGAAGACCCAGGCCATCATCAAGCAGGCCTGCGAGAAGGCCGGCATCGACATCGAGATCAAGGCGGTCACCGCCTCGGTGTTCTTCTCCTCCGACGTCGGCAATCCC
>RXJC01000030.1:3533-5147 GCA_003963435.1 Bradyrhizobiaceae bacterium | reverse complement strand
CGAGTAGGCTTTCACGCCGACGAGCACGACATCGAACGGCTCCTTGAGATCGCTTGCCAGCAGGAGCTTCGGCTGCACCGCAAAATCGCCATGCGGGCTCACGACCTGCAGGCCGTTCCTGCGCAATAGCCCGGCCCGATTCTCGCGCACCAGAAAGGTCACGTCGCGGCCTGCCCGGACGAGGCAAGCTCCGTAATAGCCGCCGAGCGCGCCCGCGCCGATCACCAGCACTCTCATTCGAACTCCGGTCTCAGATGAACTGCAAATACAATAGCAGACGGGCTCCGCAGCGTCTCCTCCCCGTCATTGCGAGGAGCCCTTGCGACGAAGCAATCGAGACTGCCGCCGCGGGAAGATTCCTGGATTGCTTCGCTACGCTCGCAATGACGGAGGTTGACGTGACAGCTCGGGCAAATCAGCGGCCGCAATCACGATCCATCAATACGATCTCTGCACCATCCGCGTCATTGCGAGGAGCTCTTGCGACGAAGCAATCCAGACTGCCCGCCGCGGAAAGATTCTGGATTGCTTCGCGGAGCCTGTCATCGGGCCGCGCTTCGCGCGGACCCGTTGGCTCGGCGTGACGGTATGGATAGAGACCCGCGCGCCGCAACAGCAACCTTGCGGGAACGAGCGTGGGCGCGTCAGGACTTCTTCCGCGCGATTCCCGCCGCAAACGCCTTCAGCAGCTCGGCATCCGCCGCCTGGCCCTTCGCATCTTCCGCCAGATGCTCGAACCAGCGCGCAAAGCCCTCATAGATCTCGCTGGCGGGATGATCGGGGCCGAGGAAGCCGGAGATCTCCCGCATCTCCGCGACCCAGCGATAGGCCTTCGGGATCATGTCCGGCAGCGCCACCTCGAGGCGCGCCAGGATCGCGGGCTGGCTCAGTGCGAGCTCGTCGCGGAGCGCCTCGGCCGCGCCCGCTTTCGTGGCCGCGACCACCATGGCCGAGCCGATGCCGGCGAGGCCCTTGACGATGCCGGCATAGGACATTTTCAAGGCTGACGCCGCGCCGACCGGACCTTCCACGATGCGCACGTCAAGGCCGAAATCCTTCAGTACCGCGACGTCCTTGGCGTGTTCGCCGGACATGTAGAAGGCCGGGCTCTTGCCGCCGGGCTGCGGCGGGAAGCCGATGATGCCGCCATCGACGAACGGCGCCTGGGCCGAGCCGATGATCTCTTCAATCCTTTGCACGGTGTCGACGTTGACTGCGTTGCAATCGACCACGATCGGCTTGTTCGCGCGCCTGACGATCAGCGCGGCCAGCCGCTCGGCCAGCGCAACGGCTTCGCCCGGGGGCACGATCGAGAGAATGATATCGGCGTCCGCAATCGCCTCGTCCTCGGCGCCGATCATGCCGGCGTCCGCTGCGCGCTTCTGCGTCGCGTCGCTCCGCCCCTTCAACGATGTCAGCACGCGCGCGCCGTTCTCGCTGAGACGGCGGCCGACGGCGCTGCCCATGGCACCGGGCGCAAGAATCGCAATGGTTTTGGGCATCATGCACTCCAGGTCGAACGCCGAGCGAGGCGCTCGGTCGAACCGGAGACTAGCAGAGGATGCCAGCGCGTGCGTGACCGACGCCATCCCGCAAGCGAATGGCCCTACTCCA
>RXJC01000030.1:0-3483 GCA_003963435.1 Bradyrhizobiaceae bacterium | reverse complement strand
GGCCCTACTCCACCTTCGCAGGCTCGGGCTTGAGTGCCGAGGCGTTGGCGATGCGCGCGGCGTTCGCCATGCCCGCGAGCGCCGCGGCCTTTTTCGGATCGGGCGCCGAGCCCGGCTGCACGACGCCTGCCGACATGATCAGCGTTGCGGCGTCTTCGGTGCTCATGTCGACTTCGACAATCTTGCTCTTGGGTACGTAGAAGAAGAACCCGGTGGTCGGGTTCGGCGAGCATGGCAGGAACACCGAGACATGCTCCTCCTGCCCCGGCAGGCTGCGCGCGACCTCTTCATTCGGCGATTGTGAGATCAGCACGATCGACCACATGCCCGGCGAGGGAAACTCGACCAGGCCCACTTTCCGGAAGCTCGAGCCCTTGCCCGAGAACAGCGTCTCGAACACCTGCTTCAGGCCGCGATAGATGGCGCGGACGGCGGGAATGCGGCCGAGAAACGTTTCGCCGACATCGACCAGAGTCCGGCCGATCAGATTGGCCGCGAGGAAACCGACCAGCGTCAGCGTGAAGAAGGCGACGACCAGTCCCCAGCCGGGAATGACGTATGGCAGGTAAGTTTCAGGCCGATAGGCCAGCGGCACGAACGGCCGCACCACGCCGTCGACCCAGGTGACGAACCACCAGACCAGGTACAGGGTGATCGCGATCGGCCCTGTGACGACAAGGCCGGTCAGAAAATAATTGCGGAAGCGGCCCATCAGGCCGGTATGCGGTTCCGGGACGGGATCGAGAGGCAGAGGCGCGTCGTCGCGGGGGGTCATTCGGGTTCCAGGTCGGTCGCAGCACACAAGCTAGGGTCTTCTAGCAGGTTTTGGAAGACCACGAAGCGCTCCGACCGGATCCCTCCTGCCTATTCCACGGTCACCGATTTCGCGAGGTTGCGCGGCTGGTCGACGTCGGTGCCCATCACGACAGCCGTATGATAGGCGAGCAGCTGCACCGGAACGGCATAGACCATCGGCGTGAAGGCTGCGGCCATGTCAGGCATGACGATGGTGACGAGTGAATCCACCGTCGCCTCCTCGGCGCCTTTGGCGTCCGTCATCAGGATGATGTTGCCGCCGCGGGCGGCGACCTCCTGCATGTTGGAGACGGTCTTCTCGAACACCCGGTCATAGGGTGCGATGACGACGACCGGCATGGTCTCGTCGATCAGCGCGATCGGCCCGTGCTTGAGCTCGCCGGCGGCATAGCCCTCGGCGTGGATGTAGGAGATCTCCTTCAGCTTCAGCGCGCCTTCGAGCGCGAGCGGGAAGCTGGTGCCGCGGCCGAGATAGAGCACGTCGCGCGATTTGGCGATCCGTTGCGCGAGCTTCTCGATCTGCGGCTCGGTGGTAAGCGCAGCCGCCATCAGGCGTGGCACCTCGACGAGGCCGTGCACCAGCTTGGTCTCGTCCTCGTCCGACAGTTCGCCGCGCGCCTTGCCGGCCGCGATCGCAAGATTTGCCAGCACCATGAGCTGACAGGTGAAGGCCTTGGTCGAGGCGACGCCGATCTCGGGACCGGCGAGCGTCTGCAGCACGGTCTCGCTCTCGCGGGCGATCGTCGAGGTCGGCACGTTGACGACGGCGATTGTGTGCACGCCTTCGGCCTTGGCGTAGCGCAGCGCCGCCAGCGTGTCGGCGGTCTCGCCGGACTGCGAGATGAAGATGGCGAGATCGCCCTTGCGCAAGGGCGCTTCGCGGTAGCGGAATTCGGAGGCGACGTCGACCTCGACCGGCAGGCGCGCAAAGCGCTCGAACCAGTATTTTGCCACGAAGCCGGCATAGCTCGCGGTGCCGCAGGCCGTGATGTTGATGCGGCGGACGTCGTTGAAGTCGAACGGAAGCTTGACCGGCAAGGCGACCCGCTCGGTCGCCATGTCGACGTAGCGTGCCAGCGTGTGGCCGACCACCTCCGGCTGCTCGTGGATCTCCTTGGCCATGAAGTGGCGATAGTTCGCCTTGTCGACCAGCGAGGTCGAGGCGGCGTGCTTGATCTTGTCGCGCTCGACGGCGTGGCCGTCCTTGTCGAAAATCGTCGCGCTCTTGCGGGTCAAGACGACCCAGTCGCCGTCCTCGAGATAGCTGATCGTGTCGGTGAATGGACCGAGCGCGATGGCGTCGGAGCCGAGATACATCTCGCCGTCGCCATAGCCGATCGCGAGCGGCGGACCGTTGCGGGCGCCGATCATGAGGTCGTTGTCACCGGCGAAGATGAAGCCGAGCGCGAAGGCGCCGCGCAGGCGCCCCAGCGCCAGCTTGACGGCCTCGACCGGCTTGTTGCCGCGCGTCAAGAGATCGTCGACGAGATGCAGCACGATCTCGGTGTCGGTCTCGGTGTTGAACACCGTGCCCGTCTTCTCGAGCTCCTGTCGCAGCTCGCGGAAGTTCTCGATGATGCCGTTGTGGACCACGGCGACGCGCTCGGTCGCGTGCGGATGGGCGTTGTTGACGGTCGGCTTGCCGTGAGTGGCCCAGCGGGTGTGGCCGATGCCGGTCGTGCCCTTGAGCGGCTCGGCTTCCAGCCGCTTCTCCAGATTCTTCAGCTTGCCCTCGGCGCGGCGGCGCTCGAGATGCTCGCCCTCGAGCGTGGCGACGCCCGCGGAATCGTAACCGCGATATTCGAGACGTTTGAGCGAATCCACCAGCTGCTCTGCAACCGGTTCGCGCCCGAGAATGCCGACAATTCCGCACATGCGGATCACTATCCCCCAAATCGTCGAAAAATCGCCTAAACGACGCGCCCGGTTTTTAGCGAAGTTCCTAAGGAACCAGATACTCAATAATTATTGCTGATTGAGACAGCGCCTCGTCGCACCAGATTTGGCCTGCGTCGAATTGGCCGGCCTTAAACCGCGCGCGTTAACTTGTTGTCAACATCTTTGGCCAACGATTCCGGCTCAGGAGAGTGAGGCCATGAAAGGCTCGTCCGACCGCAAGGGTCTGTCGTCGATGTACGTGCGCGCCAGCGAGACCACGGGCACGCACCTTGCGCATTGGCCGCCGCCCCAGCGCGGCAAGGAAAGCAAGCCGGTCTTCCTGAAGCATCCGGAAGGCGAGCCGGTCAAGCGCGCCAAGCCGCGCGGCTGGCGCTTGACCCGCGCGATCTTCTCCGAATTCGCCGACGACGAATAGCGGAAATCTCACTTCTCCGGCTTCTTGCCGCCCGTCTTCATCTCGCGATAGCGCGCCGCACCGCCTTCGCGGATGGTCTGCTGGTTGCGCTCCAGCGCCATGGCGTCATCGGGCACGTCGCGGGTGATCACCGAGCCCGAGCCGATATAGGCGCCGTTGCCGATCGTCACGGGGGCGACCAGCGAGGAATTGGTGCCGACGAAGGCGCCCTGCCCAATCACCGTCTTGTGCTTCTTGAAGCCGTCGTAGTTGCAGGTGATGGTGCCGGCGCCGATGTTGGAATTGGCGCCGACCGTGGCATCGCCGATGTAGGAGAGATGGTTGACCTTGACGCCGGCCTCCAGCGTCGCCGC
>RXJC01000295.1 GCA_003963435.1 Bradyrhizobiaceae bacterium | reverse complement strand
CCGGTGCCTCGGCGGGCATAGGCACGGAGCTGGCGCGTGTATTTGCCGCCAACGGACATCGCCTGGCACTGACGGCCCGGCGCGCCGATCGGCTCGAGGCGCTGGCGAACGAGCTCGCTGCCAAGGGCGGCAAGAAGCCGATCGTGATCGCCTGCGATCTCGGGGATCCCGCCGCCGGCGAGACGATCGCAGCAGCGCTCGCCGCTGAAGGCGTTGAGCTCGATCACCTCGTCAACAATGCCGGTTTCGGCGTGTTCGGCGATGCAACCGAGCGCGACCGTGACGAGCAGATCGGTATCGTCGATGTCAACGTGCGGGCTCTGACGGATCTGTCGCTGCGTTTTGCCGATCAGCTGATCAAGAACAAGGGTGGCCTGCTCAATGTCGGCTCGGTTGCGGGCTTCCTGCCCGGTCCCGGCATGGCCGTCTATTATGCGTCCAAGGCCTATGTGATCTCTTTCACCGAAGCGCTGCGGGCGGAGCTCGCCCCGCGCGGCGTTCGCGTCACCGTGCTTTGCCCGGGCCCAGTGCCCACCGAATTCCAGGCGCGCGCCGGCGTCGGGTCGCAGCATGATACGGCCCTTCTCAATGTTTCCGCCGCCGATGTCGCGCAGGAGGCCTATCGCGGCCTGATGGCCAACAAACGGGCAGTGCTGCCCGGTCTTGGCATCAAGATTGTGCCATTCGCGCTGCGCTTTTTCCCGCGCGGGTTCATCCTGGCCGCCACGAGCCGATTCCAGAGGCGCAGGCATTAGAGAAATCCCGGCGCGCCCGTAGTGGCCCGGAGCTTGCTTCACCTTCGATGTGTGCGCGAACTCACACGATGTTAACCGTCGCTTAGCTATGCTGGCGGTCTGAACCGATAACACTCGCAAAAGGCCATGTCGTTCCGGACGGACAGGTTTGGTGGCGCAGAATTGGTGCCCTTCCCCAAGAAGGCGCCGAGTCTTGCCGCCTCCGGCAGCCGGTTGCCGGTTTTGATCGTCCTGCATCAGGAATGCTCGACCCCCGGCCGCGTCGGCAATGCGCTGCGCGCGCTCGGCCATCGGCTCGACATCCGCCGCCCCCGCTTCGGCGATGCCCTGCCCGAGACGCTCGATGAGCATGCCGGCGCCGTGGTCTTCGGCGGCCCGATGAGTGCCAACGATCCCGACGATTACATTCGTCGTGAGATCGACTGGATCGAAATTCCGCTCCGCGAGCAACGGCCGTTCCTCGGCATCTGCCTGGGCGCCCAGATGCTCGCGATGCAGCTCGGTGCGCGGGTCGCGCCGCATCCGGAGGCGCTGACCCAGATCGGCTACTACCCGATCCGCCCGACCGCCGCAGGCCATGCGCTCTGCCCGCATTGGCCGGCCCAGGTCTATCATTGGCATCGCGAGGGCTTCGAGCTGCCCGGCGGCGCCGAGCTGCTCGCAGAAGGCGATGATTTTCCGGTGCAGGCGTTTCGCGCCGGCAACGCTTTCGGCGTGCAGTTCCATCCTGATGTGACCTACGCGATGATGCATCGCTGGACCACGCGCGGCTATGACGGCTTCAGCGCGCCCGGCGCGCGGCAGCGGCACCATCACTTCGCCGATCGTGCCGTCTACGATGCCGCAGAGCGCGCCTGGCTCGATCATTTTATCGACGGCTGGCTGGTGCGCCGGCCGGTGCTGGCGCAAGCGGCCGAGTAAGCCGCGCCTTCGCGCAGTTTCTTTGCGCGGTTTCTTGGCGCAAGTTCTTGCCTCCCCTGGTTATGCTAGGCTCGATCCTAACGAGCGCGCACCAATGCGTGCCGGCAAACAAGGGAGAGCGTCATGGCCTACGAGCACATTCTCTACGAGGTGAGCGAGAAGATCGCGACCATCACGCTCAACCGGCCCGATCGCATGAATGCGTGGACGCCGACCATGGAGCGCGACGTGCGTCATGCCATGGAAGCCTCAAGCGCCGATGACAATGTCCGCGTCATCATCCTCACCGGCGCCGGCCGCGGCTTCTGCGCCGGTGCCGACATGGATGCGTTGAAGGGGCTCGACCCCGATGACGTCAGGCGCGCAACGAGCCTGCCGCCGTTCGACATGAACCGTCGCCCGGACTGGCAGGCGCGCTACGGCTACTACCCTTCCATCAAGAAGCCGGTCATCGCCATGCTGAACGGCGCAACCGCCGGCATTGGCCTCGTCCACGCGCTCTATTGCGACCTGCGCTTTGCCGCCGACAACACGGTGTTCACGACGGCTTTTGCGCGCCGCGGCCTGATCGCCGAGCACGGCATCTCCTGGATGCTGCCGCGCATCGTCGGCCACGCCAATGCGCTGGATCTGTTGCTCTCGGCGCGGCGCGTGTCGAGCGACGAAGCGCTGCGAATCGGGCTGGTCAACCGGCTTTGCGCGCCGGAGAAGCTGCGCGAGGAGACATACGCTTATGCGCGCGACCTCGCCGATTTCGTCTCGCCGAGTGCGATGGCCGTGATCAAGCGTCAGCTCTACGAGGTGCCGTTCCAGACCCTGGCCGAGGCGACGATCGAGGCGAACCGGGAGATGATGGTGGCGCTGGCCGGCAGCGATTTCCGGGAAGGCGTGGCGAGTTTCATGGAGAAGCGCCCGCCGCGGTTTACGGGGAAGTAGGGGGAGGGGTTGGAGAAGGCCCGGCTTCGCCCTGCGGGCTACGCCGCGGCAGCCTTCGCTACGAACCGGCTTGCCGAGCCGAAGCAGGCGTAGCCTGCGAAGGCTGGTGGAGCCAGGCGGGATCGAACCGCCGACCTCGTCATTGCGAACGACGCGCTCTCCCAGCTGAGCTATGGCCCCTTTGCTGGCCGCTCTGGTGAACGCGGCCGACAACCGGGCGCCATTTAAGTCCCCGCCAAGGTCAAGTCAAGGACGGGTGTAACCCGGTTTTAGCCATTCGGGACGCCGACTTCCCTTGTTTGGGCGGGGGGGAACCGATATCTAGCGAAAGGCGTCAATCCCGACCGAAGCCCGTCTCCAAAAGCCAGAATCTTCAAAAGCCAGAGCCCTGAAAAATCATGCGTGCCGTTCTCGACATCGTCATCATCGTGCTCGACCTCTACGTCTGGCTGCTGATCGCGTCCGCGATCCTGTCCTGGCTGATCGCCTTCAACGTCGTGAACACCCGCAACCAGTTCGTCTCGGCGGTCGCGGAGTTCCTGTACCGGATCACCGAGCCGGTGCTGGCGCCGATTCGCAATCTCCTGCCCAGTCTCGGCGGCCTCGACATCTCGCCGATCATCCTGATCCTGCTCATCATGTTCATCGAGCGGGTGATCCTGTACTACATCTACCCGAACGTGATCTGAGCGGGCTGGAGCGCCTTGGTCGCGAAAGAGGCCTCTAGGGAACCCTGGCGCTATTCGGCCGCAGGAATCAGCATTGCCCTGCGCGTGACGCCGCGTGGCGGCCGCGACGACATCGATGGGATCGAGCAGCTGGCCGATGGCCGCAGCGTGCTCAAGGTGCGGGTGCGCGCGATCGCCGATGGCGGCGAGGCCAACAAGGCGGTCCTGGTGCTGCTGGCGAAATCGCTTGGCGTCCCCAAGGCCAGCGTGAGGCTGCTGTCCGGAGCCACCTCGCGGCTGAAGCAGATCGCGGTCGACGGCGATCCGGCGCGGCTCGGTGACGCCCTGCGCCAACTCGTCTCGGCCAAGTCGAAAGATTGAGGGAACTGACATGACCGCCAAGATCATCGATGGAAAAGTCATCGCCGCGGAGCTGAGGGCACGCGTGGCCGACGAGGTCGCCCGGGTCAAGCGCGAGCACAATCTGGTGCCGGGCCTGGCGGTGGTGCTGGTCGGCAATGATCCCGCCAGCGAGGTCTATGTCCGTTCCAAGCACACCCAGACGCAAGCCGCCGGCATGGCCTCGTTCGAGCACAAGCTGCCGGCCGACGTCTCGCAGGCAGACCTGCTGGCGCTCGTTGCCAAGCTCAACCGAGATCCCGCCGTGCACGGCATTCTGGTGCAGCTGCCGCTGCCGAAGGGGCTGAACACGGAAGCCGTCATCAATGCCATCGATCCCGCCAAGGACGTCGACGGCCTGCATCCGAACAATGCCGGCCGGCTCGCCGGCGGCTTCGAGGCGCTCTCGCCCTGCACGCCGCTCGGCTGCATCATCCTGACCAAGAGCGTGCACGCCTCGCTCGAAGGCATGAACGCGATCGTCATCGGCCGCTCCAATCTGGTGGGGCG
>RXJC01000368.1:10905-11315 GCA_003963435.1 Bradyrhizobiaceae bacterium | reverse complement strand
TTCAGCGCGCGCCGCACCAGATCTTGGTGGCGAGGGCTGGCAATGCGGTTGAGCACGACGCCGGCGAGTCTCACGCCGGGGCGATAGTCGCGCAAGCCCGCGGCGATCGCGGCTGCGGTCTGCGCTTGACCAGAGGGATCGATCACCAGCAGCACCGGCCAGCCCAGCATCTCCGCGATGTCGGCGGTGGCTCCGGTGCCGGAGACGCCGCGCGCGGCGACGCCGTCGAACAGACCCATCGAGCCCTCGGCGAGCACGATATCGGCATCCGCGCCGCGGCTGACGAGATGCGCGATGGTGCCGCGATCCATCGCCCAGCTATCGACGTTGACGGAGGCGCGTCCCGTGGCCGCAGCGTGGAATGCGGGATCGATATAGTCGGGCCCGCTCTTGAAGCACTGCACGTTCAA
>RXJC01000368.1:10654-10855 GCA_003963435.1 Bradyrhizobiaceae bacterium | reverse complement strand
TAGTCGGGCCCGCTCTTGAAGCACTGCACGTTCAATCCGCGTTGGCGAAAGGCGCGCGCGAGCGCCAGCGTCAGCGTGGTCTTGCCGACGCCGGAAGCCGGTGCGGAGATGACGAGGCTCGCCGCCATCACGACGGCTCCGGAAAGCGCGGTTCAGTGCCGACGGGCCGATAACGGCGGTCATAGTCGGCGGCATAGAGGC
>RXJC01000368.1:0-10604 GCA_003963435.1 Bradyrhizobiaceae bacterium | reverse complement strand
ATCCGCCGCGCCAAGCGTTCTGCCGGCCAGGATCAGAGCGGTGCGCTCCATCTCCGAGCCTATGGCGGCGTCGAGCGTTGCCAGCGTTGCGCGCACGATGCGCTGGTCCGGCCAGCTCGCGCGCCACACGATCGCGACCGGGCAGTCCGCGCCATAATGCGACGCAAGCTCGGCGACGACCTTGTCGAGCAGATGGATCGAAAGATGGATCGCGAGCACCGCACCCGTCGCGGCAAACGCCGCCAGCTTCTCGCCCTCGGGCATTGCACTGGCGCGGCCCGGCGTGCGTGTCAGCACCACGCTCTGGGCAAGGCCGGGCAGCGTCAGCTCGGCCCCCAGCGCTGCCGCGGCGGCAGAGAAGGACGGCACGCCAGGCGTCACGGTGTAGGGAATACCGAGCGCGCGCAGACGGCGGAGCTGCTCGCCCATCGCGGACCAGATCGAGAGATCGCCGGAATGCAGCCGCGCGACATCCTTGCCCTCCGCATGGGCGGCGACGATCTCCGCGATGATCTCGTCGAGCGACAGCGGCGCGGTGTTGACGATGCGCGCCCCGGGCGGGCAGTGCGCCAGCACGCCTTCGGGCACGAGCGAACCGGCATAGAGGCAGACCGGACAAGCCGCGATCAGGTCGCGACCGCGCAACGTTAGTAGATCGGGAGCACCCGGCCCGGCGCCAATGAAATGCACCGTCATGCGCCGTCTCCCTCCGCAATCGCGGCTGTCGCGGTGCGATCCTGCGAGACCACGCGCGTTGCGACGAGCCGGGCCCGCGGGCCAGCCGCAGCTAGCGCCGCGGCTTCGGCAACCGATCCGGTGCCGAACCTCTCCGCGACGCGTTCTGACTGCGTCGGCGTTTCGACACCTGCAAGCACATCGGCCGGAATAGCCCTGATCGGCACGCCGCATTCGCGCGCGAGTTGCTTCAATGCCGCGGCGCCGGCCTTGTCGCTCACCGTCGCGATCGCCGCAAGGCCATCAGGCCCGCCGGCGGCCAGCAGCGCCTCGCGCAGCGAAGTCAGCGTGACGTCCTTCTTGAAGCCAAGCCCGGCGATCTTCATCGGACCACGCTCCACTGCACCACCGGCCGCGCCCTTTCCCAGGAACGATAGCGGCCAAGCGGTGCTGCATGCGCGAGCTCGACGCGCATCAATTCGCCGCCGTGGCGCTGGTGCAGTTCGCCAAGGAGCGCTTCTGTTTCCAATGTCACTGAATGCGCGACAAGCCGCGTGTCCGGCGCAAGCCGCGGCCAGACGGCATCGAACATTGCATGATCGAGGCCACCGCCGATGAAGACGGCATCCGGTGCATCCAGCGTGGCGAGCGCTGCGGGCGCTCTGCCCGTGACGACGCTGATCCGGTGCGCCAGCCCGAACGCAGCGGCATTCTTGCGGATGTTTGCAACCCTGCCCTCGCGCGCCTCGATGGCGGTCGCCGCCCCGCCGCACAGCGCCCATTCGACCGAGATCGCGCCCGATCCGGCGCCGATATCCCACAATCGTTCGCCGGGCGCGGCGCCAGCGCCGAGAGCGCGAGCGCGCGCACAGGCCGCTTGGTGATCTGGCCGTCGTGGACGAAGAGATCGTCCGACAGGCCCGAGCTGCGGGGAATGCCCTGCGTTCCCCTCGCCCACAAAGCCACCGCGACCAGATTTGAGGTAACCTCCTCGGCAAAGAGGTCGACGCGATGCTGGTCAATGTATTCCCGTGGCCCGCCAAGCGCCTCGAGCGTCCACATCAGTGACGCCCCCCATCCGCGCTCGGTCAGCCATTTGGCGAGAGCGCCGACCGCCGCTGCGTCGCGCATCAGGCAAATGATACGCGCATCTCGCACCAGATGCGGCACCAAGCGCTCCAACGGTGCCGCATGAAGGCCGATGCACGTCACGGATTCCAGCCGCCAGCCCAGGCGTGCGGCAGCGAGCGAGAAGGTCGACGGCGCAGGATGCGCGATCCACTCGTCGCTGCCGAGCTTCTCGGCAAGGCTCGCGCCGGCTCCGTGCCAGAACGGATCACCGGAGGCGAGCACCACCGTCGGCCGGTCGCGGCAGCTCAGCACGACCTTGGCGTCGAACGGCACCGGCCACGGACGGCCTCGGCCGCCGACGCCGGCGAGTGCAAGGTGCCGCTCGCCGCCGAATACGGTTTCGGCCTCATTGAGCGCCTTTCGGCTTGCCTCCGACAGCCCCGCAAGGCCATCTTCGCCGATACCGATGATGGTCAGCCAGGGATCAGACATGATGCGCGCCCTTATACTGGGCGGAACGGCCGATGCGAGCTTGCTCGCCGCGGAGGTCGCGCGTGCCGGGCTGGACGCCGTCTATTCCTATGGTGGCCGCACCCGTGCACCGGCGGATCAGCCGCTGCCGACTCGCATCGGCGGTTTTGGCGGCGTAAGCGGGCTGGCCGACTACATCCGCCGCGAAGCCATCACCCATGTGATCGACGCGACGCATCCGTTCGCGGCCGAGATGAGCCGCAATGCGGTCGATGCGTGCGCGGATACCGAAACGCCGCTGATCGCGCTGGAGCGCGCGGCGTGGGCCAGGATGCCCGGCGACAACTGGATCGAGGTCGCAAACGTCGGCGCCGCCGCCGCTGCGCTGCCCCAGGCGCCAGCAAATGTGTTCCTGGCCATCGGCCGCCAGCACATCGCGCCATTCGCGAGCAAGCCGCAGCACGCCTATACGCTGCGTTTCGTCGATCCGCCCGAAGTGCCTCTTCCCTTCGCGGCCGACGTGATCGTCTCGCGTGGCCCTTTCACATTCGACCGAGAGCTCGAGATGCTGCGCGCCCGCGAGATCGCGTGGATGGTCGCCCGCAATTCCGGCGGCGACGGCGCGTACGCCAAGATCGAAGCGGCGCGCACGCTCGGCCTTCCCGTGATCATGATTGCACGGCCGGCACTGCCCGAGCGCCAACGGGTCGACAGCGTCGCTGAGGTGATGCAGTGGCTCGGTCATTCGACCCGCCTTGGTGCATAGACCCAGCGGCCGACGCGGCGGGTCTGGGAATTGCCGACGATGACCAGTGTACGCATGTCGGCCATCTCGGGCGTCGCTTCGTTCAGCCTCACCGTCTCGATCTTCTCTTCGGCCGCGCTGACCGCGCGCGCAAAGATCACAAGGCGCTCGCCGCAGCCTGCGTCCTTCAGCGCGGCGAGCGCGCGGCCAAAACCCTCAGGCCGGCTCACCGAACGCGGATTGTACATCGCGATGGCGAAATCGGCTTCGGCGGCGAGCCGCAACCGCTTCTCGATCATAGTCCAGGGCTTGAGATTGTCCGAGAGGTTGATCGCGCAGAAATCATGGCCGAGCGGCGCGCCGGCGCGCGCGGCCGCCGCCAGCATCGCGGTGATGCCGGGCAGCACGCGGATCGGCAGGTCCTGATATTGCGGCGCCTGCTCGAGCGCCTCGAACACGGCGGAGGCCATCGCGAACACGCCGGGATCGCCGGAGGAGACCACGACGACCTGTCCGCCTTCAGACGCAAGACGCAACGCTTCGCTGGCGCGCTGCAGCTCCTCGCGATTGTCCGAGGGATGCAGGTTAAGTCCCGGCCGCGCCGGCACGCGCGCGACATAGGGCGCGTAGCCCAAAATATCAGTTGCGGAGGCAAGCGCGGCGGTGACCTCGGGCGTCACCAGCGCATCGCTCCCCGGCCCGAGGCCCGCGATGGTCAAGCTGCCCGTCATTCGGCGGCGTCCAGATGGCGGCCCTTGCCGTGCACGAGCACGATCGCAAAATATGGACAATCAGCAGCGTCGATCTCGGCGAGCCGCACGACACGCTCGCCCGGCATGGTGCCGCGCTCGACCAGCCAGGCGTCGTCGAGCCGCCCTGCGGAGCTGAGCGCACGGCGCACTTTTGCCAGATTGCGGCCAGTCTTCATGACGACGAGCGCCTCGGAATCGCGCATGCGCCGCTCAAGCTCGGCTTCAGGAAGCGTGCCCATCAGCACGGTCGTCACGTCGTCGCCGAGCGCGATCGGCTGCCCGACGCCGTTCCAGCAGCCGACCATGCCGGGAATGCCGGCGATCACCTCGATTTCGACGCGGCCTTGCAGGCGCGTGTGCAGATGCATGAAGGAGCCGTAAAAGTAGGGATCTCCCTCGCAGAGCACGACGACGTCGACGGCGCGCGACAGCCGCGCCAGGCGTTCGGCCCATTCGTCGTAGAAGCCGGCGAGCAACTGGACGTATTCGGGACTGTCGAAGGCGATCTCCGTCGTGACAGGATATTCCATGGGGTATTCGGTGACGTCGGCGGCGAGCATGCCCTCGACGATGCGCCGCGCCTGGCCGGGCCGGCCCTTCTTGCGAAAATAGGCGACGTGCTGCGCGGCCCGCACCGTGCGATCGGCACGTACGCTCATCAAATCTGGATCGCCGGGGCCAAGGCCGCAGCAGATGATGCGTCCCATCGTTATTCGCTCCGGCTCGCCAGCGCGTTCACGGCCGCGACCGTGATCGCAGAGCCGCCGAGCCGGCCTTCGACCGTCAGCGCCGGCGCGGGTGGATCGGCCATCAGCGCCGCCTTGGATTCGGCCGCGCCGACGAAACCGACGGGGCAGCCGATGATCGCCGCTGGCCGCGGACAGTCTCGGTCTTCCAGCATGTTGAGCAGATGAAACAGCGCGGTCGGCGCATTCCCGATCGCGACGATTGCCCCGCCGAGATGCGGCCGCCACAGCTCGAGCGCCGCGGCCGAACGGGTGTTGCGCATGGACTGGGCGAGCGCGGGCACTTTCTCGTCGCCGAGCGTGCAGATGACGGCATTGGCCGCGGGAAGCCTTGCGCGCGTAATCCCTTCCGAGACCATGCGCGCGTCGCACAGGATCGGCGCGCCTCTCAGCAAGGCGGCGCGCGCGGCTGTCGCCATACCGGGCGTGAAGCGGATATGCGCCTCCAGGCCGACCATGCCGGCGGCGTGGATCATCCGCACCACGACCTGCTCCTCGTCGGGCGTGAAGCGCGCGAGATCGGCCTCGGCCCGGATAGTGGCGAAGGACTGCCGGTAGATCGCAGAGCCGTCGGTCTCGTAAGTGTACGGCATCAGTTCCCTCCCACCAGGATGGAGGGATCGCTGACGATGTCGGCGCCGTTGAGGCCGCGCAGGACCGGCTCGTCGCGCGTCGAGCCGTCGCGGACGAGATCGAAGCCGGCGCGCGTCGCAACCAGCGTGACCGCGGCGGTGCCGGAATGGGCGCAGCCCTTGCCGCAACCGGAGACGTGCAGCCGCGCATCGACGGCGATGCGCGGCGCGAGTGCCGCGGCCAGGGCGCGGGTATCGGCATGGGCTTCGCGGCAGCGCGGCGCGCCGCTGCAGGCGATGACGCGCAGCGCGGGATCGAACGGCTCGGTGATGAGACCCGCGCCGCTCGGCATCTCGCGCTTGCCCTCGCTCAGCACCATGCGCCACGGCGTCATGCGCAGCGCATGTCCGCAGGTCGCGAACTGATGCAGTGTCGTGTGCAGCATCTGCCCGAACGCGACCCCGACCATCGCGCCCTGCGGATAGTGACCGGGCCGCGACGCTGCCATCACGGGCGCAGGCTCGGTCTCGCCGCGCAGCGATTGCGGCAAAGCCGCGCCCGAGGCGATGTGGGCCGCCATGCGCCCTCGCCCGTCCCTCACGCCGCCGGAGACCAGGAACCAGCTTGCGAGCGCCAGCGCCGTGCTCACGGCCTCGCCGCGCGCAACGGAACGGCCGAGCTTCGCGCCGTCGGCCCGCACCAGCAGACGGCCCGAGCGATCGCGCTCGATGCGGATGTCGGCGGAATCGCCGGCCAGCACCCGCGACCTGCCGTCGTCGACGGCGAAGCCGAACTTGGTGGGAAGCGCGAGGCCGCTGTCGACGAGTGCCTCTTCGAGCTCAGCGGCGAGCGACTGCGTTTCGTCGCCACCGCTCCAGAACGGCGTCACCAGGATGTTGCGCCGGGCTTCGATCTCGGCGTCGGGGTCGAGCAGCTTAAGTTCCGCGAGGCCCTCGACCAGCGGGCGATGGCTTTGCTCGCTGACGCCGCGGATCTGGAGGTTGGCGCGGCTCGTCACATCGATCAGGCCATTGCCGTGTTGCCCGGCAAGTTCGGCAAGCCCTGTGATCTGTGCGGCTTCAAGCCGCCCTCCGAACGGGCGCACCCGCACCACGAACCCATCGCCCGACAGCATCGGGCGCAGCGCGCCGGGACACCAGCCCTTGACCGAGGCGGCACTCATGAGGCCTCCCGCAGCGCAGCGGCGATCGAATTGCGGCGCGTCTGCCACAGCGCCGCATCATGCAGGCGCGCAAAGCAGATTTCCATCGCGGCAAGCGCCGCAGGGTTCTCGCGCGCCATGAAGGCACGGACGTCGTCGTTGCCGAGTGTCGCATCGTAGTAGAGATCGAACAGATGCGGCGGCACGGCGCCGGCGAGATGAGCGAAAGCGGCCATGTGCTCCAGCGTCGCGGTGATCTCGGCGGCGCCGCGAAAACCGTGACGCATCATGCCGGAGATCCAGGCCGGGTTGGCGGCGCGGGCGCGGATGACGCGGGAAATCTCTTCGGTCAGCGTCCGCGCGTGCGGCTGCTCGGGGCGTGTCGTATCGAGGTGATAGAGCGACGGCCCCGCTGCGCCGAGATGCGCTGCGGCGGCGGCAATGCCGGCCTCATGGGCGGCATAGTCGGCGGCAAGCAGAATGTCGGTCTCCGGGAGATCCTGGACATGGACAAAGGCATCGGCCGCAGCGAGGCGCTGCTCGATGCCGGCGCGATCGTGCTGCATCCCACCATCCGCCGAGAACGTCCAGGACGAGGCCGACAGCCAGGCTTCGCCGGCGGCCTCGCGCGTCTCCGGCGTGAAGTCGTCGGGGATCGCCGGCAGGCCGACGCCGTATTGCCCGGGACGCGGCGCGAACACGCGCGAGGCGCGGTGGCGATACGGATTCTCCTCGCCCTCATCTTCGCGGCCTGCAAGCGCCTCGGAAGCAGCCTCGAACAATTGCGCAAGGCTAGAGAAGACGTCGCGGAACAGGCCGGATACGCGTAAGGTGACGTCGATGCGCGGGCGGCCGAGCTCGGCCGGCGCGATGATGTCGTAGCCGGTGACGCGGCCGGAGGCATGATCCCAGCGCGGCGCGAGGCCGGCCAGATGCAGCGCCATCGCAAACTCCTCGCCCGCGGTGCGCATCGTCGCCGAGCCCCAGAGATCGACCACGAGCCCCTTCGGCCAATCGCCGTGATCCTGCAAATGACGGCGCAGCAGCTCTTCGGCCAGCTTGATGCCTTGCGCATGCGCCGACGGCGTCGGCACCGCGCGCGGATCGACGGCAAAGAGATTGCGCCCGGTCGGCAGCACGTCCTCGCGCCCGCGATAGGGCGAGCCCGACGGCCCCGGCGCAACGCGCTGGCCGGCGAGCGCGGAACGCAAGGCCTCGCGCTCGGCGTCACCGCAGGCGCCGCGACCGAACACGTGCAGGCCGTCGCCGAACTGGCTTTCCTTGAGATCGCAGACGAAGCGGTCGATGCGCGGAATGGCTTCGGCCGGCGCGGCCGAGGCATCGAGGCCGAGATCCTCTTCGAGGCCTGCCGTACGCGCCTCGTCGCGGATCGCCGCAATCAGGCGCTGGCGGCGCGCGGGATCGAGACCGTCGGCGGTCGAATATTCGTCGAGCAGACGTTCGAGCCGGCGCAGGCCTTCCGGCACCGCAGAAGTTCCCAGCGGCGGCGGCAGATGGCCGATGGTGACGGCGCCAATGCGGCGTTTGGCCTGCGCGGCCTCGCCGGGATCGTTGACGATGAAGGGATAGATGACCGGCAGATCCCCGATCAGGGCTTCCGGCCAGCAGGCGGATGACAGCGCCACGGATTTCCCGGGCAGCCATTCCAGCGTGCCATGCGCGCCCATATGCACGACGGCATCAATCCCCTGCTCGCGGAGCCAGAGATAGAACGCGACATAGGCGTGGCGCGGCGTGCGGGTGAGATCATGATAATCGACATCGCGCACGGCCGCATCGCCACGCTCGGGCTGGACCGCGATGATCGATCGGCAGCATTGGAGCGCAGCGAAGTGGAACGCACCATCGCGGCAGCCCGGGTCGGTCTCCGGGGCGCCCCAGGCTTGCGCGAGATCATCTTGCAGGGATTGCGGCAGGCACGAGAGGGCTGCGCGATATTCTCGAACGCTCCAATTGAGCTGCTGCGTCAGCAGCGTCTCGCCGAGTGCATGAACCGGCGCGACATCGAAGCCTGCCTCGGCGAGATCGGACACCATGGCTTCGACCGAAGCCAGCGCATCGAGTCCCACGGCATGCGCGATCTGGTGCGGGCGCCCAGGATAGTTCGAGAGCACGATCGCCAGCCGCTTGTCGGCAACCGGCGTCTCCGCGAGGCGCCGCCAAGCCAGGGCGCGCGCTGCAACAGCGTTCACGCGCTCCTTATCGGGCGTGTGGGCCAGATGCGAGAACTGCAGATCGGGATCGCGCTCCGCTGCCGATTTGAAGCTCACGACGCCAGCGAAGACGCGGCCGTCAACCTCGGGCAGCACCACATGCATTGCGAGGTCGCCGGGCGACAGGCCTCGCAGCGAGGTCACCCAATCCTCACGCCGCGCCGTGGAGAGCGCGACCTGGAAGACCGGACAGGATGCGGCATCGAACGGCGTTGCGCCGTCGTCGCCTATGGCCGAGAACGCCGTCGCGTTGACGATCGCGGCCGGAGGATTGTTCGCGAGATAAGCGCGCAGCCAGTCCGCGACGCCTGGGGCCTTCAGCGACGTGACGAACGCGCCATAGCAGTCAAAGCCCTTCTCGCGCAACGCCGCGATCAGCGCATCGACAGGACCGGTGTCCGCAGCCGTGAGATAGGAGCGATAGAACGTCACTAACGCGAGCGGCTTTCCCTCCTCCGCGGCCGGCGCTGCAATGACGCCGCGCGCGGGATCGTAAAATCCCATCTCGGGCACGGTCATCTCGCCCACGACCGGCCCGGCGTAAAGGCCCGAAGCCAGCGCGAGCTGCGCGATCGCCGCTTGCGCGGCGACCGGGCCGCCGGTGTCGCAGAGCACCTTGAGCCGCCGCAGCGTCGAGACCGGCAAGGTCGAGTAGGCGTCGAGCCTGACGTCGTCGCGGCCATCGGCCGGCAGCACGGCGAGGACGATGCCACGATCCTTCGCGAGTTGCTGGAGCGCGGCGAGCCCATACGCCCAATAGGACTCGCCGCCGATCAGCCGCACCAGAATGCCGCGCGCCTGCGACAGCGTTTTCTCGATATAGGTGTCGACCGAGAGCGGATGGCGCAGCTCCGCGAGATTGGCGAGCCGCAGCGACGGCAGACTCCCCCGGCCACGCCGCCAGCCGGCGGCAAACGCGGCAAGATCGGAATCCGAATACGAGAGCACCACGAGATCGGCCGGGTCCTGGCCGATGTCTCTTGGCGTCGCGGTCTCCTCCAGACCGCGGCTCTCGCGGAAGACGACGTGCATCAGATACCTAGTCCTGACCTGATCGCGGCCTCGTCGATATCGCCGTGCTCGCCGATCACGACGAGCTTTGACCGTCTTGCGCCTGCGCCCCAGGGCTTGTCGAACTGATGGCGCACGCGTTCGCCGACCGCCTGCAGCAGCAGGCGCATCGGCTTGCCTGCGACGGCGATATAGCCCTTGGCGCGCAGCACGTTCTGCTCGCGCGCCAGCTTCTGCACGGATGCGACCAGTGCATCGATGTCGGCGACTTCAGGGAGATCGATCACGACGGAGGCGAAATCGTCGTGCTCGTGCTCCTCCTCGCCGTCATGGTGCGAGGGACGCGCGGCGAGATCGTTCTCGGCGGCAGCGCCGAGGCCGAGGATGAGGCGGGCATCGATCGCGCCATCGGTGACGGCCAGCATCGGCACGCGGCGCGGCATCTCGGCGGTGATGGCGGCCTTGGCGGCTTCAATGCCGGCGGCGCCGGCGAGATCGGCCTTGGTCAGCAGCACGATGTCGGCGCAGGCGATCTGGTCTTCGAACACCTCCGACAGCGGCGTCTCATGATCGAGGTTCTCGTCCGCCGCGCGCTGCGCCTCGACCGCGTCAGGATCGGGCGCGAAGCGGCCGGCCGCGACGGCCTCGGCGTCGGCCAGCGCGATCACGCCGTCCACCGTGATGCGCGAGCGGATCTCGGGCCAGTCGAACGCCTTGAGCAGCGGCTTCGGCAGCGCCAGGCCCGAGGTCTCGATCAGGATGTGATCGGGCCGCACGGGACGCGCCAGCAATTGCTCCATGGTCGGAATGAAATCGTCGGCCACGGTGCAGCAGATGCAGCCGTTGGCGAGCTCGACGATGTTCTCCTCCGGGCAGTTGGCGTCGGCGCAGGATTTCAGGATCTCGCCGTCGACGCCCTCGCTGCCGAACTCGTTGACGAGCACCGCAAGCTTCCTGCCGTTGGCATTGCTGAGCAGATGCTGGATCAGCGTCGTCTTGCCCGAGCCGAGGAAACCGGTGACCACCGTGACCGGAACTTTTGCAAGCGAGTTCATTCGGCGGCCTCCGGCACGGCGGGAATCGGGGGAATGCGGGCAAGCGACTGCTTGCGGAAGATTTCGGGACGGCTGCGCCAGGGCACGAGGCCGTCCGGCGCGGCCGCAT
>RXJC01000362.1 GCA_003963435.1 Bradyrhizobiaceae bacterium | reverse complement strand
CGCCTTCTCCCCGATCATGATGGTCGGCGCATTGGTGTTGCCGCCGATCAGGGTGGGCATGACCGAGGCGTCGACGACGCGCAATCCTTCCACCCCGTGCACCTTCAGCGCCGGGTCGACCACCGCCATCGCATCCGTTCCCATCTTGCAGGTGCCGACCGGGTGATAGACGGTGTCGACGCGCTCGCGCAGGATGCTGCGGATGTCGTCGTCGGTCCGGACGTTGGACGTGAACATGTCCTTCTTCTGCAAGGCGCGCAGCGCCGGCGTTTCCATCAGGCGGCGCGTCGTCTTGAAGCCCGCGACCATGGTCTCGAGATCCTCTTCCTCGCCCAGAAAATTCGGGTCGATCAGCGGCGCCTGCATCGCATTGTTGTTCGCCAGCGTGACGCTGCCGCGGCTTTTCGGGCGGAGCAGGCAGACATGGCAGGAGAAGCCCGCCTCCTTGTGCTTCTTGCGGCCGTGGTCGTCGAGCATCGCGATGACGAAGTGGAGCTGGATGTCGGGGACGTCGAGATCAGGGCGCGTCTTCAGGAAGCCGCCGCACTCGGCGAAATTGGTCGTCATCAGGCCGCGCCGTTCGCGGCGATATTGCTGAATGGCGCGGAGCAGGGATGGCAGCCGGCCGAGCGAGGCATGAACGAAGTGCGGATAGTCGGAGGCGTAGACGAACACGAAATCCGGATGGTCCTGCAGATTGCGCCCGACGCCCGGCAGGTGATGCACGAGCCCGATGCCGTGTGCGGCCAGTGCATTGCCGTCGCCGATGCCCGACAGCATCAGCAATTGCGGTGACTGGAAGGCGCCGGAGGCGAGGATCACCTCGCGGCGGGCGCGCAGCTGCCTGGTCTGCCTGCCCTGCACATATTCGATGCCGACCGCGCGGCGGCCTTCGAACAGGATCCTGGTGGCGTGCGCGCCGGTCTCGACGCGCAGATTGGCGCGCTTGTCCTTGTGGGGATCGAGGTAAGCCCGCGCCGCGCTCCAGCGCTCGCCCTTGTGCTGCGTCACCTGGTAGCTGCCGAGCCCCTCATGGTCCTCGGCATTGAAGTCGTCGCGGATGCGGAATTGCGCCTCCCGCGCGGCCTGATGGAAGACGTCATGGATCGGATTGTCCGAGCGCAGCCTGTTGACGTGCAGCGGGCCGTCCTTGCCATGATACTCGCCGTCGAAATCGGCATTGTTCTCCGATCGCTTGAAGTAGGGCAGCACGTCGGCATAGGACCAGCCGGCATTGCCGAGCGAGGCCCAGTGGTCGTAGTCCCGTTTGTGGCCGCGGATATAGACCATGGCGTTGATTGCCGAGGAGCCGCCGAGACCCTTGCCGCGCGGCTGATAGCCGATGCGGCCGTTCAATCCCTTCTGCGGCACGGTATCGAAGGCCCAGTTGGCCGCGCTGTACGGCAAGGCGAGCCCGAACGGCGTCGTGATCCGCCAACTGTCGTTCCGTCCGCCGGCATCGAGCAGTGCGACGGATGTCCCCGCATCCTCCGACAGCCGCCCCGCAACCGCGCAGCCGCCGGAGCCCGCGCCCACCACGACGAAATCGAATGTGTCAGTCACTTGTTTCCCCCTGCATTTTCTTTCCGTCATTGCGAGCGTAGCGAAGCAATCCAGAATCCCTCCGCGGTGACGGTCTGGATTGCTTCGCTGCGCTCGCAATGACGGTGTTCGACGATCTACGACATGAACCGCATCAGCTTCTCCAGCCGCGCGATCCTGCCGCCATAGGGCGGATAGAGGTCGGCGAGGCGGTTGAACTTGGAGCGATAGAACACCGGCTTCAGCTTGCTGAAGCTGCGAAATCCCCATTCGCCGTGATAGGCCCCGGTGCCGGATGCGCCGACGCCGCCCATCGGCT
This sequence comes from Bradyrhizobiaceae bacterium, assembly GCA_003963435.1. Taxonomy (GTDB): domain Bacteria; phylum Pseudomonadota; class Alphaproteobacteria; order Rhizobiales; family Xanthobacteraceae; genus Bradyrhizobium. The sequence goes on along the minus strand of RXJC01000362.1, from coordinate 2,684 downwards.
GGTTGATTTGCGTGAAGTGAAACAGGCAGTCGTTGATCGTGACGCCGCCGGAGACCGTGCGCGCCAGCACCTCGTCGCGCGCGGCGGCGTCCTTGCCGAACCAGTACAGCGCCAGCGGCCGCTCGCGATGGTTGACGAAGGCGATGGCCTCCGCGGAATCGCGAATGCCGAGAATCGGCAGCACGGGCCCAAAAATCTCCTCCTGCATCGCCGCCATCGCCGCGGTCGCACCGACGATCAGTGTCGGCGGGAATTTGCGATGCGCCTTCCAGTTGGGATCGTCGGCCTTCGCCGGCTGCAGGATCTTTGCGCCGCGTTGCGCCGCGTCGGCGACGAGGCTCTCCAGCCGCGCATAATGCCGGTCCGAGATGATCGAGGTGTAGTCCTTGTTGGCGGGATCAGCGCCGAACATCCGCCTCATCTGGGCCCGCACCTTCTCGGCAAAGGCCTGCAAGGATGGCTCCGGCACCAGCACGTAGTCCGGCGCGATGCAGGTTTGCCCGGCATTGAGCAGCTTGCCGTAGGCGATGCGCTCGGCCGCTTCCTCGAGGTCGGCCGAGGCGTCGATGATCGCGGGCGACTTGCCGCCGAGCTCGAGCGTGACCGGCGTCAGGTTACGTCCCGCGGCCTCCGCGACCAGCCGTCCGACCCGGGTCGAGCCGGTGAATACGAGGTGGTCGAACGGCAGGCGCGCAAAGGCTTCCGCGATCTCGCCCTCGATATCGGTGACGAGCAGCTCGGTCGCATCGAAGCGTGCGGCGACCGTCTCCTTCAGCAAGCCTGCAAAATGCGGCGTCAGCTCGCTCGGCTTGATCAGCACGCGGTTGCCGGCGGCGAGCGCGCCGATCGCAGGCGCGAGCGTGAGCTGGAGCGGATAATTCCAGGGCGCGATGATGCCGACGACGCCGAGCGGCTGCGGCATCAGCCGGTTGCGGGCGGGAAGGAATTGCAGCGCGGTGGCGACTCGCTGCGGCGCCATCCAGGCCTTCAAATGTTTGGTGGCATGCCGGATCTCGGAGAACAGCAGCATGGTCTCGGCGATCGTGGTCTCGACCGCCGAGCGGTGGCCGAAATCGGCCGAGATCGCCTGCCGGAAGCGCTCCTCGTTGTCGGCGACGACGCTGCGCAGCCGCGCCAGCCGGTCGAGCCGCTCGGCAAGGCCGGGCGCGGGCTCGTCCCGCGACCGCGCGACCATGGTGTGGAAGGCCTCCTCCAGCGCTCCGACCGGGGCGCTCGTCAGGGATTTGTCCACGGTGTTCCTCCCTCGAGGGCGCGTTTCAGCCCTCATCTTGTTGCCGCAAGCTGGCCCTTTGTGGAACTTCTGGCAAGAGCGCAGGGAATGCAGCGGAAATCGGTCGATTCCCCTGTCATAAAGTCGAAAAAAACGTTCCCGCAGCCCTTTCCAAAGCCACCCCGCCTTGATACATACGCCACGCACCCGACGGGCTTTGCCCCGGGGTTGCCTTCCAAGGAAGCCTTTGGGACGGACCAGACAAGCCACGCGAACAGCGCCGGCCTCAACCGACCGTCCCCGGGATTTATGTGAAGGCAAAGCAAGTGTTTAACGCGGGGTGGAGCAGCCCGGTAGCTCGTCAGGCTCATAACCTGAAGGTCATAGGTTCAAATCCTATCCCCGCAACCAAATTCGGATTTTACCGGATCCGAGACGAAAATGGCCCGCACGATGCGGGCCATTTTTGTTTTGGGGGCACGGCCTGCCCGCGCGGCGCTCCTACTTCGCACAGAGCATGATGGATCAAGGCGCCACTCGCGTGCAGGTCGCGCGCACCAGCGCGCGTTCGGTTGAATACAGCACGGCGTGATCTCAGGAACCGGAAAAGATCCGCGCGTCATCATTGTTGCCGGACCCGTCCGGTGCTCGCTTTCCGGCGGTCATTCGCAAGGGCCGCCCCATGACGTTCGAGGATTTCGACGCTGTCGATCTGCAGGCGGAGGAAGCGCGGGTTTTCATCCGTCGGGCCGGTTCGGGGCCGGCACTTCTTCCGCAGCAGACTGCGGACGAATTGAATCGGTTTTTCGGTAGACGGTAGGCAGTGACCAGCTGCCGGCCACCGCGCGTGCGGCGGCAACTCGCGACTGGCTCGAACCGATCACCGCGTTCTCATGACGACTGGCTCGCAAGGGCAAATCGGTGAATGGCAAGTCTCGTGAGCGTCACGATCTGCCGGAAACAAAACGCCCGCGTAGCTCTCGCTCGCGGGCGTCGATGACCTCATTGAACACGGATGGTTTGAGGCTCACTCCCTATACGGGCAGACCATCGTCAGATGGAGCAGCGTCGGCTTATCCGATCCCTTCTTGTACTCCCACTCCAGCCGGATCTCGTGGCGGTGAGCGTAGGCGTCGTTCGGCGCGTGGACGATGATGTTGGTCTTCATCGGGATCGGCGGCTCGGAGTTGAAGCACTTCCGGACGCAGGCATCGAGCAGATCGCATCGCGTCAGCGGGATGACACCCGGCTCGTCCCTGGACAGCGGGATCGTGTTCGGCTGGGTGCTGAGATCGACGCGTGCCCGGCCCTTCTCCTTGTGCCAGTACTTGGCGCTCCCCTGCGGCCACTTCGAGGCCGGCGTCAGAATCAGATGGTACTGACCATATTCGAGGGTCGGCAGATCGATGTCGTCCGATGCCTTGAGCTTGGCCACGCTCTTCTTCATGTTTGC
>RXJC01000628.1 GCA_003963435.1 Bradyrhizobiaceae bacterium | reverse complement strand
GCTGGTGACGTCGACGATACGGTCGGCAATCAGATGACGGATTTCGTCGTCATGGACAATGGCGACCATGGCAACGCCCCGGCGTTTCTTCTCGGCCACCAGCTCGACCACGACGGCGCGGTTGGCGGCATCGAGCGAGGCGGTCGGCTCGTCCAGCAGCAGGATCGGCAGGTCCGAGATGAAGCCGCGCGCGATGTTGACGCGCTGCTGCTCGCCGCCGGAGAAGGTCGCGGGCGGAAGCTGCCAGAGCCGTTCGGGAATGTTGAGACGATGCAGCAACGCCCCGGCGCGCGCCTGCGCATCAGCGCGGGCCATGCCGTTCACGATCAGCGGCTCGGCGACGACGTCGATGGTGGCAACCCGCGGCACGGCACGCAGGAACTGGCTGACATAGCCGATGGTGGCGCGGCGGACATTGAGCACCTGGCGCGGCTCGGCGCTGGCGAGATCGATCAGCGCGCCGCGATGGCGGATGCCGATGCGGCCGCTGTCGCAGCGGTAATTGCCGAAGATCATCTTCAGGATCGACGATTTGCCGGCACCCGATGGCCCCGACAGCACGACGCACTCGCCGGGATGGACCTGGAAGGTCACGCCGCGCACGACCGGCAGCTCGATGCCGCCCTGCAGGTGCATCGTGAAGGTCTTGTTGGCATCGGAGATGTCGATCATGGCGGTCATCTGTGAACTCATCGTGAAGGCTTCATGGTGGCAGAATCGAGGAGACGAGGAGTTGTGTATAGGGCTCGCGGGGATCGTCGAGCACCTGGTCGGTGAGGCCGGTCTCGATGACGCGGCCGCCTTTCATGACCATCACGCGGTGCGACAACAGCCGCGCCACCGCGAGATCGTGGGTGACGATGATGACGGCGAGGTGCAGCTCGGCGACGAGACTGCGGAGCAGATCGAGCAGGCGCGCCTGCACGGAGACGTCGAGGCCCCCGGTTGGCTCGTCCATGAATACCAGCCGCGGCTCGGTGACGAGGTTGCGAGCGATCTGGAGCCGTTGGCGCATGCCGCCGGAATAGGTGCGCGGCGCATCGTCGATGCGGGCGACGTCGATCTCGACGCGCGTCAGCCAGTCCGATGCGGTGTCGCGGATGCGGCCATAGTGGTTCCACCCCACCGCCATCAACCGCTCGCCGACATTGGCGCCGGCCGACACCGCCATGCGCAGGCCCTGGGCGGGATCCTGATGCACAAAACCCCAATCGGTGCGGAACAGGAAGCGCCGCTCGGCTTCGCCGAGCGTGGCGAGATCGCGGGCGACACCGTCGCGCATCCGATAGGACACATGGCCGCCGCTGGCCGCGAGCTGGCCCGACAGCAATTGCAGCAGCGTCGACTTGCCCGAGCCGGATTCGCCGACGATCGCCAGCACCTCGCCGGGATAGAGCGAGAACGAAACGTCGCGGCACGCGGCGATACGGCCGAACGACTTGCTGAGAGAGGTCGCAACCAGCAGCGGCTCGTCGTTCTCGTGCAGGTCTGGATCAGCCATTCGACGCCTCCCGCGCCTTTTCCTTGTAGGGCGCAGCGCTGAGGCTGCCGTGATGGCCGGCGGCCTGGCGGCCCTCGCAATAATCAGTGTCCGAGCAGACGAACATGCGCCCGCCCTTGTCGTCGGTGACGATCTCGTCGAGGTAAGAGTTCTCCGCCCCGCACAGCGCGCAGGGCGCGTTGAAACGATACGGCTCGAACGGATGATCCTCGAAATCGAGCGACACCACCTGCGTGTAGGGCGGGATCGCGTAGATGCGCTTTTCGCGGCCGGCGCCGAACAGCTGCAGCGCCGGGCAATTGTCCATCTTGGGATTGTCGAATTTCGGCGTCGGCGACGGGTCCATCACGTAGCGCGCGTTGACCTTGACCGGATAGGCGTAGGCGGTGGCGATGTGGCCGAAGCGGGCGATGTCCTCGTAGAGCTTGACATGCATCAGGCCGTATTCGGCGAGCGCGTGCATGCGCCGCGTCTCGGTCTCGCGCGGCTCGAGGAAGCGCAACGGCTCCGGGATCGGCACCTGATAGACCAGCACCTGGTTCTCGCCGAGCGCCGTCTCGGGGATGCGGTGACGGGTCTGGATCACGGTCGCCTCCTCGGTCGCCGTGGTGGTGGCAACGCCCGCCGTCTTGGCGAAGAATTTTCGGATCGAGATCGCGTTGGTGGTGTCGTCGGAGCCCTGGTCGATCACCTTCAGCACGTCGGCGGGACCGAGGATCGCGGCGGTGACCTGCACGCCGCCGGTGCCCCAGCCATAGGGCATCGGCATTTCGCGGCTGGCGAACGGCACCTGGTAGCCGGGGATCGCGATCGCCTTGAGGATGGCGCGACGGATCATCCGCTTGGTCTGCTCGTCGAGATAGGCGAAGTTGTAGGCGGGCGCGTTCATTCCGCGGCTTCCTTCATGGCATCGGGCGCTTGGGCATCCGCGAACTCCCGACGCAGCTTGCGGAGCAGTCCGAGCTCGGATTGGAAGTCGACATAGTGCGGCAGCTTGAGATGCTCGACGAAGCCGGTGGCCTGGACGTTGTCCGAATGCGACATCACGAACTCCTCGTCCTGTGCGGGCGCACGCACCTCCTCGCCGAGCTCGCGGGCGCGCAACGCACGGTCGACCAAGGCCATCGACATGGTCTTGCGCTCGCTCTGGCCGAAGGCGAGGCCATAGCCGCGGGTGAAGCACGGCGCTTCGGTCGCGGAGCCCTTGAACTGGTTGACCATCTGGCACTCGGTCAGCTCGATCGAACCGAGCGGCACGGCGAAGCCGGCGTCCTCGGCGAAAAATTCCACCTCGACCTCGCCGAAGCGGATCTCGCCGGCGAAGGGATGGTTGCGGCCATAGCCGCGCTGGGTGGAATAGCCCATCGCCAGCAGGAAGCCCTCGTCGCCGCGCGCGAGGTTTTGCAGCCGCAAATCGCGATCCGCCGGAAAATTCAGCGGCTCGCGGGTGAGATCGCCGACGCTGGCGCCGTCCTCGGCCTGCGGCGAAGATTCGATCAAGCCGTCGCGGCCGAGAATGTCGGTCACGCGCGGCGTCGGCGCGGTGGAGGCTTCCGCCGTGGCCGGAGCCTCCGGCACAAAGCCTTGCGCGAGCGAGGGATCGAGCAGGCGGTGGGTATAGTCGAAGGTCGGCCCGAGGATCTGGCCGCCGGGAATGTCCTTGAAGGTCGAGGACACCCGCCGCTGCACGCGCATCGCGCCGGTCTCGACCGGCTCGCTGGCGCCGAAACGCGGCAGCGTGGCGCGGAAGGCGCGGACCAGGAAGATGGCCTCGATCAGATCGCCGCGCGCCTGCTTGATCGCGAGCGAGGCAAGCTCGCGGTCGTAGAGCGAACCTTCGCTCATGACGCGGTCCACGGCGAGGCCGAGCTGCTCCGAGATCTGATCGAGCGTGACCTCCGCAATGCCCTGGTCGCCGCGCCGCTTATGGGCGAGCAGGCGATGGGCGTTCTCGATGGCGCGTTCGCCGCCTTTGACTGCGACATACATGCTTCAGCTTCCCTTGCT
>RXJC01000189.1 GCA_003963435.1 Bradyrhizobiaceae bacterium | reverse complement strand
GACCGCGCCGGAGGCGAGCAGCGAGGCGCCGAGGAACAGCGTCAGCAGGACCGCGGCGAAGAGCGGGTTCTCGAAGGTGAGGAAGCCGGCAACAATGTAGAGCACGCCGAGCAGGGCCCAGATCAGGGACTTGCCCCAGCTCTTCATCTGGAATGCGCCGATCATTTCGGTCACGCCGGCGACGATCATCATCGCGCCGACCACAATCACGCTTGCCACCGTTGCCATCATCATGCTGCCGAGCGCGACGAAGCCGGCAATGAGGTAAACCACGCCGAGGGCAACGATCCAGCCCCATTTGCCATGGAGCGCAGCGATACCCGAGCCGAGACTGGAAGGATGAGACGTGTCTGAAGCACTGGTCATGGGCCACTCCTGCATGCCAAGCCCGCGGGCACACGCCAGGATAGCACGCGCCGCAGCGGGACGACAGCCAGCAGAGCAGCCCTGACGCGCGGCAACCTTGACACAAGTCAAGATCGCGCGCGCGGCGTCAGGCGTGCGAGCGTTCCATCTCCAATTCGGCCTTGAGATTGTCGAGATCGCGATAAATTGAAGCGACCGCGAGCACGCGGCCGCCCTTGCGGTACTTCAGCAGGCAGTCCTTCCCGGAGATGCTGCCGTCGATGGCGATGTCATCGAAGCTCTCGGCGTGGCCGACATAGTTGATCGGCACATCGTAGTGCTGGCTCCAGAAGAACGGCACCGCGTCGAAGCGCTCGCGCCTGCCGAGCATGTTGCGCGCCGCGGTCTGACCCTGCCGCTCCGCCACCACCCAATGCTCGACGCGGATGGTTTGCCGCGAATGCGGATCGGGCCAGCGCGCTATGTCGCCGGCGGCGAAGATGCCCGCGATGCTGGTCTCCAGATATTCGCTGACGCTGACGCCGCGATCGACCGTCAGTCCCGCCTGCTCGGCGAGCGCGAGACGCGGCTTGACGCCGATGCCGACGACGACGAGGTCAGCCTCGAGGACGGCGCCGCTCTTCAGCGTCGCGCGTCGGCCGTCGAGCTTGTCCACCGTGTCCTTCAAGTGGAAGACGACGCCGTTCTGCTCGTGCAGGGACCGGACGAAATCGCCCATCTCGGCACCGAGCACCTTCTGCATCGGCCGCTCTTCCGGCGCGACCACGTGCACCTCGATCTTGCGCGCACGTAGGGAGGCCGCGACCTCGAGGCCGATGAAGCTGGCGCCGATCACCAGCGCGCGCTTCGCACTCCCCGCCGCCTTGATGATGGCGCGGCTGTCGGCGACGGAGCGCAGGGTGTGGACATGCGGCTGGTCCGCGCCCGGAATCTGCAGCCTGACCGGCTCGGCGCCGGTCGCAAGCAGCAGCCGGTCGAACGGCAGCTTGTCGCCACTGCCGAGCGTGACGCTGCGCGCCTTCGCATCGATCGCCGAGACCTCGGAGTTGAGCCTGAGATCGATGCCCGCATCCCGGTAGTAATCCTCGCCGCGCAGCGGCAACCAGTCCCCCGGCGCGTTCCCTGCGAGGTAATCCTTGGAGAGGTTGGGCCGGTCGGCCGGCATCGCGCCGTCATTGCTGAGCATGGTGATGGCGCCGGCAAACCCCTCGCGCCGGAGCGTCTCGACGGCGGAAAAGCCGGCGGCGCCGCCGCCGACGATGACGAACTTGTCCGGCACCGGCGCGCTGCGATGTGCGGCCGGCGGCGTCAGGACCTCGCGCTTGCGCCGGACGATGACCTTGCCCTGGTCGCGCGTGACCTCCCAGACCGCCAGCGCGTTCAACGCCGGCGGGCGGGTGGCTTCGCCCGTGCGCAAGGAGAAGCAGGCATGATGCCAGGGACAACGGATGGTGTCGCCGACCACGAGCCCGTCGGCGAGCGGGCCGTGATAATGGCTGCAGGCCGGCTCGATCGCGAAGACCTCGCTGCCGGCCTGCACCAGCAGGACGTCTTCCTCCCCGACGTGACCGAGCAATTTGCTGTCCTTGAACGCGGTCAGCGCCACGCCCTGGGTCAGATCGGGTCCGCTCGGCTTCTTGTCCTCGGCCATGGCAACGCCTCCTTCATGCACGCGGGTCAATCGTCGGAATTGGCGAGCCCGAGCAGTTCCTGACGCGTCAGCGCATTGTCGCGGAACACGCCCAGCATGCGGCTGGTGACGAGATCGGTCCCGGGCTTGTGCGCGCCGCGCGTGGTCATGCAGTGATGCGTCGCCTTGATGATGACGCCGACGCCTTCGGGCTTGAGCACGTCGTTGATGGTGTTGGCGATCTGCGCGGTCATCTTCTCCTGGATCTGGAGCCGCTTGGCGTAGACGTCCACCACGCGGGCCAGCTTGGAGATGCCGACGACGCGCCCTTGCGGAATATAGGCGACCCAGGCGCGGCCGACGATCGGCGCCATGTGATGCTCGCAATGGCTCTCGAAACGGACGCCGCGCAGCACAATCATCTCGTCATAGCCTTCGATCTCCTCGAAGGTCTTTCGCAGTATTTCGGTCGGATCCTGCGCATATCCGGCAAAATATTCCTCGAAGGCACGCGCGACCCGGTCGGGCGTGTCGCGCAGACCGTCGCGCGCGGGATCGTCGCCGGCCCAGCGGATCATGGTTCGGATCGCCTGCTCGACCTCCGCCCTGTCGGGCCGTTCGACCGGCGCCTGCGCCACCGCGACCCGTTCGAGCTTGCGCACGTGCGACTTCATCGAGATCCTCCCCTGCAACGAGGCGCATATGGACACGGCCCCACAGCTTGGACGGCTGCAATCGAAAAAGGTTCCCGCAGATCAGGTAAATTTGGGAGGATCGGAGCTCAGGCTGGCCGCGACGCAGCCGCCTTCCGGACGTCGATCACGGCCTGCGCCCATTCGGCTGGCCGCTCCTGCGGCAAATTATGTCCGGCATCGACGAAGACGCGCCGTTCGAACGCGCCCTCGAACTTGCGGGCATGATGGGCCGTGCCGGGATTGACGCCGTCGCTGTCGCCATCGATCGCAATGGTCGGGACGCGGATTGCCGGCTGCGCGGCGAGCTTCGCCTCGATCGCCGCATAGGCGGGATCGCCTTCGACCAGCGCGTAGCGGTGGCGATAGGAGTGGATCACGACGTCGACGAAATCAGGGTTGTCGAACGACACCGCGCTTTGCTCGAACGTCGCATCGTCGAACGTCCATTTCGGCGACCACATCGCCCAGAGCTGGCGGGCGAAGCCGCGCCGGTTGCGCTCCAGCGCGCGGCGGCCGCGCTCGTTGTGGAAGAGGTATTGGTACCAGAGCGCGGCCTCCTCCGGCGGCGAGGCCGGCTCCATGGACCTCGCGATGTTCTGGATATTGTAGGAATTGCCGGAGACGAGGCCGATCACGCGCTCCGGATAGAGCGCCGAGACCACGCACGCCGCGCGCCCGCCCCAATCATAGCCGCCGACGATCGCGCGCTTGATGCCAAGCGCATCCATGAAGGCCATGAGATCGGCGCCGAGCGCCGCCTGCTCGCCGGAGCGCAGCGTGTCCGGGCGGCGAAACCGCGTCGGCCCGTAGCCGCGCA
>RXJC01000469.1 GCA_003963435.1 Bradyrhizobiaceae bacterium | reverse complement strand
ACAGGACGCGGACCACCGCGCGCGATGGTTATCGATGTCCCAAAATCCTGCGGTAAACAGAGTCTGACGAATCGCAAAAGTGCCTGCAAATCAGGGACTTTTTGAATCCTGCGCGCGGGCGCCGCCGGTTCGCGTTTACGTCTGCTTCATCGCGATACTTAAACTGCCATTCAAATTTGCCCGCCATCATCGCCCTCAACAAGCCGGCAAACGGCAATGGGCACGAAGCCCTGGGGATGAGTTGAGCAGTGCACGGTTCCGGGAAGGGACATGCACATCAGAGTTGGACGGGAGCCGCGCTCGGGGGAGCAAGGCACAAGAAAAAAGGGGATGCGTTATGTTTCAGGGTACTTTCGATCTGGAGGCCGCGACGCCGATCGACTCGAGCGCGCTGTCGGACGTGCTGTTCGAGCGCGGCATCTATTGGGCGAGCGGCCGCTCCGGTCTCGTCGATCTCGTCGCCGCGCACAAATGGTTCAACCTCGCCGCGCTGAAGGGCCGGAAGGACGCCGTTGCGCTGCGCCAGGAAGTCGCCGGGCAGATGTCGGATGCCGAGATCTCGGCCGCGCAGCGCGAGGCGAGGGCCTGGGTCTCCGCCCATTGAGCCGGGACACGCATCCATACCCGTGTTTGCACGGGTGGGCCTGGTTGCGCTGAATCAAGCTTCTTCATCGTGCCGCCACATAGACCCAAGCGGCATGCGCGACCTCGACACCCACGGACGATGGCTGCCGATTCAGATCGCTCCTGACGAGTGCGAACTGGAACTCGGGCGTGTCCACAAGACGGGGATCGAGCCCTGGTCCTTTCCATGCCGGCGCAGGTCCGGCGTCTGGTTCAACGTCTGGTCCGACGAGGCCGTGCTGATTTCGCCCTCGCACTGGCGGATCTGGCGGTTCCACCGCTAGACGCGGACGCACACATATTATGAGCAGTGCGAATCGAGTTCAGCTGCGCTGATCCTTGCGCCAGGCTTTCGCACCGGACGCGCCGTCGCTTTCAGGCGAGGGAACCCGGAGATCTCAGGTGATTCTGCTGCTGAGTGGCGGAGAGGGAGGGATTCGAACCCTCGATACAGCTTGAGACCGTATGACGCTTTAGCAAAGCGTTGCCTTCAGCCACTCGGCCACCTCTCCGGTGCGAGCCTTATGCATCTAATTGCTTGGGCCGGTCAATTTGGAAGCGCGTGTTTTCGCTCGAATATTCCCACCCATTTTCAAGACGAGAGCGGTTTGCTGTTGGGCGCCATCTCGATACGGCCCTTCATATAGAGTCGCCGCCCGCTGTGGCTGGATTGCCGCGCCCTTGGCTGGCGACTCGCCTTCGCCGCTCGGCCCTGATTCTCCGATGAGCAGCCTCGTCGGAGCTGCGACTGCGCGCGGCGCGGCTGGCCTGCCTCAGGTGGGGAAAATTGGCGGCAAATGGAACCGGTCAGAAAACACCAGCAAAAACAAAGTGTTGCGAGGCTGCTTTGATCACATCTGCGTGTTATTTGTGCAACACCCGTTGGAAAACGCGCTTCATTGGCCCGTTTCGGAGCGTTCTCTTGTTGTGTGTGCAAGGACGTTCGGTAATTGTGACTGAGCGACGGAGGGGGGCATCCCGAGGTCGTCCCGTTTAGGTCATTCGCTTAAGTCCCTCGCGTTCATGCGGGTGTGTCCGAAGGCGCGAAGGGGGCCAAGGCGGTGATTTAGAGGGGGTTGGGGAATTGGCCGTCCGGTCAGTGACCTTCCCTGAAGAGCAACTTGGAGGTTTAACATGAAGTTGGTTAAGAGCCTTTTGCTCGGCTCAGCGGCGGGTCTGATCGCCGTGGGCGGAGCTCAAGCAGCCGATCTGCCCGTGAAGGCCAAAGCGGTCGAATACGTCAAGATCTGCTCGCTGTACGGCGCGGGCTTCTACTACATCCCGGGCACCGATACCTGCATCAAGCTGGGTGGCTACCTCCGCGCTGAAGTCGCGGTGGGCACCAACAGCGTCTACAACGGCAATTTCAGCGGTGCTGGCGGTGCGCACAACCGCCTGAGCAACTACTACACCATGCGGTCTCGTGAAGACCTCAACATCGACACCCGCACTGCGACCGAATACGGCGTGGTCCGCACGTTCTTCGATGCGACCTTCTCGTGGACGACCGGTGGCTACACCGGTGGCGGCACGACCGCGTATGACTCGGCTCCTGCTGGTACTTCGGGCAGCGGCTCGGTGGCTGGTGGTGCGCTTGGCGTGTACTACGCCTTCATCCAGTTCGCTGGCTTCACGATGGGTAAGGCGGTCTCCCAGTTCTCCGCTCCCTGGACCAACTATCCCGGCAACAACTTCGACGGTCTCGTCGGTGGTGGCGGTACGGTCACTGGCGTCAACCAGTTCACCTACACCGCTGACTTCGGTCAGGGCGTGACGGCGGCGTTTTCGGCGCAGGATCAGGTCCAGTACTATCAGGCTGGTATCAACAACCTCGGCACGCCGGGCACCTTCGGGTACGGCACCAACGACACGGCCGGCTCGCGCTCGCCCGACCTCGTTGGCATGGTCCGCGTTGACCAGGCTTGGGGTCTGTTCCAGGCGTCGGTTGCGGCTCATGAGAACCACGCGGGCTACTACGGCGCCACCGAAGTCACCGGTCATCCCGGCGACAAGTGGGGCTGGGCGGCTCAGCTGGCTTTGTCGATCAAGAACATCCCGACTGGTGCGGGTGACACGATCAACATCCAGGGCGTCTACACCGACGGTGCGACCCGCTACAACATCCAGGACCTTGCTGGTGGCACTGGTGCTTGGACGAGCTACGGCAGCACGGGTCTCGCTGGTGCCTATCAGAGCCTCGGCATTGCCTTCGCTCCTGACGCGGTCTTCGTAGCCGGCGGCGGCTTGGAGCTGGTCCAGACCTGGGGTATGCGCGGTGCGTTCACCCATAACTGGGATCCGTACTGGAACACGGCGCTCTACGGTGCTTACGCTGGCGTCCGCTACAGCGGCGCAGCCAAGACCTCGATGTGTGGTGTGGGCGGAACCATCACGACCGCTCTCGGCATTGCCTCGGGTGCCTGCAACCCTGACTACAACATCGCTCAGCTGGGTCTCATCACCCGCTGGACCCCCGTCAAGAACCTGACCTTCTCGGCTGACTTCAACTGGACCCATCTGGACCAGAAGTACGCTGCAGGAACGGTCACCGGTGCTGGCGCCAGCGCCACGCTGGCCAAGCCGGTCGCTGCGTACGAGCTCAAGGATCAGGACAGCTTCACGCTGCTGCTCCGCGCTCAGCGCAACTGGTAAGTTCGGTCTAACGACCTGACAGAGAACCCCGGCGGGCAACCGCCGGGGTTTTTCTTTTGGCGACGAGGCCGGCTTCTCTTCTGCACCAGGGCGCAAAGCCGGTGCGCCCCAGCCGGCCGCGCCTCTTCCTGAGGCGGCTATGGCCCGGCTGTCACGGCAGAAGCGGCTGTGAAGGCGAACACCCCATGGATCCCACTTCGCAGCGGGAGGCGGCTGCCTTCATGTTGGTGCAGCGGGGCAGGGCAATCTTGCCGATCTGACAGGGACAACTTTTCGCAGCACGCCAAGGCGTGCCTCGCGAACGAACGCTCGCGTCCTGGATCGCCGGAGATGCTCCGGCGGCTCACGTCCTGACTAGGATGGCGCTGTCTCGTCTCTGAACCCAGTGATCGAAGGAAGGCGTCTATTCGACGCTTGCAGTGCCGCGGCGCAGGTCGGCCTCGATCTGCAGGCGCGAGCCGCCGCCGAAGCGGGCGCGGTAGACCTGAAGGTTCTCCATGATCCGCTGCACGTAATTGCGCGTCTCGGAGAAGGGAATCAGCTCGACCCAGTCGACCGCGTCGACTTTGGGATCGCGCGGGTCGCCATAACGGTCGATCCACTTCTTCACGCTGCCGCGGCCGGCATTGTAGGCGGCGAAAGTCATGATGTAGGAGCCGCGGTAATCTTCGAGCAGACCGCCGAGTTCGGCCGAACCGAGCGTGGCGTTGTAGGTCGAATCGTTCTTGAGCCGGCCGAGATCGTAGGTCGCGCCGTGCCGCTTGCAGACATAGCGCGCCGCGTCCGGCGTCACCTGCATCAGTCCGTAGGCCTGCGCCGGGGAAACCACACGGGGGTTGAACGCGCTTTCCTGCCGGGCGATCGCGTAGACGATGCTGCGCTCGACCTCGGGACCGATCGGCGTGAATTGCGGAATGCCATTGACGGGGTAGGCGTAGAAGTCGAACGGCAGGCCGCGGTTGAGCGCAGCCTTGCCGACCAGCAGCATGCCGCGTGCGTCGCCGTAGCGCTGGGCGAGCTCGCCGAGGCCGGCAAGCGCCTCGGGATCGCCGTTCTCGCCCATGTCGGCCAGCATCGGCACGGCCAACTCGCGCTCGTCGAGCTCATAGAGCAGGTGCGCGGCGCGCACGATCTCCAGGCGCTCGGCGCCGCGCCCGCGCGGCTGGCTGTTGAGCTCGATCTGCGGCAGGCCGAGCTTGGCCCGGGCGAGCTGACCGTAATAGCTGGTCGATTGCTCGGCAGCCCGTGCGTAAGCGTTGCGTGCCTCCTGCTGGCGGCCCATGGCTTCCGCGGCGCGGCCCTGCCAATAGCCGGCGCGCGCCAGCGCGGTCGGATTGACGCTGCCGACGCCGATGCGCGCAAAGTGCTGAGCGGCAGTGGCGGGATCGTTGAGGAAGCGCAGCGCGATCCACCCCGCCGTGAACTCCTGCTCGGTCTTGTAGATGTCGCGCGAGGGCAGCGCGCCGTCGCGCGCAATCAGATAGGCAGTGCGGAATTCCTCGGTGTCGATCATCTTGCGCGCCAAGAGGCGCCGCTCGATCCACCATTCGTCGAGATTGTGCAGGCGCCCCGGATCCTTCGGCGCCGACAGCATGAGCTGAGCCGCCTCCGCGAACTTCTCCTCGCGGCGCAGGAGCTGGATCTTGCTGAAGATGAAGCCGGGATCACTGTGCAGCTCGCGCGGCACCGCATCGAGCAGCGCGCGCGCGTTCGGCGCTTTCCTCACGGCGGCGATGCGGGCCTTGGCCAGTGCGACATAGCCGGGGCCGAGGCGCTTTGCAGCGCGCATCGCAGCTTCGGTCTCGCTGCCGTAAAGCAGGGTGTCCATCCGCGCCTTCTGGTCGCCCGGCGTCAGCAGCGCGCCGAACTGGTCGAGCGCGTTGTTCTCGGTGTCCTCCGACATCGGATCGCTGCGCCAGGCCTCGCGCACCAGCCGCTCGGCGTTGGCGCGGTCGCCGCGCGCCAGCATCGCCCTGGCGAGCGTGAAGCGGCCCTTGGCGGAAATCGGGGATTCGTTCTCGAACCACGACCACGCGACGGACTCGTCGCGCCTGTCGTCCCACATCGCAGCTTCCAGGCGCCGGCGCAGGAAGGTCTGCGACGGCCAGCTCGGATTGGCGGAGAGGAAGGCGCGGTAGCGCTCTACGCTCGCGCCATTGTCCTCGCTGCGCAGGATAATCCATTCCGCAAGTTTTCGCGCGACCGGATCGGAGATGCCGCTCGCGGCATTGGTGGCTTCACCCGCCTTGCGCTTGCGCACGAGCTCGATCACGCTCTCCAGCGTCTCCTTGTCGCCTTGCGACGTCGACGACGTCGCGGCGA
>RXJC01000160.1 GCA_003963435.1 Bradyrhizobiaceae bacterium | reverse complement strand
GGGGGAATGCGGGCAAGCGACTGCTTGCGGAAGATTTCGGGACGGCTGCGCCAGGGCACGAGGCCGTCCGGCGCGGCCGCATAGGCTGCGGCGCCCGCGACCACGTCCTGGGCGTTCGTCGCGGAAAGGCGGCCGTAGACATAGGACCAGCGGCCGGGCGCGCTCAGCGCCACCGAGCAGCCCTGGCTGCAGGCCGAGAGGCATTCGACGGGAACCAGATTGACGCCCTCGGGCACACCGGCCTCGAGGATCGCGCTATGCAGGCGCTTGCCGGGCGTGGTCTCGCCTTCGCCAAGCGTCTCGCCGGCGCGGCAGGTGATGCAGACGTGAAGTGTGACGGTCATCGCCTCTTCCAGATATCAGCGGGAGGCGATGAGGCACACGGACCATTCCTTGGAAGGCCCGTTTCCCCGTCGCGGAACACCCCGTCCGCCGGTCCAAAACTCGTCGCGCTGGCAGGTCTCCCGGCTTGCGGAGCAGGGTCTTGCCCTTCGATCCCCGCCTTCCCGACCCCTTGCGGGATCAGTGGCTTCGGGCATCTCTCCGGTCACGGTCGCGGGGGCGGCTGCATTTTGGACCCAAATCTTGCCGATTCGGACCCTATCGCATTCCCTCTTCGCCTGTCATAGGACAGGAACCAACGCCCGGCCACCATTTGCCGGTGCCCGCCTCTTGTCAAGCCGAAGGACCGGGTCCCATGACGCCTGAACCGGATACCCAGATCACCGAGGACACCGACGTCCGGCACGCCCAAAAGATGGCGAAGAAGAAGGCCGCCCGCGACAAGATCATGGCGACCAAGAGCGGCGAAAAGGGCCTCATCATCGTCCACACCGGCGCCGGCAAGGGCAAGTCCTCCTCGGCCTTCGGCATGATCGTGCGCTGCGTCGCCCATGGCCTGCCCTGCGCCGTCGTGCAGTTCATCAAGGGCGCCTGGGACACCGGCGAGCGGCGGCTGCTCACCGGCCATTTCGGCGAGCTCTGCCAGTTCCACGCCATGGGCGAAGGTTTTACCTGGGAGACACAGGACCGCGCCCGCGACATCGCCGCCGCGCGCGCCGGCTGGGAGAAGGCCAAGGAACTGATCCGCGACGAGCACTTGCGCATGGTCGTGCTCGACGAGATCAACATCGCGCTGCGCTACGACTATCTCGACATCGCCGAAGTGGTCGCGTTCCTGACCACGCAGAAACCCGAGATGACTCACGTCGTGCTCACCGGCCGCAACGCCAAGGACGAGTTGATCGAGATCGCCGATCTCGTCACCGAGATGACGCTGGTCAAGCATCCCTTCCGCTCCGGCATCAAGGCGCAGGCCGGCGTCGAGTTCTGAACGCGATGGCACGCGCGCTGATGATCCAGGGGGCCGGCTCGGACGTGGGCAAGTCGCTCATCGTCGCCGGCCTTGCGCGCGCCTTCACGCGGCGGGGCCTGCGCGTGCTGCCGTTCAAGCCGCAGAACATGTCGAACAACGCCGCCGTCACCGTCGATGGCGGCGAGATCGGCCGCGCCCAGGCCCTGCAGGCGCTCGCCGCCGGCGTCGAGCCGCACACCGACATGAACCCGGTGCTGCTCAAGCCCGAGACCGATGTCGGCGCGCAGGTGATCGTCCACGGCAAGCGCATTGCGACCGCGCGTGCGCGCGACTACGCGGCGATGAAGCCGTCGCTGATGGGCGCGGTGCTGGAGAGCTTCGAGCGTTTGAAGGCGCGATCTGATCTGGTGCTGGTCGAAGGTGCCGGCAGCCCGGCCGAGGTCAATCTGCGCAAGTCCGACATCGCCAATATGGGCTTTGCGCGCAAGGCCGACGTTCCGGTCGTGCTGGTCGGCGACATCGACCGCGGCGGCGTCATCGCCCAGCTCGTCGGTATCAAGACGGTGATCGACCCCGACGATGCCGCGATGATCCGCGGCTTCGTCATCAACAAGTTCCGCGGCGATCCCACCCTGTTTGACGACGGCTACAGGCTGATCGAACAGAGGACGTCGTGGCGCGGCTTCGGCGTGCTGCCGTGGTTTTCGCGCGCCGGCGAGTTGCCGGCCGAGGACGCGCTCGGCCTGAGCGATGCCCGCAAGCCCGGCCAATGCAAGATCGCGTGCCTTGCATTGTCGCGGATCGCCAATTTCGACGATCTCGATCCGCTGAAACTCGAGCCGGGCGTCGATCTCATCATGGTGCGCCCGGGCGAGGCCATTCCGGGCGACGTGCGTCTCGTCATCATCCCCGGCTCAAAGTCCACCCGCGGCGACCTCGCCTTCCTGCGCGCGCAGGGCTGGGACATCGACCTGCTCGCACATCGCCGCCGCGGCGGTCATGTGCTCGGCCTTTGCGGCGGCTATCAGATGCTCGGCCACAGCGTCGCTGATCCCGAGGGGATCGAGGGCCCCGCGGGTAACACGCCGGGCCTCGGACTGCTGGATGTCGAGACGGTGATGAGCCGGCAGAAGACGCTGACCATTGTCGCGGCCGTGCATGCGGCGACGGAGCAGCCGATCCAGGCTTACGAAATCCACATCGGCCGCACCGACGGGCCGGATCGCGCCCGCCCGTTCGCGAAGCTGAACGGCGAGCCGGAAGGCGCGATCTCGCGCGACGGCCGCGTGCAGGGCAGCTATCTGCACGGCCTGTTCGCGTCGGATGATTTCCGCAAGGCGTATCTCGCCAGGCTCGACATTCCCGCAGGCGACCAGCCCTATGCGGCCCGCGTCGAAAGCGCGCTCGAGGCGCTGGCCGATCACATCGAGAAGCATCTCGACGTTGAAGGCCTGCTCGCGCTAGCGCGCTAGCGTCGCGGCAAGCCGAGCCCATTCGGCTTCGCTGCCGGGAAGCCCGAGCCGCAACCAGGCCGGATTGTGCGCGAACACGCGCGACCAGATGCGGCCATGCGCGAGCTTCTCCTGCGCGGCAAGCGCATCCGGCGTCTCGTAGAGACGGAACAGCGACGCGCCGCCCAGGAGCCGCCAACCTTGCACGCCTGCCATCGTGTCGAGACGAGCACAATCCTGCGCAAGCCGCGCGGACGTCGCTTCGGCCCAGGCATCGTCGCGCAAGGCACGGCAGCCAATGGTGATGGCCGCGCCCGAGACCGGCCATGGGCCTGACAGCGCGGCAAGCCTGTCAATGTCGGCCGCATGACCGATTGCGAATCCCAGCCGCAAGCCGGCCAACCCGTAGAATTTTCCGAACGAGCGCAGAATCAGCAGCCCCGGCCGGTCCGCTTCGGACGCGAGCGACAATTGCGGAACGGCGTCCGCAAAGCTCTCGTCGATCACCAGCCGGCCGACGCGCGGCAGCAGCGCGAGCAGTTCCTTCGGCGAATGGCAGCGGCCGTCGGGATTGTTGGGATTGACGACGATGGCGAGGTCCGCGCCTTCGAGCGCGCCGGGCTCTCCGACCTCCTGCACCTCCCAGCCCGTGGCCGACAGCACGCCGGCATATTCATTGTAGGTCGGCGCGAGGATGCGCGCACGGCCGGACGATGCGAGTTGCGGCAGCAACTGAATGGCGGCCTGC
>RXJC01000482.1 GCA_003963435.1 Bradyrhizobiaceae bacterium | reverse complement strand
ACTCAGCGACGGCTTCAATTCGATCCGCCGCTGCACTTGCTCCTATTGTCGCATGCGAGGCGCCGTCGTCGCCATGGCGGCAATGGGCGGCATCAGATTTCTGCAGGGCGAGGAGGCGCTGACAACGTACCGCTTCCATACCGGATCGGCACAGCACTTCTTCTGCTCCCGCTGCGGAATCTACACCCACCACCAGCGCCGGTCCGACCAGTCTCTCTACGCCGTCAATGTCGCGTGCCTGGACGGGGTGAGCCCGTTCGATTTCGCCGAGGTGCCCGTCATGGACGGTGTCAATCACACCAATGACACCGGCAAGCCGACACGTCGGGCAGGCACGCTTCGCTTTATTCCGGCCGACTAAGGGGCTCTCAGCCGGCGATCCGCCTGCTATGCGAGCTTGCGCGCCGCTGCGGTTGCCTTGTCGCCTGTGTTCGGCGTACCGGTGGGCTCGATCAGCAGGAGGTGAACCTCCTCGCGCGCCACCGGGCGATGTTCGACACCCTTGGGCACGACATAGAGCTCGCCCGGCCCGAGCGTCACCGTGCGGTCCCGCAATTCGATGTCGAGATGGCCCTTCAGGACGAGGAAGAAGTCGTCGGTGTCGTCGTGCTTGTGCCAGGTGAACTCTCCCTTCACCTTCACCACCATCACGTCACACTCGTTGAAGGTCGTGATCGTACGCGGCGACCAATGGTCCTGAAAGGTCGCGAGCTTGCCGGCGAGGGATATGCTGTCGGCCATGGTTCTCCCCTTGTTGTCTCTTGATGCACGATTTGGGATCGCGTCGCAGCCGGCTATTTGACGTATCCGGTCAACATCGCATGCGCCCATTCCGGGCGATTGTTGGCGAGTGCACGCGCCGATGCGGCGTCCCAATCATATTCGAGGGCCAGGAGCTCGACCTGCCAGCCCCGTTTCTTCTTCGTCAGTATCGCGTAGCGGGCATGAGGCGAGCGGTGTTCCAGTCTTGCGGCAAAGGGAATGTCCGCGAAGACCGGGCAGCCAACGCTTCCCGGATTGAGTACCAGACGATCGCCGGGACCCTGAACGGCCGCCTGACGGTGGCTGTGACCGCACAACACCACGCGCGCCGCCGGCTCGCTCGCGAGGCGTGCCTCCAGCACGTCGCGCCGTGCCGGCACGAACCGGCCGTCGTCGAGCGATTCCTCCAGCAGGCACGTCGTGTCGTTCTCGGGCGTGCCATGGCAGGCCAGGATCCCGTCGTCGAGCCGAATTTGGGAGGGCAGGCTGTGGAGCGCGCGACGCTGCTCCGCGGTCAATGCGTTGCGCGCGTACAGGCCGGCCGGCGAGAGCTTGTCGTTGGGAAACTCCTCGATCCAGCGGTCGTGGTTTCCGCGCACAGTCGGCAAGGACAGCGACTGCAGGGCTTCGAAAGTCTCCTTCGGCCACAACGGACTGGTGACGCAATCGCCGAGGTTCACCGTACGATCGACGCCACGTGCCTTGATGTCGGTGAGCACGGCCTCCAAGGCGGCAAGGTTGCCGTGGATATCGGAAATCACTGCCAACCGCATCGTTATGCTCCCTGCGTTCTTTCGTCTGACTTCAATCCTTAGCATCAGCCGATAGGACGTTCACCAACTAGCCACGTCTGATCTCCCCTGCCTTCACGACTGTCGCGCCCACGACCTTGGTGCCCTCCAGCTCCCGCACGATCCGTTCGTCCGGCCCGACGAGGCCAAGATCGAATTCGAGATCCGGTGTGACGAGGATCATGCGCTGACCGGCGATCACGACCACCGTCATGGCGTCGCGCTCGCCTTCCGCGGCCCACGCGCGGATCTCGCCGGCGTAGGGCTCCTTGCGCCAGGCGTTGGGTGAGCCGGGGTCACATCGGATTTCGATGCCGTTCTCGGACGTGGTCAGGACGAGCTTCGACCGGCTTGGCTTCCATTGCTCGTCGAGCAGGTCGTTGACGAGCCACAGGCAGGCGAAATTCTCACATTCGGCCGGCCGATCGGCGTAGATCGCGCAGCCGCATCCCGGTTTGCAGTGCCGGCACCAGGCGCTCGCCGGCTTGGCCAGCGCCTCGATGGCCATGACCTTGCAGCAGAGCGTGCAGTCGCCACAGGTGCGTTTGACGGAGGACGTCACACGGTCATTCCCATCAAATCCGGTTGGTCTCAGGTTAATGAAGATGGACGGAAAAATCCGCCGCAAAGGCGCCGTTCTCCCCGCGAAGCCATGCAACATAGGCATGGTGATTTCCGCGCGGTTGGCGTAAAGAGCGCCCAGATCAAATCGCCAGCGTGCGGCCGGGCCGATTGCCGCGCACGTCAGCCTCAGGCCTCTCGGCTCGCTGTGCCGCGCCTGAATTAACCAAGGTTCTCCATCCCGTGTCTCTTCCGGCCCTGACCCCGCCGCTCGCCCGCGCTTTGGCTGAGCGGAACTATGATTCACTGACCCCCGTCCAGCTCGCCGTGCTCGCGCACGAAGCCACCAGCCGCGACCTCCTGGTCTCGGCCCAGACCGGCTCCGGCAAGACCGTCGCTTACGGATTGGCGATCGCCAAGAACCTCCTCGATGACGCCGAGCGGTTCGGACAGGCGGGCGCGCCGCTCGCCCTGATCGTGGCCCCGACCCGCGAGCTCGCGATGCAGGTCCAGCGCGAGCTCGCATGGCTGTACGGCCACACCGGCGGGCGCGTGGTCTCCTGCGTCGGCGGCATGGATCCGCGCCGCGAGCAGCGCGAGCTGGCGGCCGGCGCCCATATCGTCGTTGGCACGCCCGGCCGTCTCTGCGACCATTTGCGCCGCGGCCGTCTCGACATCTCGGAATTGACCGCGGTCGTGCTCGACGAGGCCGACGAGATGCTCAATCTCGGCTTTCGCGAGGACATGGAATTCATCCTCGAGACCACGCCCGAGACGCGCCGCACGCTGCTGTTCTCGGCGACGTTCCCGCGCGGCATCGTCGCGCTCGCCAGGCAATATCAACGCGACGCCTTCCGGATCGAGGTCGCCGGCGACGAAGGCGGTCACGCCGACATCGAATATCGCGCGATCCGCATCGCGCCCGCCGATGCCGAGCATGCCGTCGTCAACGTGCTGCGCTTCTACGAGGCGCCGAGCGCGCTGGTGTTTTGCAGCACGCGCGATCACGTCAGGCATTTGCAGGCCGCGCTGCTGGAGCGCGGCTTTTCCGTGGTCGCGCTGTCCGGCGAATTGACCCAGAACGAGCGCACCCTGGCGCTGCAGTCGCTGCGCGACGGCCGCGCCCGCGTGTGCGTCGCGACCGACGTCGCTGCCCGCGGCATCGATCTGCCGAGCCTCGATCTCGTCATCCATGCCGATCTGCCCAACGACGCCGAGGTGATGCAGCACCGCTCGGGCCGCACCGGGCGCGCGGGCCGCAAGGGGACGAGCGTCCTGCTGGTGCCGCCCGCGCGGCGTCGGCGCGCGGAGCTGTTGCTCAATCTCGCCGGGGTCGACGCGGCATGGGGCACGGCGCCGCAGGCGGACGAGATCCGCAAGCTCGATCACGATCGCATGAAGGACGTGCTGTTCACCGAGGAAACGACGCCGGACGATCTGGCGCTGGCGCAGGCCTTGCTCGCCGAGCGCTCGGCCGAGGACATCGCAGCCGCGCTGGCCCGGCTTTATCGCGCACGCCTGCCGGCGCCCGAGGACATCATCGATCCCGGCGAGCGAGGTGGCCGGCCACGCGACGAGCGCGGCCGCGACAGGTTCGAAGGCGGCGACGATCGTCCGACCAAGCCGCGCTCGAAGTCCGGAAAAGCATCGCCGAAGCACGCGATGGCGGAGGGGAGCGTCTGGTTCCGTGCCGCGATCGGGCGGCGCAAGAATGCGGAAGCGCGCTGGCTGCTGCCGATGATCTGCCGCCGCGGCGGCATCGACAAGCGCGACATCGGCGCCATCAAGATCATGGACACCACCACCGAGTTCGAGATCTCCGAGCGGGTCGCCGAATCCTTTGCCGCCAAGGTCAAGCGTCCGGACAAGGAAGACAGCATCCGCATCGAGCCGATGGCGGAGGCGCCGCAGCGGCAGGATGCCGCGGAAGAGCGGCCGCACGCGCCCCGGCGGGAGAGGGACGACCGCGAAAGGCGCGACGAGCGTCCCCGCGAGCCGCGTGAATTCAAGCCAAGCGAATTCAAGCCAAGCGAATTTAAACCACGCGGCAAACCTTCGAGCGAGCGTGGACCGCGTCTCGACGATGCGTCGTCCTTCGGAAAGAAAAAGAAGCATCGCGACAAGCCGGCACGAACGGAGCCTTCGGTCACGCCATGGCCCGTCAAGGGCGCGCCGGGAAAGAAGCCGAAGAAGAAAAAGCATCGCGGCTGAACCGCCGCCGCTCGGAGCGGACGGCAATGATGCCGCCGGACTGCACCGGCGGCATCATCTGAAAGGTCAGGTGTGAGTTCAGCGGCCGCCGCCACCGCCGCCGCCACCACCCCCTCCGCCGCCACCACCGCCACCGGCATCACGCATGGATGAGCTGTAGCGTGGATCGGTCTGCTTCATATAAGTGGGCGAGGTGTCGTGATGGATGACACTCGGGCGGCTTCGGCCAACATTCGGCGTCTCGACCACGATTCCGCAGCCTTCGAAGAAGGCGGTGTCGCAGCCATAGCTGCGATACTGAGCCGCGTTGGCGCTGGTCGCGCTAAATGCGGCCGTGGCAACGCATGCAATCAAGGCAACTTTCGGCAATGTGAGCTTCATGGATATTCTCCAGCCTCGTTTCGGCGAGACCGGAACGGCTCGCACATTCCTTCGACGGAGGCTGATCCAAGTCGGTTCGAGGCAGAGGTTCACGCCCGCGTGAGGCGGGGGCGGTTGGGGAGGGGCTTTACGTCGCAGCGAGGTCGCGCAGCATGTAGGTCGCGCCATCGCCGTAGGAAGCGAGCTTTCCGCGCAATTCCGCATCCGGAGTGACGGGACGAAAGCCGAGACGTTCCCACAATTGCCGGGTGGCGTAGACCGAGACCAGCGCGAGCGCGGCGATGCCGGATGCGTGCGCCAGCTTCGCGATCCCCAAAACATAATCGCGCGCAACGCCGCCGCGAGATTCTGGCAGCACGGCGACATCGTGCACGTAGAGGCAGTCCGGATGTTCGGGTAGCCGTTGGAGGAAACCGTCGAGCGGCGGGACCTGATGCTGCATCCAGGGATGCGCGAGGCCGTAGCCGGCGACGGCATCGCCCGCAACGAGCACGCTACAGCCGGGCGGATAGAGCTGCATCTTCTCCATGAACACTTCGGGGCGTTCGGGCAGA
>RXJC01000231.1 GCA_003963435.1 Bradyrhizobiaceae bacterium | reverse complement strand
ACCTATGCCGAGCGCGACCACGGAGAGCCATTGCAAGCCTGTCTCCGGCCACACCGTGACTTCAAGCAGGCCGTGCATCAGCGCGGCCAGCACGGCGGTGGCGAGGCAGAAGCCCGCGACCGCATCGGTCGGCACGGCCTTGAGCCGGCGTGACAGCACCGAATAGGTCGCCCAGACGAACGCGGCAATGAAGGCTGCGATCAACCCCGGCACCGCTCCCGGCGCGAAGCCGGAGGTGTTACCGGCGAACAGCAGCACGGTGCCGACAAGGCCGAGCACGGCGCCGACGATGTGATGCAGCGCGAGCCGCTCGCCCGGCAGGAAAGACGAGAACAGCACGATCAAGAGCGGCCACATGTAGTTCAGAAGGCCGGCTTCGGCCGGTGGCGCGAAGCGCAGCGCGAGGAAATACAGCGCGTGATAGCCGAACAGGCCGCCGACGCCGACGACCCAGACGGCGAGCGGCTGACGCAGCGCTTTCGCCGCATCGCCACGGCCGATCCAGGTGAGCAGGCCGACCAGACCGCCGATCGCAAAGGTCATCGCGGCGAGCTGGAACGCCGGGATCTTTCCGGTCGCCACCGTCATCACGGAGAGCAGTGACCACATCAAGATCGCGGTCAAACCGATCAGGGTGGCGGTACGGGGAGTCATCGTAGAAGGCCTCGTCATTCCGGGATGGCTCGAAGAGCCGAACCCGGCATCTCGAGATTCTCAGGTGCGCAATTGCGCACCATAGTTCGCCGCTGTCGCGACGCCCCGGAATGACAGTGCATGTGGAAATGCCCGGGACAAGCCCGGGCAGGACGGTGTGGGAAATATCAGTCCGCGTGATGCGATCGCATCACACCATGTACTGGCCGCCGTTGACCGTCAGCGTCGAGCCGGTGATAAAGCCGGATTCGTCGGCCGCGAGGAACACGACTGCGCGCGCAATCTCCTCGGGTTCGCCGAGCCGGTTGGCCGGGATCTGCGGGATCACGTTCTTCTCCAGAACGTCCTTCGGCACGGCCTGCACCATTTCGGTGTTGATGTAGCCCGGGCAGATCGCATTCACGGTGATGCCGCCCTTGGCATTCTCCAGCGCGAGCGCCTTGGTGAAGCCGATGTCGCCGGCCTTCGCCGCGGAATAATTGACCTGGCCGAACTGCCCCTTCTGGCCGTTGATCGACGAGATCGAGATGATGCGGCCGAACTTGCGCGCACGCATGCCCTCGATGACCTGGCGCGTCATGTTGAACAGCGAGCCGAGATTGGTGTTGATGACGGCGTTCCACTGCTCGAGCGTCATTTTGTGGAAGGCGGTGTCGCGGGTGATGCCGGCATTGTTGACGAGCACCTCGATTGGTCCGAGGTCGGCCTCGACCTTCTTCACGCCCTCGGCGCAGGCATCGAAACTGCTGACGTCCCATTTGTAGACGGCAATGCCGGTCTCGGCCTTGAACTTCTCCGCGGCCGCGTCGTTGCCGGCATAGCTCGCCGCAACCTTGTAGCCAGCCGCCTTCAGTGCCTTGCTGATCGCAGCACCGATGCCCCGCGTACCACCCGTGACCAATGCAACACGTGCCATGTCGTATCCCTTCCCTTGGACTCTTCGGACGTTTCTGCAGCGATTGTTTTTAACGTTGGATTATGCGGTTGGTTTGACGGACATCAAGAACAAAACGCCCGGCATCGAGCCGGGCGTTTGTATTTAGTCGAGGCTTGCGCGATTGCGAAGAATATTTGATTTGCAACCGCTGCCTTTTTAGTCGCGTGCGACGCACTCCCTGAGGTGTGCAGCGCACGCGTAAGCCGTGTGTCAGCTCAGTCGCGCGCGATGCACATCGCGATACCCATGCCGCCGCCGATGCACAGCGTGGCAAGGCCCTTCTTCGAATCGCGCTTCTGCATCTCGTGCAGCAAGGTCACCAGCACGCGCGCGCCGGAGGCACCGACCGGATGACCGATCGCGATCGCGCCGCCGTTGACGTTGACCTTCGAGGTGTCCCAGCCGAGGTCCTTGTTGACGGCACAGGCCTGTGCCGCGAAGGCCTCGTTGGCCTCGATCAGGTCGAGATCGCCGACGTTCCAGCCGGCCTTCTTCAGCGCGGCACGCGAGGCCGGGATCGGGCCCGAGCCCATGATCTTCGGGTCGACGCCGGCCTGCGCCCAGGACACGATGCGCGCGAGCGGCTTCTTGCCTTCCTTGGCCGCCTGCTTGGCGGTCATCAGCACCACGGCGGCAGCGCCGTCATTGATGCCGGACGCGGAGCCCGCGGTGACCGTGCCCTCTTTCTCGAAGGCGGGCTTGAGCTTGGCCATCGCCTCGAGCGTTGCGCCGTGACGGGGGTATTCGTCGGCGCTGACGACGACGTCGCCCTTGCGGGTCTTGATGGTGACGGGGACGATCTCGTCGTTGAACTTGCCGGCCTTCTGCGCGGCTTCCGCCTTCTGCTGCGAGGCGACCGCGAACTCGTCTTGCTGGGCACGGGTGATCTGCCACTGCCGCGCGACGTTCTCGGCGGTGTTGCCCATGTGGTAGCCGTTGAAGGCATCCCACAGACCGTCCTTGATCATGGTGTCGATGAACTCGACCGGCCCCATCTTGACGCCGCCACGCAGATATTGGGCGTGCGGGGCCATGCTCATGGATTCCTGGCCGCCGGCGACCACGATCTCGGAATCGCCGTTGAGCAGCGCCTGGTAGCCGAGCGCAACGGTGCGCAGGCCCGAGCCGCAAAGCTGGTTCACGCCCCAGGCCGGGCTCTCCACCGGGATGCCGGCGCCGATCGAGGCCTGACGGGCGGGGTTCTGGCCCTGGGCAGCGGTCAGGATCTGCCCCATGATGACTTCGGAGACCCGGCCGGGCTCGATGCCACCGCGCTCCAGCGCGGCCTTGATGGCGATGGCGCCGAGATCGTGGGCGGGAAGGGTCGCGAACGCTCCGTTGAAGCTTCCGACCGGGGTGCGGGCGGCGCTGACGATGACGACATCGTCTGACATGGGCATCTCCTGAGGCTTGAGGTTCTTTGAAAGGGGCAGGCGGGGCTATGGGAAAATGGCTCGCCAGTCTCGTCAGCCATCCTGTTAACGTCGTTGAGGCATGTCAATCGGCCGGCGACCGAATTCATGCCGCAGCGCATTCAAAATAGCGTTCTTGGCGCTTTCGCAAGCACGATTTTGCTCCGCGATTAACCGTGCCGCACAAAACGGTAGCGTGACCCCTTTGAAAATGCTTATTTTGTTGCGTTGCGTACTCTTCCCGCCCTGCGGCATGGCCCGCCGGGTTCCCGTTCTCCGCGCTTGCAAGTGAGAGCCCATGGCGAAATCAGACCAACCCACGACCATCAAGAAATACGCGAACCGCCGGCTCTACAACACCGGAACGAGCACCTACGTGACGCTGGAAGACCTCGCCGCGATGGTCAAGGAAGGCGAGGATTTCCTGGTCTATGACGCCAAGACCGGCGACGACATCACCCGCTCCGTGCTCGCCCAGATCATCTTCGAGCAGGAGAACAAGGCCGGCCAGAACCTGCTTCCGACCACCTTCCTGCGCCAGCTGATCCGCTTCTACGGCGACAGCATGCAGATGGTGGTGCCGAAATATCTGGAGCAGTCGATCGCGACCCTGACCCAGGAGCAAGAGAAGTTCCGCAAGCAGATCGCCAATACCCTGTCCGGCACTCCTTTTGCTCCACTGGAAGAACAGGTCCGCCGTAACATGGAGCTGTTCCAGCAGACCTTCTCGATGTTCAAGCCCTTCGTCCCGCCGCGCTCGGGAGCCACCGCCGAGCCGCAGCCCGATGCGAATGCAGAGACGCCGAAGGACAGCAACATCGACGATCTGCGCCAGCAGATGAAGGAAATGCAGGAACGTCTGGAGCGGATGTCGAAGAAGGAAGAGTAGACCTTCGTTTGCCTCGGCGCCCAGGCGCCGGAGGATGCGCGATGTCGGACCGAAGCTCTCATTGGGACAGCGTCTACGCCACCAAGGGCGAGGCCGAGGTCAGCTGGTTTCAGGACAGTCCGACAATCTCTCTCGACCTGATCCGCGCGGCCGCTCCGGATCATGGCGCGGCCGTCATCGATGTCGGCGGCGGCGCTTCGCGACTGGTCGACGCACTGTTGCAGGACGGATATCGCGACGTCTCCGTGCTGGACCTCTCCGCCAACGCGCTCGACGCCGCCCGGAAGCGCATCGGCGCGGCCGCTGCAACGGTCGACTGGATCGTCGCCGACGCCACGACATGGCAGCCGGCGAAGACCTACGATGTCTGGCACGATCGCGCCGCGTTTCACTTCCTGACCGATGCAGGCGACAGGGCGGCTTACGTCGAGCGCCTGCGGTCTGCGGTCGCGCCTGGCGGCCAGATCATCATCGCGACGTTTGCACCTGACGGTCCGGAGAAGTGCAGCGGCCTCCCGGTGCAGCGCCACGACAGCGCGAGCCTTCTCGCCGAGCTCGGGCCGGAATTCGCGCTGGTCGAGACGCGGAGCGAGAAGCATCATACGCCGTGGGATTCGACGCAGGCGTTTCAGTTCAGCCGGTTTCAACGACGCGGATAGCTCTCGTCATGGCCGGGCTTGTCCCGGCCATCCACGCGCCACGGCGTCCCCAGAAGAACGTGGATGCCCGGGACAAGCCCGGGCATGACGACGGAAAGCGCTGATCAAGCCGCCAGCTTCACCGCATGCGCAAAGTCCCAATAGAGTTTTCGCGCCTTGGTGTAGAACGGGCCTGGCTTCAGCTCGCGCTCGTCGATGCGGATCACCGGGGCGACCTTGGCGAAATTGCCGGTGGAGAAAATCTCGTCGGCGGCCAGGAAGTCGGCATAGCGCAGCGTCTTCTCGACCACACTGACACCCTCGCCGCGCAGCAGGCTGATGACGCGCTGGCGCGTGATGCCGTTGAGGAAGGTGCCGTTGGGCACCGGCGTATAGACCACGCCGTCCTTGGCCATGAACACGTTGGAATTGCCGAACTCGGCGACGTTGCCGAGCATGTCGAGCATCAGCGCGTTGTT
>RXJC01000185.1 GCA_003963435.1 Bradyrhizobiaceae bacterium | reverse complement strand
TCGAGGGCATCGTGCGGCGTCACCTGGAGATCATGACCGGCGCGGGCATCGTTGCCGGAATCGTCTACTGGCTGATCGCCGGCCGCAACGCCGGCGCCTGGCGCATCCCGCCACCGCCGCGGAAGCCGCCGCCGCCACTGCCGTCGAATTCGCGGCCGGACGCGCGGTGATGCTTTCTTACCCTCCCCTGGAGGGGGACCGCCGTCGGGGTTTTCATCCCCTCCCCACTCCGCTAAACCGCGCGCCATGAACCGGACCGGACTCTTCATCGCCCTGGCGCTGTGGCTCGTGATCGGCGTCGTTTTCGGCGTCTATCCCGAGCTCGATCTCAAGCTCGCATCGCTGTTCTTCGATCCCGAGACCAAGACCTTTCCGCTCAAGCTGAACGACTGGGCGGGCTTTGCGCGTGATGCTGCGATGTGGGTCGCCTGGGCCTTCGTGGCGCCGTCGATTGTCGCGCTGGTGGTGAAGATGATCAGGCCCGACCGCCCGCTGATGGTGTCGGGACGCGCGATCGTGTTCCTGCTCGCCACCATCATCCTGTCGGCCGGCATTCTCACCAACCTCACCTTCAAGACCTATTGGGGCCGGCCACGGCCGGTGGTGGTGACTGAATTCGCCGGCGACCAGCAATTCGTGCCGTGGTGGGATCCGCGCGGCGGCTGCGCGCGCAACTGCTCGTTCTTCTCGGGCGAAGGCGCGACCGCGTTCTGGACCCTGGCGCCGGCCACGCTGGCGCCGCCGGCGTGGCGGCCGCTCGCCTATACCGCTGCCGTGGTGTTTGGCGCCGTCACCAGCGGGCTGCGCATGGCCTTCGGCGGCCACTTCTTCACCGACGTTTCGATCGCCGGCCTCGTCACCTTCCTGGTGATCTGGTTCGCCTACGCGCTGATTTACCGCTGGCCGCGGACGCGGTTTTCGGACGAGGCGGTCGATGCTGCCCTGACCCGGCTGAACATGCCCGCCTTCCGGCTCCGCCAGCGCCTGTTCGGCCGCAGGGCCGGTCCCGAGCCCTCGGTTTGAGCCATTAAATGCGTGCTCAGCCTCGCGAAATTTGATATTCGCCGCCCTCGAGCCATAGACAACATCAGCTCCTTGAGACCGATTGGACGCGCCATGACCACGATCCTGAAAAGCCTGCCCAAGGGTGAGAAAGTCGGCATTGCTTTTTCGGGCGGCCTCGACACCTCTGCGGCACTGCTCTGGATGAAGCAGAAGGGCGCGCGCTGCTACGCCTACACCGCCAATCTGGGCCAGCCCGACGAGGCCGACTACAACGAGATCCCGCGCAAGGCGATGGAGTTCGGCGCTGAGAAGGCCCGCCTCGTCGATTGCCGCACCCAGCTCGTCCATGAAGGCATCGCCGCAATCCAGTCGGGCGCCTTCCACATCTCGACCGGCGGCATCACCTATTTCAACACGACGCCTCTGGGGCGCGCCGTCACCGGCACGATGCTGGTCGCGGCGATGAAGGAAGATGGCGTCAACATCTGGGGCGATGGCTCGACCTTCAAGGGCAACGACATCGAGCGCTTCTACCGCTACGGCCTCCTCACCAATCCGGGCCTGAAGATCTACAAGCCCTGGCTCGACCAGCAGTTCATCGACGAGCTCGGTGGCCGCGCCGAGATGTCGGCGTTCATGACCGCCCAGGGCTTTGCCTACAAGATGAGCGCCGAGAAGGCGTATTCGACCGACAGCAATCTGCTCGGCGCCACGCACGAGGCCAAGGATCTCGAAAGCCTCGACAGCGGCATCAAGATCGTCAACCCCATCATGGGCGTGCCGTTCTGGCGCGACGATTGCGCGGTCAAGGCCGAGAAGGTCGTGGTGCGCTTTGAAGAAGGCCAGCCCACGGCGCTGAACGGCCAGACCTTCTCCGATCCCGTCGCGCTGTTCCTGGAAGCCAACGCCATCGGCGGCCGCCACGGGCTCGGCATGAGCGACCAGATCGAGAACCGCATCATCGAGGCCAAGAGCCGCGGCATCTATGAAGCGCCGGGCATGGCGCTCTTGCACATCGCCTATGAGCGCCTTGTCACCGGCATCCACAACGAGGACACCATCGAGCAGTACCGCATCAGCGGGATGCGCTTGGGGCGCCTGCTCTATCAGGGCCGCTGGTTCGACTCGCAGGCCCTGATGCTGCGCGAGACCGCGCAGCGCTGGGTCGCGCGCGCCGTCACCGGTGAAGTGACATTGGAGCTGCGCCGCGGCAACGACTACTCGATCCTCAACACCGAGAGCCCGAATCTCACCTATGCGCCTGAAAGGCTCAGCATGGAGAAGGTCGAGGATGCCGCCTTCACGCCGGCCGACCGCATCGGCCAGCTCACCATGCGCAATCTCGACATCGCGGACACGCGGACGAAGCTCGGTCTCTATTCGAAGACCGGTCTGCTGTCGGGCAGCGAAGGCTCGCAGATCTTCCGGCTCGAGAGCGACAAGGGCTGACACGCTTGTAGCCCGGATGGAGCGAAGCGAAATCCGGGACGTCTTGCCAAGCGGATAGATTCCCGGATTGCGCTTCGCTCCATCCGGGCTACGGACCCTAAAAACAAAAATGGCCGGGATCGCTCCCGGCCATTTGCGTTGGTGCGTGCCGTTACCGCGGCGGCGCGGTGCCGGGCGGGGGCGGTGGCAGCGAGGCCTGGCCGCCGTTGAGCAGCGGCGTGATGTTGCGGATCGTGACGCGACGATTGATCGCGCTCGGCCCCTGCGTCTGCTCCTTCAGGTACTGCTCGCCATAGCCCTGCGACGTCAGGTTCTCGGCGGGAACACCGAATTGCTGGGTCAGCAATTCGGCCGCGGCCTGCGCACGACGATCCGACAGCGAAAGATTGTCGATCTCGTTGCCGACAGCGTCGGTGTGTCCCTCGATCAGGAAGACCTCGCGCGGATTGCGCTGGATCGCCTGGTTGAGGCCGTCCGCGATCACCTGCAGCCGCGCCGCCTGGTCCGGCGGAATGGTCCACGATCCCGTCTCGAAGACAATCGTGTTGACGTCGATGCTCGGCATCTGCATGCGAACATTGGGGCTGTAGCGGATTTCGTCGAGCGAGTAGCGCCGATCGATCCGCTGCACCGGCGGCGCCACCATGGTCTGGTAGATGACGTCAGGTGACGCTTCCTGGGCATCGACGATGTAGCGATCGTAGGGCATGTTCACGACCGGCGGCGGCACGTCGACATAGAAGCCGCCGACCGCCCGCGGATCGCGGTAGGTGTTGTCGATGATGATGATTTCGCGCCCGCGCGGGTCCCTGCGGATGCGTCTCATCAGCCGGCCATCGGGGCCGACGACCGTGATGATCTCGCTGCCGTCAGGACGAATCACGACCGTGCGCGTTTCGCCACCGACGGTGTCGGTGCGGATATCGCGGGCGCCGTAGCGGAAGCGATAGAGATCGCTGCCACGGACATAGGCCTGGCCGCCCGGATCGCGGATGATGATGCGGTCCGGCTCGGTGTAGACGGTGCGGCCGCCTTCGATGGTCTCGCGGCGTTGATTGTGGAGGTCGGCGATGGTCGCGCCGATCACGGCGCCGGCCACCACGCCTGCGCCGATCGCAAGCGGGGTCAGGTCACGCTGCGGTGGACGCGGCGCCGGCGGCAACGGCGCTGCGACCGTCGGCGCGGCCCGGAAGGCCGGTGCGACCGTCGGCGGCTTGTATTGTGCCTTGTCGGGCGGCGGCGCGGAAGCTGCCGAGCCTTGGACGACAGTGGGCGCTGCGGCGCCGGGGGGAGGCGCCGGTGGCCGTGGCAGAGTGCCAGCTTGCGGCGCTGCGGGCGGAGTTCCGGCGGCCGGAGGCGTTGCGCCCTGTTGGCCGGGAGCCTGCGTCGCAGTCGGAGCCGGGGTCGCGCCGGGCGCCGGGGCTGCGCCACCTGGGCGTCCGGGCGGCGGCGTCGGCGTGCCGCCGGGAGCGGGCGTGGCACCGGGTGCTGTTGATCCTGCCGGTGGCGGCGCGCCGGGACGTCCCGGCGGTGTGCCGGGGCGGCCAGCCGGCGGTGTGCCAGGCGTGCTGCCAGGTGCCGGCGTTGCGGTCGGCGCAGGCGCTGTCGTCGGTGTGTGTGGCGCCGTCGGGGCCGGAGTGGTTGCCGGCGCACCGGGGCGAGCCGCGGGCGCTGCTGTCGGAGCAGGCGGTGTTGCCGTAGGTGCCGGTGCGGGCCGCGCGGAGGGAGCCGCTGCCGGAGGTGGCGGAGGCGGAGGTGTCGGGCGAGCCGCTGGCGGCGGCGTCGGGGGCGTGTGCTGCTGCGGCGCCGCTGCGGGCGGCGGTGTCGGAGCCGGCCGTGCCGCAGGCGGTGCGGGAGGCGGCGGTGTCGGTGCATGCTGCTGCGCGGCCGGAGGCGGCGACGGCTGCTTCGGCGCAGCAGGCGGCGGGGGTGGCGGCGGGGGGGCCGGACGGGCCGCAGGAGGCGGCGGCGGAGGAGGCGGTGCAGATGGGCGCGGCGGTGCGGCCGCTGGCGGCGGCGCAGCGGGCGGATGCGGAGGTGCAGCCGCGGGTGGCGGTGCCGCCGGGCGCGCGGGTGCCGCAGGCGGCGCGGCCGCGGGCGGTCCCTTCGGCGGCTGCTTCGGTTTTCCGTCAGGGCCCGCGTCTTGCGGCTGGGCCTGCGCGACCGGCGGCGGCGCAGCGGGCGGATGCGGAGGTGCAGCCGCGGGTGGCGGTGCCGCCGGGCGCGCGGGTGCCGCAGGCGGCGCGGCCGCGGGCGGTCCCTTCGGCGGCTGCTTCGGTTTTCCGTCAGGGCCCGCGTCTTGCGGCTGGGCCTGCGCGACCACGAACGGCGCAGCGCCTTGCGCATGCGATGCAGTGTTGGCCAATTGCATCGCGGTGAGAGCCGTCGTCGCAAGCAGCACGAAACGAAGGTTGGTCATGGTGGTGAACTTCCCCGGAAGGTTCTTTGACGAAGTGTCGTGATGAACAGCTACGCGTTAGGCCGCATTGTGGCAGGCGAAGCGGTCGCGGCCCGATTTATTTCTGCACGCAAATCGACTCACTATGATGACGTTCATTGCGCATTCAGGCGTCCGTTGCAATCGCCTCACATGTGATGCTTGGCCTCACATGTGATTGCGCGGCATCGCGTCGGTCGCGGGATTGGGCGTGAGCGGCCCGCTCGGCCCGCGCGACGGAATCTCTTCGGGCACGCGGCCCGGTAATTCGTCGGGCCGCGGGGTTTCGCCGGGCTCGCGCACCGGCGGCTCGATTTCGGGCTGCGGATTGCCGGGCGGAATTCCCGGCGGCGGCTCGGTCGGCGTGCCCGGCGTCGAGGGTGGAATCTCGGGCGGTTCGATCGGCATCACATCGAGACCTTGCGATTCTCGCCGAGATCGGGCCGCGTGTTGGTCACCGCCGCGGCGGCCATCTTCACGTAGGAGATCACCGTGCCCGGCGAATCCCAGAACTCGGCATCATCAGGCGTGATCTTGAGTACGCGGATGTTGGAATCCTCCGCGCTGTCCCACCACGCCTTGGCCGGCGTCGAGAACAGCTCCTTGATCTTCGCGCGATCGTTGGAGACGACGGCCGTGCCGGTCAGTGAGACGTATTTCTGGCTGCCGGCATCGGCGAACGACAAATTGACGGAGGGATTGCGCGCGATCTCCTCGTCCTTGTGGCGCCTCGCGTCGGTCAGGAAGAGGATTGCGTTGGCGTCGCGATCCAGATAGGCGCTCATCGGCCGTGCCCGCAGCTTGTCGCCGTCGCGCGTCACCAGCATCGCAAAGCCGATCTTCTTCATCAGATCCCAGACGCGCTCGACGTCACGGGCATTGTCGTTGGCCATATCGTGCTCCTTCTGCAAGCGACGATAACGGCCTGCGGGATGCGATGTTCCCGCTGGATCGGATCTACTCAGGTGCGTGGCAGACGGCCTCGATGTTGTGGCCATCCGGGTCGAGCACGAAGGCGCCGTAATAATTTGCGTGATAATGCGGGCGGATGCCCGGCGCGCCGTTGTCGCGCCCGCCTGCCGCGATCGCCGCCTTGTAGAACGCGTCGACGGCGGCACGGTCGTTGGCCGTGATGGCGATGTGCACCGGCTTGTTCATCGCGCCTCCCCCGCCGAACCAGAAATCCGGCTTGCCGTTGGCGCCAAAGCCTGCGGCCGCGGCGTGACCGGTCTGCTCCGCCGTGACTTCCATGATCAGGCCGTAGCCGAGCGGAGCCAGCGCCTTGGCATAGAACGCCTTGGCCCGCTCATAGTCGGAGACCGAAATTCCCACATGATCCAACATCGCAACCTCCGTCGTTCGTCGTCAGCCGCGCGACAGGAAGGTATTGCTCCGCGTCCTGCGCACGATCGCAAAGCCTCGCGCGACCATGTCGGCAATACAATCCTGCTGCCATTCGTTTTGTGACAGATGCTCGATCACCACCGCGCGCGGCCATAGCGTTGGCGGCGCGTCGCGGAAGAAGCTGATCAGCACGCGCTCCTCAAAACCTTCGACGTCGATCTTGAGCGAATCGACCTGGGTGACGCCGGCCTCGTCGAGGATGCGCGTCAGCCGCCGCGACGGCACCTTGATGGCGTCCGCGCTGGCCGCGCCGATGACGACGTGCGTGGCGCCGAGATTGCCGCCGCCGCTCTCGATCATCAGCTCGCCGTCGGCCTCGCCGGCCGCGGCCTGCACCAGGCGCACTTGCGCCGTCTTCGATGCGGCGTGGTTGAACGAGAGCCGTGCGAACGTGACCGGATGCGGCTCGATCGCGATCACCTTGCCCGAGGTGCCGACCTGCTGCGCCATCACCAACGAAAAGGTGCCGACATTGGCGCCGACGTCGACGAAGGTGCCGCCGGCCGGCGTGTGCTGGCGCAGGAAGTCGAGCTCGTCGAGATTGTAGTCGGGGTTGAACAGCGCGCCGCGCTCGGTCGCGCTGCCCTGGTGGTAGAGCCGGAACGAGG
>RXJC01000015.1 GCA_003963435.1 Bradyrhizobiaceae bacterium | reverse complement strand
CGGATCGACGATGGCGATGTCGGCCAGCATGAAGCGGCTCTGCACCGCCTGCTTGTTCTGGCTGACGGGATCGGTGACCAGCGCACGGGTGCCGGCTTCGCTGCCGGTGCCCGACGTCGTCGGGATCTGCATCAGCGCAACGTTGCGGCCCGCCACTTTCTCCGGCCCGACGATGTCGGCAAAGGGTACGTCGCTCGTGCACATCACGGCGACCAGCTTGGCGAGATCCATCGCGCTGCCGCCGCCGAATCCGACCACGAGATCGGGCCTGGCCTGCTTCGCCATCGCCACGGCCTTTTCGAGATTGGGCAGGTCCGGCTCGGGCTTGACCTCGCCGAACACCGTCACGGCACCCGGCAGCGCCAGCGTATCGACACGGCGCGCGTTGAACGGGTCGGAGATCACCAGCGGACGCCTGGCGCCGATCCGCTCGGCAAAGCGCGCCGCAGCGGTAAGGGTGCCGTTGCCGAATTCGAGAATGGTGGGACGCTGGATTTCAATGGGCGTGAAAGCGTTGGTCATCGTGCGTTCGATCTCATGACTTGGATGCGGAGCCGCCGGCGGACAGCCGCTCGGCATAGTCGATGGCCTCGATCAGGCTGTGCTCGTTGGCGATGCCCTTGCCGGCAATGTCGAAGGCGGTGCCATGATCGACGGAGGTGCGAATGATCGGCAGGCCCAGCGTGATGTTGACGCCGGAGAGCTCTTGCCAGCGGCCGGTCGCGGGATCGACCTGGAAGCCCAGCAGCTTGACCGGGATGTGCCCCTGGTCGTGATACATGGCGACCGCGGCATCGTACTGGCCCGCGCGCAGCTTGACGAAGATGGTGTCGCCGGGCACGGGGCCGACGACGTCGAGACCATCCGCGACTGCCTTGGCGATCGTCGGCGCGGACACGTCGATGTCCTGTCGGCCGAACAGGCCGCCCTCGCCGGCATGGGGATTGAGCGCCGCAATCGCGATCTTCGGCTTGGCAATGCCGAGCCGCAACAGGGCATCGTTGGTGAGGTCGATCACCATGCGCAGCCGCTCCGGCGTCAGACGTTTCGGCACGTCCTCCAGCGCCACGTGGGTCGAGACATGACTGACACGCATGTTGCCGTGGGCGAGCAGCATCACCGACCCGCGCACACCGGTGAGATGCGCCAGCATCTCGGTGTGGCCAGGAAAGTGATAGCCCGCCTTGTTGAGCGCTTCCTTGTTGAGCGGCGCGGTGACGATCGCCGCGGTCCGCCCTGCCTGCGTCAGGCGCACGCCCTGCTCGATCGCCTTGTAGGCGAACCGGCCGCCGTCGGCGCTGAGCACGCCGGGCTTGATCGGATCGCCTTCGGTATCGGCCTGCAGATAACAGAGGTTGGGCCATTCGCGATCGTCGGCCGAGACCTCAGGGATCGCAATGTCGGCGCCGATCGCGGCCTTTGCGCCAAAGAGCGCCACGCCGCTGCCGATGATCAGCAATCGCAGATCGCCCTTCGCGATCCGGTCCTTCAGCCCCACACAGGCTTTGACGATGATCTCCGGCCCGATCCCGGCGGGATCGCCCATGGTGATGGCAAGATGACGAGAGGTCATGTCAGACTCCCCTTGCTGATGAGATGATTGTCCCGCAGCAGATCATGCCACAGCTCGCTGTTGCCGAACGCCCCGGACTTCGAAATGACGTCGACGCCGGCCCAGCGGCCGCCCTGCAGGACCGAGCGCGGCAATCCCGGCACGATACGTCCCGTTACCTGCAGCGCATGCGCTCCGAGCGCAACGCATGCGGCCTTCAGGGTCTCTCCGCCGGCGACGATCAGCGTGCCCGGCGGGTCGAGTGCCGCCGTCAAGGCCGTCATTTCGTGCGCGATCCGCTGCGCCGCTTCATTGCGCGTCAGTCCTTCGGCGAGCGAGAATCTGACCATGGCGACGCGATCGTCGTCCAGCTTGCGCTGAACCGGCGATACACCCTCACCTTCAGCTAGCGCAATCGTCGCTTCGCCGCACGCGGTGAGCTGCGCCGCCGTCGCGGGCTGATCGGAGCCGAACAGCCCCAGCACCGGCAGCTTCAACTGGCCCGGCACATCGGCAGGGCAGCTGCGCGAAAGCGCGCCGGCGAGGCCGCCGCTGCCGCACCACAGCACAGGCGCCGGCATGCGCCGCGCCATCTCGACGACGCGATCGAGATCGAGGTCGGACTCGGCATCGAACACCTGGACGCCGCCCTGCGAGAGCGTATCGGGCGTGCCCTGTCGTGCCGCGATGCCGTCCTGCATCAGTTGATCCAGCAAATGATCGCCGACCCTGTGCCAATCGCCATGCACGGTACGCGCGAATTGCTGGCCACCGACAGTGCGGCGTCCTTGATAGTCGAACGCGGGCGCGACCACGCAGGAGGCCCAATGGCCGTTGCGCAGGCAGGCGCCGAGCTCAGCCGCCCAGGCGCCTCGCAGGAGGCTGTCGACCTTCTTGTAGGCGATGGTTGCGCCCTGGAGCTGCGGTGCCAGCCGTCCGACGATCTCGATGCTGTCAGCTTTCGACCGTTCGCGGGTGCCGCTATCGATGGCGAGGCTCCTGGAACCCTGCGCTGCCGACGCCTCCGACCAGACGACCTCGAACGGTCCGCACAGGCCGACGAACTCCGCCGCGGTGTCGAGCGCACCAGTGAGATCGTCGGCCAGCAGGCGGATGCTCGTCATCGCTGCGCGCCTCCCACAGCAAAAATCTTGCCCGGATTCATCAGGCCGTTCGGATCGAGCAGGCGCTTGATGTCGCGCATCAGGTCGATGTCGAGCGGGTCGGCAACACGGGCGAGCCGGCTCCGATTGGTGATGCCGATGCCGTGCTCGGCGCTGATGGCTCCGCCCTGCGCCGCGGTCTCGTCATCGACGATCTCGTTGATTTCCGCCGCCAAAGCAGCCGTCGCGTCCGGATCCTGGCAACGCGCACGGTCGATCAAGGCGATCACGTGGATGTTGCCGTCGCCGATATGGCCGTGCATCACGACGCGCGCATGCGGCACGGCGGCGTTGATCCGGGCCTCGACATTGGTGACGAACGCCGCCTGCCGCTCCAGCGGCACGACGCTGTCATGCGAGACGACATAGCCGCTGCGCTTGTTGCCTTCCGACACGCTGTGCCTGACGGCCCAGATCGCCCTCGCCTGCGCGAGGTTCGACGCAAGGATCACGTCTTCGGCGAGGCCGGCCTCCATCGCCTCCGCCAGCACCGTGGCGAGCGGCTCGTCGAGATCGACGCCGGCGAGCGTGTCGGTCAGCTCGACGATCAGATACCACGGCGTCGTCAGCTCGAACGGGACTGCGACATGCGGCACCGTTTCGGCGATCGCCTCGATCTGGGAACGCGACATAATCTCAAGGCTGCCAAGCCGGTCGCCGACCGCCCCGCGCAGGCGATGCATGATCTCGAGCGCCTGCTCGACGCCTTGCAATTTCAACAGCGCCAGCGCCGAGCTGCGGGGCGGCGCGAACAGTTTCAACACCGCGGCAGTGATGATGCCGAGCGTGCCCTCCGCACCGATGAAGAGCTGCTTGAGCGCGTAGCCGGTGTTATCCTTGCGCAGCGCGCGCAGGCCGTTGAAGATTCGTCCGTCGGGCAACACGACCTCCAGCCCGAGCACCAGATCTCGCGTCGACCCGTAGCGCAGCACGGCCGTGCCACCGGCATTGGTCGAGATGTTGCCGCCGATCTGGCAGGAGCCTTCGGCGCCGAGGCTCAAGGGAAAATAGCGATCGACTTCCCGCGCCGCATTCTGCACCTCGGCAAGAATGCAACCTGCCTCCACCGTGATCGTATTGGCGAGCGCGCTGACGTCGCGCACGGCCCGCATCCGATCCAGCCGGATCACGACGTTGCCGGCGCGGTCGTCCGGCGTCGCACCGCCGCACATGCCGGTGTTGCCGCCCTGTGGCACGATCGCGAGCCGCTTGTCGGCACAAAGTTTTACCACGGCGGCGACCTCGGCCGTCGAACCAGCCTTCACCACCGCGGCGGCGCGGCCATGATAGCGCCCGCGCCAGTCCACCACGTAAGGCTCCTGGTCGGGCCCGGACGCGATGACGTGCCTGTCGCCGACGATGGCGGCGAGGCCGGTCAGCGCATCCCGGAAAGAGTCGCACATCGGATCGCCTTTCGCGCCGGGTCTAGGCGGAGGCGGCGAACGCCGCGGCA
The DNA here is from genome assembly GCA_003963435.1 of Bradyrhizobiaceae bacterium. Taxonomy (GTDB): domain Bacteria; phylum Pseudomonadota; class Alphaproteobacteria; order Rhizobiales; family Xanthobacteraceae; genus Bradyrhizobium. The sequence continues at coordinate 1,341 of RXJC01000015.1, read as the reverse complement.
TTCGCGAGCAGAACTTGCTCCTGCTCGGGCGGCAGCGCCTGCAACGGCGGTCGCAGGCGTTTCCACCCCGGGTGTCCCGTGCGATCGGCCGTCAGCGCCTTCAGCGACGCCATCTGCGGGAATTGCGAGACGAGCTCGCGCGCCTTCACGATGCGCGCCTGCGCCGCCTTAAGCGCCGGCTCGTCGTCGCTGTCGCCAAAATGCCTGAACACGTAGGCAAGACTGCGCGCGACGATATTGGAGGTCGCGGTGATGCAGCCCGCCCCGCCCTTGCGCAGCAACGGCAGCATCAGCGGGTCGGCGCCGCCGAGCACCGAGAAGCCGGGGAATCGCTCGACCATCGCGGTCATGTTGGCGAAGTCGCCGGACGAATCCTTGATGCCGGTGAACGTCGCCGGGTACGCCGTGCGCAACCGCTCGATCAGCGCATGCGAGATCGGCTGCGCGGACATCTGCGGGTAGTGATAAAGCACGACCTTGAGCCTGGCATCGCCGATCCGCTGCACGATCTCGCTGTAGGCGGCATAGACGCCGTCATCGCTGACGCTCTTGTAGTAGAACGGCGGCAGCATCACCACGGTCTCGACGCCGGCCGACAGCGCATGGCGCGTCAACGCGATGGTGTCGGTGAACGCGGCGACACCGGTGCCAGGCAGCAGCTGGCTCGGCTTGACGCCGCCAGCGATCACCGCCTCCAGCAGCGCGGTGCGCTCGGCGATCGAGAAAGAGTTCGCCTCTCCCGTCGTACCGAGCATCGCGATGCCGTCGCAGCCTTCGTCGAGCAGGTAGCGGCAGTGCTCGACGAAGCGCGCGTGATCGGGCGCGAGCTCGGCGTCGAGCGGCGTCAGCGCGGCGGAGAACACGCCATGGGGGTGCAGCGATGATGTCGACAAAACTTCCTCCGGTCGCGAGAACGGCATTGTTCGGAATGCGAACATTTGTTATTATCTGATGCAGTCGTAAAATCGGCGCGCCCCGGCGTCAAGGGCGATGCCGTCATGACGGGGCATTCAGGCATGGCCAAGGTGGAAAAGAAGGCCGCTCAACGCAAAGCGGAATCGCCGCCGAAAAATCCAAAGAACTACGTCGCCTCCGTCGGCAAGGCCTTTGCCGTGCTCCAGAGCTTCAGCAGCGAGGCGTTTGAGCTGACCCTGAGTGACATTGCCGCAGCTGCCGATCTCGATCGCGGCACGGCGTTTCGCCTGATCCAGACCCTGGTCGAGCTCGGCTATCTCCAGGCGGTTCCGCATAGCCGGCGGTTCCGCCTCGGGGTCGCCTGCCTCGACCTCGGCTACACCGTGCTCTCGCACGGATCGCTGCGGCCGATGGTCGAGCCGCTGC
>RXJC01000288.1 GCA_003963435.1 Bradyrhizobiaceae bacterium | reverse complement strand
AGGCCGTTCCCAGCTATGCGGCCTATGCAGCGACCAAGGCTTATGTGCTGGCCTTTGGCGAGGCCCTGCACGACGAACTCCGCCCGCATGGTGTGGTTGTGACCAGTCTCTGCCCGGGGCACACCGCGACGGGCTTCGATGCGGCAGCCGGCGCAACCGCTTCAAGCTTGCTGCGGCTCCTCACCATGAAGCCGCGTCCGGTCGCCACGAGCGGTATTCGTGCGCTCATGCAAGGAAAGGCCACGGTGATCGCAGGCGTAATGAACAAGATGGCGGCCTTCTCAAATCGTCTGACGCCCCGTTCAATGCACCGGGCCACGATGAAACGAATTATGGACGCTTGACCCCTGGCGCTGCGGCGTGCTGGCAGTGATCGAACAAGCACAGGCCTTGATATTGGCAGAGCGCTTCCATGAACCGCGATAGAAGACGCCGTTGATCGGCGACGGCAACCGTCGCCATTTAATTTTCAGCACATCGCAAAGCTCCAACTTGCCGAAAGGCCGTTCCTAATTTAAATGATGACCATAATATAAAACCCGGCAGTCGGGCGTCCCGTGGGAGGAAAACATGCGCAGGTCAGGTGTCCATAACTTTCCGGCAATCGATCGGGTCATCTATGGCAAAGCCGCCGCCGAAGCTGTCCGCGATGAGGCGGAGCGACTTGGCGCAAAGCGCGTCTTCCTCCTCGCCAGCCGAACGCTGAACTCCAAGACTGACGAGATCGAGAAAATCCGGCTTACGCTGGGCGACAAGCATGCAGCGACCTTCGACGGAATTGCACAGCACACGACGCGCAAGCAGGCTGCCGAGGTCGCCCTTCATGCCAAGGAGGCGCGAGCCGATCTGGTCGTGGCTGTCGGCGGAGGGTCGGCGGTCGATCTCGCCAAGATCGTCATCATGGCGATGGAGCACGACATCCGCGATGAAGCGGGCTTCGATCCCTTTTCGATAGGGCCGGGCGTGAGCCAATCTCCCTTCCGCGCGCCGGCAGTTCGGCAGATCGCGGTGCCGTCGACGCTGAACGGCGGGGAATACAATGCCGCGGCGCTCGTCACCGATGAGCGCCAGAAGCTGAAGCAGATCTTCTTTCACCCCCAGATGATGCCGGTGGCCATCATTCTCGATCCCGCCCTCACCCTTCATACGCCGACAAAGCTCTGGATGGGATCGGGCACCCGCTCGATGGATCACGGCATCGAGGCTTTGTGCTCACCGGCCGGCACTCCCTTGGCCGACGAAGTCGTCCTGGCGGGCATCCGCACGCTGCGCGAGGGAATGCTCCAGACCTTGCAACAGCCTGACGATCTCGAGGCACGCCGATTGTCGCAATATGGCTCATGGCTTGCTTCGTACGGGCTGCAGGCCCGCGTCCCCATGGGCGCAAGTCACGGCATTGGCCACGTGCTTGGCGGGACGTTTGACGTTCCCCACTACTATTGCACGCCCGTCATCATGCCGAGCCTTCTGCGCTACAACAAGCCGTTCACCGAGGATGCGCAAAAGCGTTTGGCGACGGCCCTGGGCGCGCCGGGCGGCGAAGCCGCAGATGCCTTCGCGGAATTCACCAAGACGCTTGGGCTGCCTGCGCGGCTGGCCGACGTCGGCATTGGTGAAGACAAGTTCGATCACATCAGCAGGATCGCGATCAATCATCGCTTCGTAAAGGCCAATCCGCGCCCCTTCAAAGACCAATCCGACATCGTCGGTCTGCTGCGAATGGCCGCCTAGCAGCAGTCCCGGTGAGGGAGCCGAGGTCGGAGGCCCCTCACCGGACGGATGCGCGGGAAGCGGCGCTTGAGGCGCCGATCCCCGTGGTCCTCACGCGACCTTTCGCGCGGCTCCGCTGTCGGCGTCGAGGAATCCGGTCAGCCTGCCCCTGATCAGTCGCTCGGCATCCGCCATGATGCGGTCGATCAGTTCCTTCACGGTCGGAATGTCGTGAATGAGCCCGACGACCATGCCACAGCTCCAGGCGCCTGCGTCCATGTCGCCCTCAATCATCACCTTGGGATAGACGCCCGCCACCTGGTCGTGGATGTCCTCGATCTTGAGGCTCTTGCCCCTCTCTCGCTCGATCTCGAGCAGCTGCTCGACGCCTTTGTTGTTCAGGACCCGCTCCGTATTGCGCAGCGCGCGCATGACGAGCCTGGTGTCGAGCTCCGTCGCCGCGACCAGCGCCTTCTTGACGTTCTCGTGCACCGGCGCTTCCTTGGTGGCGATGAAGCGCGTGCCCATGTTCATGCCCGCAGCGCCCATCGCCAGGGCCGCAACCAGGCTGCGCGCGTCCGCCATGCCGCCCGAGGCAACGAACGGGATCTTCAGTTCTTCGGCCGCGCGCGGCAACAGGATCATGTTCGGCATGTCATCCTCGCCGGGATGGCCGCCGCACTCGAAGCCGTCGACGCTGACGGCATCGCAGCCGATCTGCTCGGCCTTCAGGGAGTGCCGAACGGAGGTACACTTGTGAATCACCTTGATGCCGCCCGCCTTCAGGGCCGGCATGTACTGCTCGGGGCTGCGCCCGGCGGTTTCGACGATCTTGACGCCGCCTTCCCTGATGGCAGCGATGTATTCCGGATAAGGCGGTGCACTGAAGGTCGGCAGGAATGTGAGGTTCACGCCGAACGGCTTGTCCGTCATGTCGCGGCAGCGCGCGATCTCCTTGGCCAGCAGCTCCGGCGTTCTCTGCGTCAGACCCGTGATCAAGCCGAGCCCGCCCGCGTTGGACACGGCCGCCGCCATTTCGGCGAAGCCGACATAGTGCATTCCGCCCTGGATGATCGGGTGCTCGATGCCGAACAGTTCAGTGATCGCTGTCTTCACGAATGATCTCCCCGCGTTGCCGCTCAGTGGATGATTTCAAACAGGCCGGCTGCGCCCATGCCGCCACCGATGCACATGGTCACCACGCCGTATTTCGCCTTGCGCCGCCGGCCCTCGATCAGGAGATGGCCGGTGAGCCGCGACCCGGTCATGCCGTAGGGATGACCGATCGCGATCGAGCCGCCGTTGACGTTGAGCTTTTCCGGATCGATGCCGAGCTTGTCGCGGCAATAGATCACCTGCACCGCATAGGCTTCGTTGAGCTCCCAGAGGTCGATGTCGTCGATCTTGAGGTTATGGCGCTTGAGCAGCCGCGGGATCGCGGCGACCGGACCGACGCCCATCTCATCCGGCTCGACGCCGGCGGCGACGAAGCCGCGAAAGATGCCGAGCGGCTTCAGCCCCTTCCTCGCTGCAATCTTGTCGCTCATGATCACGCAGGCCGAGGCACCGTCCGAAAGCTGGCTGGCATTTCCCGCGCTGATGGTCTTGCCCTCGAACACCGGCTTGATCTTGGCGAGGCCTTCGGCGGTGGTTTCGGGACGGGGGCCTTCGTCCTTTGTGAGCGTCACCTGCTCGTAGGTGACCTCCTTGGTGTCCTTGTTGAACAGCGCCATCCTGGTCGTGAACGGCACGATCTCGTCGTTGAAGCGGCCCGCCTGCAACGCAGCGCCGACGCGGCGTTGGCACTCGAGGCTGTATTCGTCCTGCTTGTCGCGGCCGATCTTGTAGCGCTCGGCGACGACCTCGGCCGTATCGAGCATCGACATGTACATTTCGGGCTTCATCGCCATCAGTTCGTCGTCGACGGCATGGAATTTGTTCATATGCTCGTTCTGCACGAGACTGATCGACTCGATGCCGCCGCCGATCGCGACCTCGACCCCGTCGAGCATCACCGAGCGTGCGGCCACCGCGATGGCCTGGAGGCCGGAGGCGCATTGCCGGTCGATGGTGGTGCCGGCGACCGTCACCGGCAGGCCGGCGCGAACCGCGCCCTTGCGCGCCACGTTCATCACCATGGTGCCCTGTTGCATCGCGCAACCCATCACCACGTCTTCGACTTCGCCCGGCGCGATGCCGGCGCGCTTCACCGCTTCGGCCATCACGTGCCCCGCCATGGTCGGGCCGTCGGTATTGTTGAGCGCGCCGCGGTAGGCTTTGCCGACAGCCGTCCGCGCGGTGGAAACGATTACTGCTTCAGTCGTCATGTCTGCCTCGCTGCTTACGCGGCCGTGACCAGCTGCGCGTAACGCAGCACATGGAACGCGGGATCGCCGAACTGGATGTTGATGGAGGAGAGTCGCTTGAAATAGTGCCCGACGTTGAGCTCGTCGGTCATTCCCATGCCGCCGTGAAGCTGCACCGCCTGGTCGGCGACGAACTTGCCGGCATAGCCGATCTTCGACTTGGCACCGGAGGCGAGCCGCGACAGGCCGGCATCGCCGCCGCTGAGGCTGAGGCTCAGATGCTGCATCAGAGAGAGCGCCTCCTGATGGGCGATGAACATGTCGACCATCCGATGCTGCAGCACCTGGAACGAGCCGATGGTGGTGCCGAACTGCTTGCGCGTCTTCGAATATTCCAGCGTCGCCGAGTTCAGCTCACCGATGGCGCCGACGGCTTCCGCGCAGAGCGCGCCGATGGCGCGGTCGCGGCAGGCTTCCAGCGCGGCAACGCCCTCGCCTTCCGCGCCCAGCAATTGGCCGCGGACATCGCGCAGGCTGACTTCGGCGGCCCGGCGGCCGTCGATGGTCTTGAAGCCCTGGAGATCGATGCCGGCCGCGCGCCGATCGACCACGAACAGGCTCACGCCGCCGCGGTCAGTGTTCCCGCCGGATGTCCGCGCCGACACAATCAGACAGTCCGCCCAGGGCGCTGCGATCACCATGGTCTTCGCGCCGGTCAGGACGTAGTCGCTCCCCTCGCGCCGCGCTCTGGTCGTGACATTGGCCAGATCGAAACGCGAGGCCCTTTCCGTCCAGGCCAGGGTCCAGATCTTCGAGCCGTCGATGATTTCAGGGATGAAGCTTTGCTGCTGCTCCGGCGTGCCCACATGCTCGATCAATCCACCGGCCAGAACTACCGTCTCGACGAACGGCTCGACCACGAGGTGGCGGCCAAATTCATGCATGACGATCATGGTCGACAGCGGACCGCCGCCGAGACCGCCGGCGCCCTCGGAGAACGGCGCGGCCAGCAGGCCGAGCTCGGCGAAAGCGTCCCAGTGCTTCCGGCTGAAGCCTTCCTCGCTTGCCGCGATCTTGCGCCGCGCCTCGAAGTCGTATTGGTCGCGCAGCAGGCGTTGGACGCTGGATCGCAGCAATTCCTGCTCTTCCGTGAACTGAATATCCATCCGATCCTCCCGATCCGCGTGGCTAGAGCCCGAGCACGGCCTTGGCGATGATGTTTCGCTGGATCTCGTTGGACCCGCCGTAGATGCTGAGCTTGCGCGCGTTCAGATATTTCTCCGAGGCGGTGTGGCCGTAATCGGGGCCGGGCATGAAGCGGTTGGCGCTGACCGGATGCTCACGGATGGCAAGGCCGTAATTGCCGATCGCGCGATGGGTGAGCTCGGTGATATCCTGGAATATCTCGGTGCCGCGGATCTTGAACAGCGAGGCCGCTGGACCTGGGTCTATGCCGCGCGCCATCTGGGCGACGACGCGCAGCTCGGTCGCCTCCAGCGCGAGCACGTCGAGCTCGATGCGGGCAATGTCCCGCAGGAATTCGAGATGCGCGGGATCGTCGGCAGGGATCTCCGCCCTCACGATCTGCTTCAGCTTGTTGATGTAGCGGGTGGAGCGGCCGATGCCGGCCATGCTGGTGCGCTCGTTGCCGAGCAGGAACTTGGCGTAGGTCCAGCCCTTGTTCTCCTCGCCGACCAGGTTCTCGACGGGCACGCGGACGTTCTCGAGGAAGACGTCGTTGACCTCGTGGCTGCCATCGATCGTGATGATCGGCCGCACGGTGACGCCGGGCGATTTCATGTCGATCAGCAGAAAGGAAATGCCGGATTGCGGCTTCGCGTTCGTGTCGGTGCGCACGAGGCAGAAGATCCAGTCGGCATGCTGCGCCAGCGTGGTCCAGGTCTTGTGACCGTTGACGACGTAGTGGTCGCCGTCACGCACCGCCTTGGTTCTGACAGTCGCGAGGTCGGAGCCCGAGCCCGGCTCCGAATAGCCCTGGCACCACCAATCCTCGCCGGACAAAATCCGCGGCAGAAATTTCTTCTTCTGCGCCTCGTTGCCGAAAGTGTAGATCACCGGCCCGACCATGGTGACGCTGAAGGCGAGCGGCGGCAGCGTGCCCGCGCGAGAGGTTTCCTGCTCGAAGATGAAGCGCTGCGTGACCGACCAGCCTGGGCCGCCATACTCCTTGGGCCAAAGCGGCGCAATCCAGCCCTTCTTGTGGAGAATCCGGTGCCAGAGCAGCGACTGCTCCTTGGTCAGGTCGGTCTCCGGATTGGGAACGCGCATTTCCGGCGGATAGTTCTCCGCAATGAAAGTGCGCACCTCGTCACGAAACGCGGCATCCTCGGGGGAAAGCTTGAGCTCCATCGTGGCAGGCTCCGCTACCACTTCTCGCCGAAGGGACGGATCTCCATCTCGAACGTCCACGCGCTTTTCGGCTGCTGGTAGAGCTGCCAATAGGATGCGGCAACCGAGGACGGCGGCATCAGCGCATCCGGATCATCCAGCGCGTTCGGCCCGAGAGCCTCCAGCCGCCGTTGCCGAACCCACTCGGTATCCACGCCGGAATCGATGATGAGATGCGCGACGTGAATATTTTTCGGGCCAAGCTCGCGAGCCATGGCTTGCGCGACGGCGCGAAGGCCGAACTTGGCGCTTGCGAAAGCTGCATAACCGCTGCCGCCGCGGAGCGAGGCGGTCGCCCCGGTAAAGAAGATGTTGCCGCCCCCGCGCGGCAGCATGAGCCGGGCCGCCTCACGACCGGCCAGAAAGCCGGAATAGCAGGCCATTTCCCAGACCTTGCGGAAAACGCGCTCAGTGGTCTCCAGAATCGGGAAATTGACGTTCGCCCCGATGTTGAAGATGCAGACTTCCAGCGGCGCGTGCTTGTCCGCATCGTTGAGGAAGGAGATGATTTCGTCTTCCTTGCGAGCGTCGAGCGAACGGGCGTGGATCTCGCCGCCGGCAGCCTCGATATCCCTCACGAGCGGAGCCAGCTTTTCGCCGTTACGGCGGCCGGCGAAGACCGTGAACCCCTCTGCGGCGAACTTCTTGGCGATCTCGCCGCCGATGAAATCGCCGGCCCCGATCACGGCCGCGGTTGCGTTTCTCTTTTGCAAGGCTCGTCTCCCGGTTGGGTTGGATCTGTTGAAGCTATTCCGCCGAGGCCGGAGCGCCTGGCCCCATGCAGCATTCGCCGGTCGGGAGCATATGGCCGCCTGCCAAATCGGTCGCGCTTGAAAGGGTCGCCATTGCCAACCTCCCGGATGATGGGCGCCTGTCCTTTGCCGCAGCGCATTTATAAGTTCGATCTAACGTTCTTTTTTAGAACTCGTCAATCGCTAATTTGACGCTTTCGGCTCTGCGCGAGAAGCGGCAGCTGAGTTGCCCCTTCGTGGGTTCTTTACAAAGCTGCGACGCGCAACTAGAACTGCGTTCTAAATAGGAACTTATTGGAGGAAGGCGCATGGTCGAGAGTCGCGGCGTGGCGATCCTGGTGGGCGCAGGCGATGCGATCGGCGCAGCCGTTGCGCGGCGCTTTGCGAAGGGCGGCTATACGGTTTGCATCTGTCGGCGCGACGCCGCCAAATCCCAGGGGCTTGTCGATGAACTGACGGCGGCTGGCCATCGTATCCATGCCTTCGGCGTCGATGCGCGCCTGGAGGTCGAAGTCCAGAAGCTCTTTTCGGACATCGAAAGCAAGATCGGACCGATCGAGGTCTGCCTTTTCAATGCCGGCTCGAACGTCAACAAGCCCCTTCTGGACACCACGGAGAAGCTGTTCTTCAAGGCCTGGGAGCTGGCCTGCTACGCCGGCTTTCTCGTGGGCCGCGAAGCCGCGCGGGTCATGCTGTCGCGCGGGCGCGGCACCATCTTCTTTACGGGCGCGACGGCCAGCATTCGCGGCGGCAAGGGCTTTGCCGCGTTTTCCTCGGCGAAATTCGGACTTCGCGCGGTGGCCCAGGCCATGGCGCGCGAGCTTGGCCCGAAGAATATCCACGTCGTCCATCTCATCATCGATGCCGGCGTCGATAGCGAGGCGATCCACCAGCGCATGAAAGCTGCGAAGGGGATCGAGGCGAGCGAGATCCCGCCAGACAGCCTGACAAAGACATCTTCCATCGCCGAAGCGTATTGGTTCACGCACCAGCAGAGCCGCGACGGCTGGACCCATGAACTCGATCTTCGCCCGTCGGTGGAGAAATGGTGATGAGCCCGACACCCGATCTCACACTGTGGGGCGCCGGCACCAGCCGGACCATCCGTGCCCACTGGGCGATGCACGAACTTGGCTTGTCCTATAAGGCCAAGCCGATCGGGCCGCGCACAGGCGAGACGAAGACGGCTGACTATACCAGGCTCAATCCCCGCCAGAAGATTCCGCTGTTGCAGGACGGCGACTTCCGCATCGGGGAGAGCGCCGCGATCGTCGCCTATCTGTCGCGGATGTATTCAACGCCGGAACGCTCGCTGATTCCGGAAGCCGCGCGTGACTATGCCGCGTGGCTCGAATGGTGCTTCTTTATCGTGGCCGAGCTCGATTCGACGAGCCTTTACGTCATGCGCCGTCACCGGCCGGACGCACTGGGACATATCTACGGCGTTGCGCCAGAGGTGGTCGCTCAAGCCGCGGACTATTTCCGCGGACAGTTGCGCCACGTCGAAGTCGCCCTGGCTGATGGCCGGCCGTTTCTCATGGGCGAGCGCTTCAGCAGCGCGGACATCCTCCTGACAACGTGCCTCGATTGGGCCATCGCTTACGACGTCGGCATTTGCGACAATGCGCAGCCCTACATCGAACGTATCCATCGCCGGGAGGCCTATCAGCGGGCGATCGAAGCCAATGCTCCGGTCGCTCCCGTTGCGGCCGCGCCGGCAAAAGCCTGAAGAGCCGAGCGCCGCCGGACGACGATCTCGGGCTAGACAGCCACGCGCAGGGCGCGCTCGGCAATCATCTTGTCGATGGCGGCGTCGTCATAGCCGAGGTCGCGCAGCACCTCGCGCGAGTGCTCGCCGACCCGGGGCGCGGGCCCGCCAATCGCGGCCTGGTTGACCTCGAAGCGGGCTGCCGGCTTCGGCTGCCGTACCCGGCCGACCTTCGGCTGATCGAATTCGGCGATGAGGCCGCGCGCGACGACCTGTTCGTTGTGGATGATGTCGCCCCGGCGGAGGATCGGCGCGCAAGGCACATCTGCGGCGTCCAGGCGCTCCAGCCACTCGGCCGTCGTATGCTGGCTGATATATTCCGCCATCTTGTTGATCCGCGCGGTGGCATTGACCGAACGCGCCGCCGGCGTTGCGAAGCGAGCATCCTTGGCGAGCTCGGGATCGCCGCACGCGCGGCAAAAACCCTGCCATTCGGAATCGGAGATGGTGCCCGCGGTGATGTAGCCGTCGCTCGTCTTGAACACGAGATCTGGCCGGTCATTCGGATCGGCGGCGGCCGCCTCGGCGCCGACCACGGTGTATTGCATCATGCCTTCCGGCCACAGGTAAGAGATCATCGCATCCAGCATCGCCACCTGGATATGGTCGCCCTGCCCCGTCTTCTCACGCGCATAGAGCGCCGCCGCCACCGCCTGCGCGGTGAACACCGCGGTGGTCTTGTCGCAGACGATGGTGCGGATCATCTGCGGCCGGTTCGTCACCGGCTGCGACTGGATATCGGCGAAGCCGGAGAGTCCCTGAACGATCGGATCATACACGCGCTTCTTGACGTATGGGCCGGTATCGCCGACCCCACTGATCGAGACGTAGATCAGGCGCGGATGGCGCTGGCGCAACTCCTGAACGCCGAGACCGAGACGTTCCATGGTCCCTGGCCGGAAATTCTGCACCAGGACATCGGCCTGCGCGATCAGCCGGCCGAGCACCTCGCGCCCCGCCGCACTCTTGACGTCGATCGATAGCGAGCGCTTGCCTCGGTTCGAGGAGATGAACAGCGCGGAGAACTCGCCTTCCTTGTCGATGGTGGCCCGGCTGCGGCGGGTAATGTCGCCGCCGATCGGCTCGATCTTCAGCACGTCGGCGCCTTGATCCGCCAGGAACATGGTCGCGAACGGGCCTGACACCACGCCGGTCAAATCGAGCACACGAACGCCGTGAAGTGGACCGGGCATGGGCATTCTCCCTGATTTTGCTTTTGTTCTGGAACCGAGGGTGGCTTTCGCCACTCGGTCCGGGCAGTCGGCGTCCGTCAGGCCGATTTGGGAACGGGCTGCCTGGTCTGCTCGACGATGGACTCCTCGACGTCGCGGAGCTGGTCCTTGCCGAAGAACATCTCCTTGCCAACGAAGAAGGTCGGAGAGCCGAATGCTCCTCGGCTGACGGCGTCGTTGGTCAGATCGATCAGCCGCTTCTTGACGTCATCCTGCTGTGCGCGCGCCAGCAACCGGTCGACATCGATGCCAGAGGAGATGAACGCGTTACGGAAGATCTCGAGGTCGTCCATCTTCTTCGGCTCTTCCCACATGTGATGATAGGCAGCGCGAAAATACGGCTCGAACACGCCCTCGAACTGGGCGGCGACAGCGCCGCGCATCAGCATCAGCGTGTTGACCGGGAAGAACGGATTCTGGCGAAATTTCGTGATGTTGTGGCGTCGGATGAACCGTTGGGTCTCCAGCGCCTGATATTCCGGCTTGTTCTTGATGCCGCGAAGCGAGTCGAACGGCGACATGTTGCCGGTCGCCTTGTAAATTCCGCCCAGGAGTACCGGTACATAGGTGAACTTCACGCCAGTCCGCTGCTCGATGCCCGGAATGGCCACTTCGGCCAGATAAGCGTTCGGACTACCGAAATCGAACTGGAATTCAACCTTCAAGGTCATCGCGGCTTCTCCCGGAGATCGTATGACTGGCCACTGGCGATCCACTCGCCAGCCCATTTCCTTCAGCGTATAGTTCTAAAACAGAACTGTCAAATCCGTCTGTACTCCGCTGGTTTCCATTGCCCGGAGGGGTATTGTTTGGAATTTAGTACCTATCTAGAATGCAAGAGACCGCGCCGGCCTTTGTGGCGATTCGAAACGGCCCATGCCGGCACGACTGGAGTGTGTGGATGAAGTGGAAAGAACTCGAGGAAGAGCCGTGCTCGATGGCCCGGACCATCGCCGTGATCGGCGATCGCTGGACGCTTCTGATCCTGCGCGAGTGCTTCCTGCGCACACGCCGCTTCGAGGGATTCCAGTCGGCGCTGGGAATCACACGGCACTTGCTCGCCGAGCGGCTGAAGAAGCTGGTTCGACAGGGCATCCTGCGCCGCATACCCTACCAGGAATCGCCCAAGCGCCACGAATATATCCTGACTCAGAAGGGCCTCGACCTCTATCCGATCATGATGGCGATCGTGCATTGGGGTGATACTCATATGGTCGACGAGCGCGGCCGCCCCTTGCTGCACCAGCACCGCAAATGTGGAAAGGACTTCGATCCCGTCATGGTGTGCTCCGAGTGCGGCGAGCCATTGTCGGCCAGGGAGGTTCATACTCACCCGGGGCCGGGCGCCCGCGGCGGCCTGCTCGAGAAAAGCGCGCCGGAGACCGGGAAGACGCCGCAGACGAAGAAGACAAAGGCACGATCACGCGCCGCTTGAAACGGCAGCGCCGGCATGCCGCAGGCAACGCTGAACTCCCCGTCACACCAGGACTACATCACGGCACGGTTCGTTGGCGTAGAGACGCTCGACCTGCTCGGAGCGGACTTTCAGCACGGCGCGTTGGTTGACGTAGGCCTTGTCGGTGATTTCTCCCGCGGCCATTGATGGCGGATCCTTCAGCAGCGAGAACGAACAGATCCTTTCGCTGCTCCCGACCGTCTCGTTATACTGCTGAAAGCGATCCTTCAGGAATTGAATCACGCCAGGATCGCAGGTCAAATCGCCGGCTTGGCCGCTCGAAACTCTTGCCGCCTCGGTCGGATTCAGCCAGCAGAGCAGCGCGCACGCCTCGCGGTTTTCGCCCGCAACGACGATGTCGAGCAGGACGCCGCGGGTCGCGGCCAGGATTGCCGCGCGCATATTTCCGATCGCGACCCAGGTGCCGTTCGCGAGCTTGAAATTCTCGGAGATTCTGCCGGTAAAGCGAAGGCCCCGCTCCGGCTTCTGCGGATCCAGAAACGAGACGGTATCGCCGATGCGATAGAAGCCCTCTTCATCGAAAGCCCTTTCCGTCAACTCCGGCTGGCCGAGATAACCAGGCGTGACGTTGGGTCCCCTGACCCTGACCTCGTAAGTATCGGTGACGGGAATCAGCTTGAGCTGAAGTCCCGGCGCGGGAAGACCAATCTCCCCCGGCTGATCCGTTGCCCAGTGGGTCGTACTGATCGTCGGAGCGGTTTCGGTCGTGCCGTAGCCTGACATGACAGGAATTGAGCGTCCCGTGATCGACGATGTCAGCCGGTAGAGTTTTTCAAGCGTACCTTGCGAGATTGCGGCTCCGGCGTAGCTCAAACGATCCATCCGCTTGAACACGCGGGCGCCGAGTTCGGGGTCTTTCTCGACCGCGTCGCATAAGAGATTGTAGCCCGCCGGGACATTGAACATCGCGGTCGGCGAAACCTCCCTGAGATTGGCGATGGTCTTGTGAAAGAGCTGCGGCAGCGGCCGGCCATCGTCGATATAGAGCGTTCCGCCATTCTTCAGAATGCCGTGAAGAATGACGTTGCTGCCCATCGTATGGTGCCAGGGCAGCCATTCAACCTGCACCGGCGCAGCCGGAGGTGACACCAGCAGGCTCCCCATCTGCAGGGAGCTTGCCATCATCCGGTGGGTGTTGAGCACGCCTTTGGGAAAGCCGGTCGAGCCGGATGTGAACAGGATCTTCGCCACGGAATCGCAGGGCACCTCACGCGAGGCGCGCGCGAATCCCTCGCTCCCGGTCCGATCGGTCAGGCCCTTGAAGGGCACTGTGTCCGGTGCACCATCGACGCTGATCCAGGTCGCGGCTGCCAGTTCGGCAATGGCGCGGCCAGCGGAAAAGTCGCGGCCGCTCTGGACGAACACGAAACTCGGGCGCAGCACCTCGGCGATATCCTTGAGGCGTGCAAGGCCCCCGGGCATCAGAGTGTAGTTTGGCGATATCGGCGCCAGGACGACCCCGATCGACATTGCCGCAAATGAGATCACCGCGTTCTCGATGGAGTTTCCGGACAGGACCGCAAGCTTGTCGGCCGGCTTGGCGCCCATATCGATCAGGCTTTGGCCGACCGCCTGAACCTGCGCCCAGGCATCACCATAGGTAATCTCGTCCCATCCGCCGCTCGCGTTGCGTTGAGCCAGGAAAATCCGGTCCGGAACGGCGTCGGCCCAGCGCGGCAGGAAATCCGTGATGCGCCAATCGCACGGCTCCCACGCAAGGGGCGAGCTCAAGATGAGCGTGCCATCCGCTCGACGCTCGATGGAGACCTCTCTTGGTGCAAACGTCAGCGCCGTTGTCGACATCGAAAATGATCTCCCGAATTGCTGAAAGGCCGCACACGGTGCGTTCCTGTCGTGACCGTCGGCGGCCCGCCGACGCAGAGCAGGCTCGGACGCAGCTCGCGCCGCGTCCGCTCCCCTGACTCGCGAACTCACTCGGATCTGGCGTCCAACACTTCACTGAAGGCTTCCCAGGTCGAGCCGGTCCACCGCTGCAGCCGCATCTGCGTCCAGATCATGTTCTCGGTTTCGCTGGTGTTCACCTTGATCCCGGGCAGCGCGGTCGGGACGACGAAATCCCTGAGGTTCTTGGCCTGCGCCAAAACGTTCTTGCGCGACAGATCATTGCCGCATTGTTTCAGGATCTGCTCGAGCAGGATGCCCTGCTGATAGCCGGTGAGATAGCTGCCGTTGGTGATGTCGACGCCGGGCAGGTACTTGTCGACAAACGCCCGATAGGTCTGCATCGTGGGATCGTCTTTCCAGTTGGGATCCACGACGTCCTTGTTGATGGTCCCGACGATCACGCCGACCGATTTGTCGAGGCCAGCCGGCGCGAGCGTGCCGCCGACCGAACCGGACGGAAAGTTGATGATCACCGTCGCCTTCCAGCCGATCACAGAAGCTTGCCGGATCGCCTGCGCGGCGAATTTCGGCGTTCCCGCGATCATGAGGGCCTCGGCACCGGAGCTTTTCAGGGTTGTGACCTGCGAATCCACGGTCGGCTCCGTGACCTCATAGGATGCGCTGACGACCTTTCGATCGTAGTCCTTGCCGAGAAACGCCTTGAAGGCGTTGACGTAATCTTTGCCGAGATCGTCGTTCTGATAGAGGATCGCGTATTTGGCGTTCGGCAGCGTCTTGGTCAGATACTTGGCGTAGATCTTTCCTTCGGTGTCGTAGCTGACGAGGCCCGTCGTGGTCAGCGGGTAGCTGGCGACGTCGGTGAACTTGGACGAGCCGCTGATGATGGCGATGCTGGGCACCCCTTTCGCCCGCAGGTATTTTGCCGTTGCGGAAAGGCCGGGCGTGCCGAGCTGGCCGAACATGAACGCCACTTCATCGCTCTCGACGAGCTTGCGGACGTGCTCCACCGCCTTCGGGGGGCTGTAGGCATCGTCGTAGGCGATGTAGTTGATCTTGCGGCCGTTGATTCCGCCGCGGTCGTTGATCGATTGGATGTAGGCGATCAGGCCCTTGCCTACGAGGCCGATCGACGACGCAGGTCCGCTGAAAGGAAATACCCCGCCGATCTTGATCTCGGTCGCGGTCACTCCGGGCTCGTCGGCTGCGAACGCCGGGCTGCTCAAAAGCAAAGCCAGAGCCGCAAGACTCCTCCATTTCGCCAACATGGCTCGTCCTCCCTGATGCGCACCCGTCCGGGCACGTCATTGTGTTTTGTCGCCTCACCCGGCTGTTCACCCGGCATCGCGCCGCGCGAACTCCGCGCCTGGCTGTCCACTGTGACCTGCCAGCGTGGTGAGCCTTGCGGCCGTTCAGTCCGGCCGTCTCGTTCGCGAACCTACAGTTCTTTTTCAGAACTAGTCAAGCGCGCAGATGCGATCGGTTGACGCGGAAGCGCGCAAGCCCAGCTTCGGTAAGCTGCAACTTGGAAGGAAAATGAAGGACACAAGGCGCTGCAAGCCGGAACTCACGCGTGAGAAAGGCAGGGCGCGGAGCTCTCAGGGACTTAATTCTATTATTGTACTTATTGGATTTCCTGCGGTCGGACGGACGCGAGCATTGGAGCGCGAACCGTCACGCAGCCGCTGACGCCGCATCTCGAATCATCGTGCTGTCGAGCTATCTCGTGACCTCAGGGCCGATGACCATGGCCCAGCTCGCCAAGCGGGTGTCAATGGATCGTGCGACCACGGGACATAACCTGAGGCCGCTCGTGCGTGACGGCCTTGGCTGTATGGCGGCGTGCGTAAGTCGCATTTGAAGGGGCCATAGGCGAACGGATGCCGCCGATCTACGCGATTTGATGAATCGCGTCGTTGACGTCTCGCTTCCTCGGCCCGAGCAGAGCGCATGGCGCAGCGGCATGCTCTAGTGGCAGAGGCGATTGAACGCCGCCCCGGACAAAGCGGTTCTCGTTCGGCACCGAGGATACCCAGCGGCGACAGGAAGCGGAGATTGCCCGTTTGGCTCGCTCCAATATCCTACTCGACGACGACCATGTGATCCGCCTGTACCACCGGATCTGCGCGCCGTAGGGAATGGAATGCCGAGACAAAGAGAAAGCAGCGCTACAAGCTGGTCCGACCTCAGAATCCTCGCACGAGCGCCATTGTATTCTCGCCGGCTTCTCTGCGAAGGGCCTGGAAAGTAACGACTTTCTAATGGTGGGCGCACCAGGGCTCGAACCTGGGACCCGCTGATTAAGAGTCAGCTGCTCTACCAACTGAGCTATGCGCCCGAAAGGCCGGTCAAAGCCTTGCGAGGCCGGTCGTTTAGCAAAGCGATCCGGGTATGGCAAGCGATCGGACGCAAGTTTTCCAAGGTTCTTCCACAGGCCCGGAAAAGCGAAAAGCCGCTGGATTCCAGCGGCTTCGCCCAGGTCAAGTCCGGGGCCGGTCCCCGCAGAAACCCGCCTCGTTCAGAGCCGGCCCTCGCGGTCCCGGTCCTCGCCGCCGTCGCGGTCGAAACGGTCGTGATGGAAGTGCTCCATGCCGCGATCCATCATGCGGCCCATGCCGCGTTCCATGAAGTGGTGCGGGCCGTCTTCGCCGCCGCCGAACGGGCCGCGGTGGCGGGTCAGCACGGCGAGGCGCCGCTTCTGGCCATCGTCCAGGGTCTTGTAGAGCGGATCGGCGGCATCGGCGATCTTCTTCAAAGCCGCCGACGTCGCGCCCATGTCCTCGGCGCGCTGGCGCAGGCGGGCGACCGGATCCTCCGGCCTGTCGGCGTCCTTGCCGGCATCGCCCGGGCCGGCGTTCATCCGCGCATTGGCGCGGTCGATGCGCAGCTTGGCGAAGTCGCGCACGGCAGCCTCGACCGGCGGCCACAGCTTCTCCTGATCGGCGTTGAGCTTCAGCCCGGCATGGACGGCGGCGATCCGCGCGTCGACGAGGGCGGCGCGATCCTCCGGGTTCATGCGGATGTGGCGCATGTGCTCCATCCACGGGCGATGATATTGGGCATAGACCGCGCCCGAGCCGGCGATGCTGAGCACGGCGATGGCGGCGATGGTGAACTTCTTCATCCGAACCTCCTCTGGAAGGATGTCCATGAAGATGGGCGCGCTGCGGCTGACACGCAACTTACAACTTGGACAGGGAGCGCGTCCTTACCAAGATGTAACGGGCGATTTTACCTCCAGTCGCGATCCGGCAATCATTCGCAACAAAAAGGCTTCCGTGCGAACCGCACGGAAGCCTCGTTCGAAACGATCCGTTCGTCGTGCTCTCAGTTCGTCGTGCCCTTGGCCTCTTTCAGGAATTCGTCGATCAGCGGCTGGCCGATGCGGCTCGCCGCGTCCTTGTAGACCGGCTCCATCGCCTTGCGCATCGCCTCGTTCTGCTCCGCGGTGAGCTTGATGATCTCGCTCTTGCCGCTCTTCTTGATTTCGGCGAGGGCGTCGTCGTTCTCCTTCTGCGACTGCGCGTTGCCGAAGTCGGTCGCTTCCTTCATCGCCTTGGTGAGCTGGTCGCGGATGTCGGCCGGCAGATCGTCCCAGAACTTCTTGTTCACGATCACGACGTAGCCGATGTAACCGTGGTTGGTCTCGGTGATGTACTTCTGCACCTCGTGCATCTTCTGGGTATAGATGTTCGACCAGGTGTTCTCCTGGCCGTCGACCACGCCGGTCTGCAGCGCCTGGTAGACTTCCGAGAACGCCATCACCTGCGGCAGCGAGCCGAGCGCCTTGAACTGGGCCTGCAGCACGCGCGAGGACTGGATGCGGAACTTGACGCCCTGATAGTCGGCGGGCGTCACCAGCTTCTTGTTGGCGCTCATCTGCTTGAAGCCGTTGTCCCAATAGGCGAGGCCGGTGATGCCCTTGGCATCCAGCAGCTTGAGCAGCCGCGCGCCGAGCGGGCCTTCCGTCACCTTCCGCAGCGTCTTCAGGTCGGGCAGGATGTAGGGCAGATCGAACACCTCGAACTCGCGGATGCCGAGCGGCCCGAACTTGGAGTTGGACGGCGCCAGCATCTGCACGCTGCCGAGCTGCAGCGCCTCGAGCTCTTCCTTGTCCTTGTACAGCGTCGAGTTCGGGTAGACCTCGACCTTGACCTTGCCGGCAGTGTACTTCTCGGCCAGCTCCTTGAACTTCTCCGCCGCCTTGCCCTTCGGCGTGTCGGTGGCGACGACGTGGCTGAACTTGATGATGATCGGCGATTGGGCCGACGCCGGCCCGGCCAAGCCGAGTGCCAGTGCCGCGATGGACGCGGCGATCGCGAAGGTGCGCATAATCTCTCCCTGTTATTTTCTAAGCCGCCCGGCGCGCGGGCGGCAGGTCCTCATGCCGGCAGCATCAATACAGGCCGCCGGCTTACTCTGCTATTGGCCGTTAGCAGGGCAGCTATTCTCGACGCCGTCATTCCGGGGCGATGCAAAGCATCGAACCCGGAATGACGAAATACGTGCGTCAGCTCGCCGCGGCCGCGGTCACGGTGTCGCGCTGGCGCTTCATGACGATCTTGTTGAGCGCGCCGAGATAGGCCTTTGCGGACGCCACCAGCGTATCCGGATCCGCCGCGCGCGCCGTCATGGAGCGACCGTCCTGCGACAGCCGCACCGAGACTTCCGCCTGCGCGTCGGTGCCCTCGGTGACGGCGTGGACCTGGTACAGCTCGAGCTTGGCCTCGTGCGGCACCAGGCGCTTGATGCAGTTGAACACGGCGTCCACCGGGCCGTTGCCCTCGGCTTCCTCGATCTTGATCTGGCCGTCGACGTCCAGCTTCATGGTCGCGCGCTGCGGACCATGGGTGCCGGCGATCACGGTCAGCGAGGTCAGCTTGATGCGGTCGTGCGAAGCCGCCATCTCCTCGTCGACCAGCGCCTCGATGTCCTCGTCGTAGATGTCCTTCTTGCGGTCGGCCAGCGCCTTCATCCGCGTGAACGCGTCTTCCAGCTGGTTCGGGCCGAGCTTGTAGCCCATCTCCTCCAGCTTGTGCACGAAGGCGTGGCGGCCGGAGTGCTTGCCGAGCACCAGCGAGGACTGCTTCAGGCCGACCATCTCGGGCCGCATGATCTCGTAGGTGGAAGCGTCCTTCAGCACGCCGTCCTGGTGGATGCCGCTCTCATGCGCGAACGCGTTCCGGCCGACGATCGCCTTGTTGTACTGCACGGGGAACGAGGTCGCCGCCGACACCACCTTGGAGGCGCGGGTCAGCTGGGTGGTGTCGATCTTGTTCCAGTAGGGGAATTTGTCGTTGCGCACGTTGATCGCCATCACGATCTCTTCGAGCGCGGCGTTGCCGGCGCGCTCGCCGATGCCGTTGATGGTGCACTCGACCTGGCGCGCGCCGCCGACGATGCCGGCCAGCGAGTTCGCCACCGCCATGCCGAGATCGTTATGACAGTGCACGGAGAAAATCGCCTTGTCCGAGTTCGGCACGCGCTCGATCAGCGTCTTCATGAAGTGGGTGTATTCCTCCGGCACCGTGTAGCCGACGGTGTCGGGAATGTTCACCGTGGTGGCGCCGGCCTTGATCACGGCTTCGACGATGCGGCACAGGAAATCCATCTCGCTGCGGGTGCCGTCCTCGGCCGACCATTCGACGTCGTCGATCTGGTTGCGGGCGCGCGCGACCATGGCGACCGAGGTCTCGAGCACTTCTTCCGGCGTCTTGTTCAACTTCACCCGCATGTGCAACGGCGAGGTCGCGATCACGGTGTGGACGCGGCCGCGCTTGGCGAACTTCACGGCCTCGGCGCAGCGATCGATGTCGGCCGGATGGGCGCGGGACAGGCCGGCGATGACGGAATTCTTGGAGCGGCGGGCGATCTCGCTCACCGCTTCGAAGTCACCCTGCGAGGTGATCGGGAAGCCGGCCTCGATGACATCGACGCCCATATCGTCCAGCAGCTCGGCGACCTCCAGTTTTTCCTCGAAGGTCATGGTGGCGCCGGGGCACTGCTCGCCGTCGCGCAGCGTGGTATCGAAAATGATGACGCGGTCCTTCTCGGACTTGTTCACGGTGGCCATTTCAAATTTCCTTTTGAGCTTTTGCGCCGTTCAGGCCGCTTTCGTCCCTGGCGCTTGAGGTGTCCGGTGATCTCGACCAACCCCTGAGCGCCCAGGCGCATGGCGCCCAGCCGGCCCTCAGGGGCAGCTAAGAAGAAGCCCGTCAATCAGAAGGGTGGGCAGCAGCGCGGCCGGGATCGTGGCGGCGGCCAGAGCCACCTCCCCCGAAATCCCCTCGATTTGGCCGCGAATCAGCATTGCCAGACCCTTTTGAGCCCCAAATCCTCGGCCAAAACCGTTGACGGTTGGTTGCCGGGAGGCCCAGTGGCGTCGTTTCTAGACGAGAAATGGCAGCAACTGCAACGCCAAAAGATGGTCAGGGGGGCTGACCTGGTTGGGGCGCGCGACCGGCTCTCGCGTGTTTTGGACGCGCTGCAGCGTGAAAACGCTGCTGCGCAGAGCCGGGGCACGGAGAGCGACGGCTGGCGCGCTCTCTCAGCCGTCATTGCGAGGAGCCCTTGCGACGAAGCAATCCAGACTGCCTCCGCGGATGGATTTCTGGATTGCTTCCGCCTTCGCCAAGGCTTCGGCGGACAAGTCGCTTCGCTCGCAATGACGGAGTATGACGCAGCGGCATCGCTCTTCCGGCTACATCTCGCTTGCTGACGCGTCTTTCCGTCCTCGCGGCTAATGCACCCAAGCTTTGCTTCATCTTCGCACCCTCAAATCCAAGAGGGCACAGGGAAGGCCGGGTGCCGGCTCGCACCCGCGGTCCGCTGCGCGAAATGCACACGCAGGAAGAACCGCACAGCAGCATACAGGTGTGGCCGATCACGCGGCCTTCCCTGCAAGTATTCCCGGCCCCGTCGACGAAGCCGGAAACTTACAGGCGAGACGAACCTGACAGCGCCGTTCGTCTGCACGCGGCCACGGGCTCACAGGAACTACCCGCCCTGCCCGCCCCATCTCGTGCCGACGCTGCCGCGTCCACCGCAAGCCCGGCTCGCGATCAAGACGACCTCGAGATCGCCCCTCTTGGTGAGCCGGGATGGGCGACACATACGCGAAAACCGAATTTCGGTAAAGTGGAATATTTTTGGCGAGAGGGATTGACACTGCGGCGACACAGGCGCGATGGCGCCCATCTACGAGAACCGCGCTCCTACCCCGCGCGGCGGGCGCGGGCTCTGGTCTCCCAGCGGTTCAGCATCTGGCCGAGCTCACCGTTGACGGCGGGTATCGCCGTGATGGCGCTCGCGATCTCGTTGGTGTTGGCGGGCGCGGTGGGCAGCCAATCCGGCTCGGCATATTCGCGCCAGCGGCGGGCTTCCGCGCGTCGTTTGCTGGAGATGTAGTCGCGCGTGTAGTAGCCGGCCGCGAACGCGGCCCCCAGCAATACGATCAATACGATGACGCCACCCACGTTCAACTCCGTTCATCGCCCCCGCACGGGTTCTGCGTGTCAATCCGCGCGAAATCATGGCTCGAACCGGGCGCTTTGCCGCACGCAAACTTTTTGCGCGCGCGAGCATTTCACAGCCTTCTCGATCGCACGTCTCAAGCTTCGACGGAGATTGTCGGCGGACGCATTCGAATATGACGACATTGCGACCTGAGATCGCACGGAGACTCCCATTCTACCCTCGCAACCGGCGGCGGACCGCATTAACCTCCGCTTCCGCTCGGCCGGATCAACCGGCCAGCCGAACGATATTGGGAGGACGCGATGACACGCCAGTTGGCTCGTGACGACGAGCAGCGTGAGCAGGAGCTTGCGCTTTCACGACGAACACTTGTCCGAGGGCTCGCGCTTGGCGCCGCAGCCACCGTCGCCGGCCCCGCGCTGGCGCAGACCGGGCCCGCCGCACCGCCGACCACCATCACCAACCCGCCCCGCGATTTCAGCCCTCGCGGTGCGCCGACCACCTATTTCTGGGACCCCGACATCATCGCAGTCGATCCCTCCTTCAACGATCTCGCGCAGCCCAACACCGCGATCAAGCGTCTCTACACCGGCGTGCTGTGGGCCGAGGGCCCGGCGTGGAGCGCGCAAGGCCGATATCTGCTCTGGAGCGACATTCCCAACAACCGGCAGATGCGTTGGAGCGAGGACGACGGCCGCGTCAGCGTCTTTCGTACGCCGTCCAACAATTCCAACGGCAACTCCTTCGACTTTCAGGGCCGCCAGCTCTCCTGCGAGCATCTGACCCGCCGCGTGACGCGCTACGA
>RXJC01000389.1 GCA_003963435.1 Bradyrhizobiaceae bacterium | reverse complement strand
TCAGAATCGATTTCTGCCCAAATCGCAATGCCTTACAAAAAAGCTCACATGCGATTCCCCTGCCTGGAGGGGGAGGGTACGAACGCACTACTTCGCCGTGTCGACGCCGGCGTCCTTGATCACCTTCGCCCACTTCTTCGTCTCGTCGGCGATGAAGGCGCGAAAATGCTCCGGATCGTCGCCGACCAGCGTTGCGCCCTGTGCGGCGAGCTTCTCCCTCACCGCCGGATCCGCCATCGCCTTGGTCGCAAGGCCGTGCAGCGCCGCGACGATCTCCTTCGGCGTGCCCTTCGGCGCGACCATGCCGTACCAGTTCTCGATGCGCAGATCGGCAAAGCCCGCTTCGGCGGTGGTCGGCACGTCGGGCGCGGTCTGGGCGCGCATCGCGGAGCCGATCGCGATCGGCCGCAGCGTGCCGGCCTTGACCTGGGGCAGCAGCACCGGGAGATCGAGGAAGGTCATCTGCACCTGTTGGCCCAGCAGGTCGTTCACGGCCGGCGCGGCGCCGCGATAGGGCACGTGCACGATGTCGATCTTGGCCGTCAGCTTGAACAATTCGCCGGCGAGGTGCGGCAGGCTGCCGGGGCCGGAGGAGGCAAAGTTGAGCTTACCGGGCTGCGCCTTGGCCAGTGCGATCAATTCGCCGATGTCTTTCGCCGGCACGTTGGTGGCGACCACGAGCATTTCCGGCACGGTCGCAACCAGCGTCACCGGCGTCAGATCGGTCAGCGTGTCGTAGGCGACTTTCTCCATGCTCGGACTGATCGCAAGCGCCCCGGCCGAGGAGATCGCGATGGTGTAGCCGTCGGGCGTGGCCTTGGCGACGGCGTCGGTGCCGAGCACACCGCCCTGGCCGCCGCGGTTGTCGATCACGACCGGTTGCCCCGACAGCTCCGACATGCGCTGCCCGACGACGCGGGCGATGATGTCGTTGGGGCCGCCGGCAGGGAAGGGCACGATCAGTTTGATCGGCTTGGCGGGGAAATCTTGCGCTGACGTCACTGACGGCAGCAGCGGGAACAGTGCCAGGAATAGTCCAGCGAGCCACCTGCCTGGGATGGTCATGCAAGCCCTTCCGCTCGCGTTTGTTATTGGTTGAGCAGCCTCAACGCTTCTTCGTGAACCCTGGCGTCGCCGGCTGCGATGATGCGACCGCCGCCCTGGGCCGGCTTGCCTTCCCAGGTGGTGACGACGCCGCCGGCGCCGGTCACGATCGGGATCAGCGCCGCGATATCGTAGGGTTTCAGCTCGGTCTCGACCACGAGATCGACGTGGCCGGCCGCCAGCATGCAATAGGAGTAGCAATCGCCGCCATAGCGCGACAGCCGCGCGCCTCTCTCGATACGGCCGAAAATGGCGCGGTCGTGCTCGTTCATCAGCAGCGGGCTGGTGGTGTAAGTCGTGGCCTGCGAGAGCGAGGCGCAGCGGCGGACCTGGAGCCGGCGCTCGCCGGAGGGGCCTTTGTAGTTGGCCGAGCCGTTGTCGCCCGAGAAGCGCTCGCCGATGAAGGGCTGGTGCATCATGCCGAACACTGGCGCGCCCGTGTGCAGCAGCGCGATCAGCGTCCCCCAGATCGGAAACCCGCCGATGAAGGATTTGGTGCCGTCGATGGGGTCGAGCACCCAGACGTAATCGGCGTCCTCGCGCTCGTTGCCGAATTCCTCGCCGACGATGCCGTGCTGGGGGAAGTTGGCTTTGATCAGCCGCCGCATCACCGCTTCGGCGGCGCGGTCGGCCTCGGTGACCGGGTCGAAATCCTTGGTGTTGCTCTTGTCGTCGATCGACAGCGAGGTGCGGAAGAACGGCAGGATGGTTTCGCCGGAGGCGGTGGCGAGCCGTTCGATGAAGGCGGAGAAGTCGATCACCGTCACGGCGAATCCTCAAAAGCGAAAGGTGGATGAAGCCCGCCTTCTGCCTAGCCCAATTCGCTCCCCACGTGCAGCGCTGTCTTGGTTTGCACCCTGGTATTTTGGATGCCGCGATCGGTTGCCCCATCCAAGGCATCCGCTGGCCAAATACCGATCACCACGTTGAAAACTTAGTTCCGGCCATGCCTTGTTCGTATGCAAATGACAATCAACCCATTGAATTTCCTTATCAAAGAAACTGAATCTGGGTTTCCATTGAAGCAACTGAGCCATGTGCTGATTGCATGGGAAACCGCTCAAAAGCCCTTGCACTTTGTGCGGCGCGGTCGCATATTGTTGCGGTGCGGTAGCGCTTGGCGTTACCGCTGCCCTCCTTGGGCGTTTCCTCCCTAGACTTGGGCCGCTTGCGTCATTCGCGAGCGGCCCTTTTTTCTTGCCGGCGCCGCTTTCATTTGGGGCGCGCAAGCTTGCGAAGCGAAAACGCGCTCGCGCTTCAATGCACCATCGTCCGAGAAAGAAGCTGCGTCCTATTCCGCCGCGGCCTGGAACGGGCCGAGGTCGCCGAACGGAATCGTGGTCGCCAGCACGTCGGCAAGCACCGCGAAATCGGCCGCCACCTGGGCAAAGCGTGGACTCCGCTCGCGCCGGCGCTCGTCCATGTAGATCGCGCGGTTGAGCTCGAGCTGCACCGCGTGCAGCCCGCTCGCGGGATTGCCGTAATGCTCGGTGATGAAGCCGCCGGCATAGGGCTTGTTGCGGCCAATCGAGTAGCCGAGCCCGGTCATGGTCTCCTCGACCCGGTCGGGCAGCAGCGGCGTGCAGCTGGTGCCGTAGCGGTCGCCGATCACCACATCGGGCCGGCGCGGCTCGTCGCGGGCCACGCCGACCGACGGCATCGAGTGGCAGTCGACCAGCACCACAGTGCCGAACATCTGGTGCACCTTGTTGATCAGCCGGCGCAGCGCGCGGTGGTAGGGCTTGTACAGCATCTCGATCCGCCCCAGCGCGTCGTCGACCAGGATGCGGTCGCGGTAGATCTCCTGGCCGTCGCCGACCACGCGCGGAATGGTGCCGAGGCCGCCGGCGACCCGCATCGAGCGGGTATTGGCAAAGCTCGGCAGCCGTCCGCTGAACATGCGGGGGTCGAGCTCATAGGGCTCGCGATTGACGTCGACATAGGAGCGGGGAAAGTTGACCCTGACGGTCGGAAAGCCGCGCTCGCTCAAATGGCCGATCAGCTCGTCCATGAAGGAATCTTCCGAGCGCCGCAGCGTCGTCAGGTCGATCCGGGACGCAGCCAGGAATTCGTCCGGATAGGTCGAGCCGGAATGGGGCGAGTTGAAGATGACCGGCGCGCGCCATTGCGCGGGCTCCACGATCTCGAAGGCTGGCGACGTCTCGCCGTCAAACCGGGTCATCTTCTCAGGCTTCGTCCCTTCGCGCCGGGATCTGACAGGGGCCAGACCGCTTTGATTCGGCCGATGATGCGGCTCTTATGTGTCGTCATTGTCCGGAATCGCAACCATTCTGCCAAGTGAAAAGATGCGAGGGTGATTGGAACAGGTCTTAACCGTGCGGGCAGGGAGGCGGGGATGCGTGCGCGCGGCTCGATTGATTCGAACCGCTTTCCGGTTCACAAGAGTGCGGCAGCGCAGCCGGCCCAGGGTAAAGATTTTCACCCCAAATTTACCCTCTGTCGGGCTTAGTAACCTCTGCTGATATCCTCTGGGGATGCGACGATTCCTGCCATGCCAAAGATCCTGCTCGCCGAAGACGACAACGACATGCGCCGTTTCCTGGTCAAGGCGCTGGAAAACGCCGGTTTTCAGGTCTCGTCCCATGATAACGGCATGGCCGCATATCAGCGGCTGCGGGAAGAGCCGTTCGAAATGCTGCTGACCGACATCGTGATGCCGGAGATGGACGGCATCGAGCTCGCCCGCCGGGCCTCGGAACTCGACCCTGACATCAAGATCATGTTCATCACCGGCTTTGCCGCGGTCGCCCTGAACTCGGATTCGGACGCCCCCAAGAACGCCAAGGTGCTGTCCAAGCCCGTGCATTTGCGCGAATTGGTCAGCGAAGTGAACAAGATGCTGGCGGCCTAAATCGGCCCCGTTCCGTCCTTGCGCCGGCTCCCCTGAGCCGTTATAGGGACCCCACCCGACCCAAGTGGACGATTAGGGCACGTAGCTCAGCGGGAGAGCACTACCTTGACATGGTAGGGGTCACAGGTTCGATCCCTGTCGTGCCCACCACGCTTCGCCAAAAGGCTTCGCGTGGCGCAGCCACGCCCAATAATGGCGAAGCGTGTCCGGCGTAGCTCGTAGAGCGTAGACGGACTGGCGCGTCTTGCTCGGTGCCTGGAACGCCGCCCACCGCCCGGCATTGTTCCACCATGCCCAAGCCCGCCACAAAGTCCTTCAAGCGCGGCGATCACGTCAGCTGGAATTCCGAGGCCGGCCGCGTGCGCGGCCATATTCTCCGGGTCCACAGGAGCGACGTCGACTACAAAGGCCACACCCACCACGCCAGCCCTGACGATCCGCAATACGAGATCCGAAGCGACAAGACCGACCACGTCGCCCTGCACAAGGGCCGCGCGTTGCGGCTGTTGAGGAGCTGACGGTCCGCCGGCCGACCTGACGAGGCGTCGCCATGGCCAATCCGTTCTTCACCATGGTCATGCCACGCGTTCGATCGAGCAATTCGTCGAATTGCTGCAGGACAGCTCAGTCACCTTCGTCGCCGCCGTCCGCACCGTGCCCGCTCCCGCACCAACCCGCAATAAAATCGCGAGCCACTGCCGCAGTCGCTCGCGGCCGTCATCTGCTCGCCGCCGGCGAGACGGTGTTTCACATTCTCGGACCCGGGCAGGTCAAGCCAGCCGACATGAATCCGGCGGCGCGGATCATGGCCGACGGCCGCCTGGCCTACCCGGCCGAAAGTTAGCCAACCGTCGCCGCCGCGGTTATGCTTGATCTCCATGCTGGCTGCGACGTGGCCTTCCGACGTGAGTCTGCCCATGAGCATATCCGTCATCGAGCAAGCAAAGATCCAGGCGCAGGTGCTGGTGCCGCTGGTCAAGGCGCTGCAGGCCGAGCTCGGCGCGGCCCGCGCCAACGCGCTGGTGCGCAAGGCGCTCGGCGACCTCTATCGCGGCTTCGGCGAGGAGTTTTGGAAAGCGAAGAATCCAGGCAAGACAGAGAGCGACCTCGGCAAGGCGGTGTCCTCGGCGTTCAGGACCTACGCCCGCGACGATGCGCTCGCCTACGACGTCCTCGAGCAGTCGACGGACGTCTTCGCCTTCGACGTGAAGCGCTGCGCCTATGCCGAGTTCTACAAGGCCTTGGGCGAACCGGAGCTCGGCTTCCTGCTGGTCTGCACCGCGGACTTCGCGACCGCGGAAGGGTTCGGCTCCGATATCAGGCTCACGCGCACGCAGACCATCATGCAGGGCGCGTCCCATTGCGACTTCCGCTATCGCCGCGAAGGAGGCAGATCACAGTGAAGGCATCAATCCGGGCGAGCTGTCTTGCCGCGGCGGCGCTTTCGCTGCTCGCCTCGCGCGCCGATGCTGCGATCATCGACTTGCAGGCCGAGCTGCAGCGCTGCCGTGAGCTGCGCGCGAGCGTGGCGCCGCTGCTTCAGGCCGGCGAGGGGATCTCCGCCGTCGGCCGCTCCAACAGATCCGTACGTCGCTGCATCTGGATCCAGCGCATGGCCGTGCGGAGAAAGATCCCGGGCGCGGAAGTTTGGTAGTGCGCGCGGCGGCGGTCAGTTGGATCTGCTCTTCCGACCGCGCAGTAGATCCTTTAACCCGGTCGGATACAGGCTCGGCCCGCCCTCGATGTCGAGATCGGCGAGGTCGAACCAGCGGGCGACGATCTGCTCGCCATCGTCCTCGCGAAAATCGATGCGCTCCTGGCCGGCGAAGGCGTCCTCCGGGAACGCGACCTCCGCGACGAACACCACCTCGTGCCCGGTCGATCCCTCATGCATGAAGATGTTCTCCAGCATCGAGGGCTCGCTCGTGATGCTGACGCCGATGCCGAGCTCTTCGTTGAACTCCCGCATGAGCGCAGCCTGCCAGTTCTCGCCGAACTCGATTTCGCCGCCTAGCGGGCGCACGCCCTTCAGCCGCCCCGCATCGTCGCGCACCTCGGCCGCCAGCAACCGCCCGTCGCGCCAGTGCAGGCCGATCGCGACGACGCGGATGCGGGGATGTGGGCGCCATGTGGTCATGAGAGATCGTTATCGCGCGCGCCGCCGCCGTGCAATGCGCGCAGGCGAGGGCTCTGTCACGTCGGGCCTGCGGCCCGCGAAGGCTTCATAGCCTTGATCCATGACTTGCCGCCTGCCATGGTCCGGTCATCCCCAAAGGTGCAAAGAAGACAGGCCATCGAGATGAGCAGTGTGAACAGGCCCGGCGGCAACTACCTGCCGGTGATCATCCATGGTGGAATTGCGTATGTCAGTGGCCAGTTGCCGCGTCGCGGCGAGGAGCTGCTGTATGCGGGCAAGGTTGGCGCAGGTGTCGATATGGCAGCCGCACAGGAAGCTGCGGCCCTTTGCGCCGATCTCTGTGTTGCGGCCATCAATCATGCAACGGGCGGAGAGGACAGGATCGTCCAGGTCCTGCAGCTCGTGGGCTACGTCGCCTCGGCACCCGGATTCACCCAGCAGTCGCAGGTCATGAACGGTGCCTCCGACCGGCTGATCGAACGCCTCGGTGATCGCGGCCGTCACACGCGCACCTCCGTCGGCGTCGCCGAGTTGCCGCGGGGGGCCTCCCGTCGAGCTGAGCATGATTGCCGCCGTTCGGCTGTAGCAGGTCGTCCTATTTGACGAGATATTTGGCGACTGCCGCCTCGTCCCACGCGATGCCGTTGCCGGGCTCTTCGCTCGGCAGCGCAAAGCCGTCCTTGATCTTCAGCCGCGTCGAAAGCACGGCATCGGCCCAGTCGACATATTCCAGCCAATGCGCGGTCGGCGTCACGCAGAGCAGATGCGCGCTCACTTCCGAGAACAGGTGCGTCGACATCTCGATGCCGGCGGCATGGGCGAGCGCGGCGGCCCGCAGCCAGCCGGTGACGCCGCCGATGCGTTGAACGTCGGGCAT
>RXJC01000277.1 GCA_003963435.1 Bradyrhizobiaceae bacterium | reverse complement strand
TCGACGCTCGGCATCCTCAGGCCGAATTTCGTGGCGATGCTCGACAATCTCGAGAGCCGCGACCTTTGCGCCCGGATCCGCTCCACCAATGACCGTCGCTCGCATATTTTGGTGCTGACCGACAAGGGCAAGGCCGTGCTGGCCCGCGCCAAGAAGCTCGTCGCCACCAAGCATGAGGCGCGGCTGAACGAGCTGCTCGGCCAGGCCAACCGCGAAGCCCTCATCGCGATGCTCTCGAAGGTCGCGAGCGAGTTCTGACGCCGGCAGTCACTCCCCGGAGTGCGCGAGTGCGACCCTGATCTCTCGCCGCAATCGCGCTTTGGCGCGGCGCATCAGCGCCCCCGGAATGGTGGACGGTCCCGATGGCGGCGTGCGAGGACGCGGGCTCCGAGGGCGTTGAACGGTATGATGCGCCGCATATAGAAAATGATGCTTGAAACATCATTTTGAGCGCCCTAAGCTTGGTAAATCAATCACTGTAACTGCCACGGACATCCTGCCCCGTGATCACCGCCGCGCAGCTTCGAGCCGCCCGTGCCTTGCTCAGGATCGACCAGCGCGAACTGGCGCAGCGCTGTTCGCTGTCGTTGCCGACGATCCAGCGCATGGAGGCCTCCGAAGGGGTGATCCGCGGCAATGTCGATTCCCTGGTGAAGCTGGTTGAGGCGCTGTCGGTTGCGGGCATCGAGCTGATTGCCGAGGGGGCGGTGTCGAGCGCCGGGGGCCGCGGTGTGCGGCTGAAGTCTCCACCTCCGAGCGCGGACAGCCATTAGCGATGACGGGGCCCGCGCACATCATGATCGAGGACCGGTTATGATCACCGTGGCGCTATGGTCGGTGGCGGCTCTGCTGGCCCTGGCGCCTGCGGGAGTGGTGCTGGCGACGCGCCCGCGCGGCTCGATCATCCTTTACGGCGGATGCCTGATCGCCACGTCGACACTTTGTGTCACGGCGCTGTCCGCTCTGCTCTATTCGCCTCATCTGGTACCGAGCGCGACACTGCCGATCGGACTGCCCTGGCTCGGTGCCCATTTCCGGCTCGATGCACTGTCCGCTTTCTTCCTCGTCGTCGTCAATCTCGGCGGCGTCGCTGCGAGTCTGTTCGCGCTCGGTTACGGCCAGCACGAGGACTCTCCCGGCCGCGTGCTGCCGTTCTATCCCGCCTATCTCGCGGCGATGAACGTGGTTGTGCTGGCAAACGATGCCTTCAGCTTCCTGGTTGCCTGGGAATTCATGTCGCTGACCTCCTGGGCGATGGTGGTGTCGCATCATCGGGAGCCTGAGAATGTCCGCGCCGGCTATGTCTACCTTCTGATGGCAAGTTTCGGCACGCTGGCGCTGCTGCTGGCCTTCGGCCTGCTCGCGAGCAGCGCCGGTTACGATTTCGATGCGATCCGGGCCTCGCATCCCTCCGCTGCGCTGGCCAGCACGGTGCTCATTCTCGTGCTGCTAGGCGCCGGCTCCAAGGCTGGCCTGGTGCCGCTGCACGCCTGGCTGCCGCTCGCCCATCCCGCTGCGCCCAGCCACGTCTCCGGCCTCATGAGCGGCGTCATGACCAAGGTCGCAGTCTACGGCTTCGTGCGCATCGTCTTTGATCTCCTGCCCGAACCGGTGTGGTGGTGGAGCATGGTGGTGCTGCTGGTCGGCGGTCCGACGGCGACGCTGGGCGTGCTCTATGCGCTGATGCAGCGCGATATCAAGCGGGTGCTCGCCTATTCGACGATAGAGAACATCGGCATCATCTTCACCGGCCTCGGGCTGGCGCTGGCTTTCAAGGCAGAAGGGCTCGACTGGGTTGCGGCGCTCGCCTTCACCGCGGCGATGCTGCACGTCTTCAATCACGCGCTGTTCAAGAGCCTGTTGTTCTTCGGCGCCGGCGCGGTGCTGGCAGCGACCGGCGAGCGCGACATGGAGAAGCTCGGCGGGCTGATCCATCGCATGCCGAAGACGGCGTTCGCCATGCTGGTCGGCTGCGTCGCGATCTCGGCGTTGCCGCCGTTCAACGGATTCGTCTCGGAATGGCTGACCTTCCAGGCGATCCTGCTTTCACCGCAACTGTCCTCCTGGGGTCTCAAGCTGGTCATCCCGGCGGTCGGCGGTTTGCTGGCGCTCGCGGCTGCCTTCGCCGCGGCCTGTTTCGTCAAGCTCTACGGCATCAGCTTCCTCGGTCGGCCGCGTTCGGATGTCGCGGCGTCGGCGCATGAGACCGACCGCTTCTCGCTGAGCGCGATGTTCGCGCTTGCCGCCTTCTGCCTCGTTGCCGGTATACTGCCCGGGCTGTTCATCGATGCACTGGCGCCGGTGAGCCAGGATATGGTCGGCAACGTCATGCCGCATCAAGTCGGATTGCAATGGCTTACCGTCGTGCCGATTGCGCAAAGCCGCAGCTCCTATAACGGCCTTCTGGTGTTCCTGTTCGTGGCACTCTGCGGCACGGCGGCGGCGTCAGCCATTCACCGGCTCGCCTCCGACCGCTTGCGCCGCGCGCCGGCCTGGGATTGCGGCCATCCCGATGCGAACCCGGCGATCCAGTACTCGGCCTCCAGCTTCTCACAGCCGATCCGCCGCGTCTTCGGCAGCGTCATCTTCGGCGCACGCGAGATCGGCGAGATGCCGCCGCCGTCCTCGCCGCTTCCTGCGCGGCTCCAGGTGGAATTGCACGATCTGATCTGGGACGGGCTGTACGCGCCGATCGCGAAGGTCATCGGCTTTGCGACGGACCGCATCAACATCTTGCAGTTTCTCAGCATCCGCCGCTACCTGACGCTGGTATTCGTGGCGCTGGTCGTGCTGCTGCTGGTGGTGGCACTATGAACGGGCTGCGCGACATCCTCTCGCAGGGCGCGCAGATGTCGCTGGTGTTGGGACTCGCGCCGCTGCTGACGGGTTTCGTGCGGAAGGTGAAGGCTCGGCTGCTACGCCGACGAGGACCGCCGCTGCTGCAGCCCTATCGCGACCTCATCCGCCTGATGCGCAAGGACGTCGTGCTCGCGGACAACGCGTCCTGGCTGTTCCGCGTCATTCCCTACTTGATGTTCGCCGGCACCTGGGTCGCCGCCTCGCTGGTGCCGACTTTCGGCAACGGTCTGTTGTTCTCCTGGACCGCCGATCTCATCGCCATCATTGCGCTGCTCGGCAGCGCCCGCTTCTTCCAGGCACTTGCCGGCATGGACGTCGGCACCGCCTTTGGCGGCATCGGCTCCAGCCGGGAGGTCATGATCGCCTCCCTCGCCGAGCCCGCGATGTTGATCACCGTGTTTTCGGTTGCGATGATCGCCGGCTCGACGCAACTCCCCACCGTGGCCGAGTTCATGGGTTCGGACGCGGTCGGCCTGCGCGTGTCGCTGGGGATGGCGTTCGTGGCGCTGACCATCGTGGCGCTGGCGGAAAATGCCCGTATCCCGGTCGACAACCCCGCCACTCATCTCGAGCTCACCATGGTGCACGAGGCCATGGTGCTGGAATATTCCGGGCGGCATCTCGCGCTGATCGATTTGTCGTCGCAGCTCAAGCTTCTGCTCTATGTCTCGCTGATCGCCTGCGTGTTCCT
>RXJC01000440.1:427-3932 GCA_003963435.1 Bradyrhizobiaceae bacterium | reverse complement strand
ACCGACCGCGTGCTGCCCGCGATCCAGGACCCGATCCAGAAATCCGATCCCCGCATCGTGTTCTGCGTCGCCTGGGCCAAGGGCGGCTATCTGCCGACCCACAACCCGAACTACCGCCTGCCGCAGGGCAAGGACCCGGTCTGGAACAACGCCAATTGCCGCAACCGCCGCCTGTTCACCGATCGCGCGGTGAAGAAGGTCGCGGCGAACACCAAGCCGTTCCTGCTCCAGACCTACCGCCGCGACATGGGCGGCGGGCAGTTCGTGCTGATGAAGGATCTGTCCTCGCCGATCATGGTGCGCGGCAAGCACTGGGGCGCCTTCCGGATGGGTTTTCGGCAGGGCTGACGGCGGGCGCTCCCGCATCCTCGAACTAAAAGCTCGAAAACAACCCCATGCACAGTAGCCGGGGCGTGTGGAATCAATGGCTTACGCCTGCAGGCCAGGGCGTGTTTTGACTCGCCGGGCAAAACAGGACCGTGATGCAATTATTCTGAAAGACCATCGTCTCGTTGCCGCCGGCTCCGGCAGGAAGGAGCTGCTCTGCCCCGCAGCTCGGGCTTTTCCAATCGCACGAATTTGGTCGTGGCATGGTTTTCCGGTTCCGCACGATCATCCGCAACGATCGACGGCGCTCGCGATGAAAAAGCGTCAAAAAATGACGCTTATCATATCAAATAGCCCAAAGCGCTTGCAGTGATCGTCGCACGAATTCGTGAACGTCATGGTCTGCCGCGATGCCAGCGCAAATCTGCATTGCTGCGAATTTGAAAGCTTCATCGCTTCCCGCCGGTATGATTATGGTCTCGCGAATTCGGTCGATTGGATCACCGCGAGCGATCCATCGCGCAAGAGGGATGCACATGGCGACAACTCTCATCATCAATGGCGAAACGAAATCGTTCGAAGCGCCCCCTGACATGCCGCTGCTGTGGGTGCTGCGCGACATTCTCGGCATGACCGGGACCAAGTTCGGCTGCGGCATCGCGCAATGTGGCGCCTGCACGGTGCATGTCGATGGCAAGGCCGTGCGCTCCTGCGTGCTGCCGGTCAGCGCGGTCACCAATCGCGCCGTCACCACCATCGAGCACGTCGGCAACACGTCGGCCGGCGCCAAGGTGCAGAAGGCCTGGTTGGATGCCGAAGTGATTCAGTGCGGCTATTGCCAGTCCGGCCAGATCATGTCCGCCGCGGCATTGCTGGCCACCACGCCCCATCCTGATGATTCCGACATCGACGCCGCGATGGCGGGCAACATCTGCCGCTGCGGCACCTATGTGCGCATCCGCGAGGCCATCAAGATGGCCGCCAACGGCCGGCAGTCGTGAGGTTCGCCATGAATGCACATCACAGCGTCTCCCGCCGCGCGCTTCTCACCGGTGGTCTTGCCAGCGGCTTCCTGCTCGCCTTCCATTTGCCGCTGCGCGCCGCCGTCAACGAGCCGGTGCAGGGCGAGGACAAGACCGACGGCAAGTTCGCGCCAAACGCCTTCATCCGCATCGACGAGACCGGCCGCACCGTGCTGATGATGCCGCAGGTCGAGATGGGCCAGGGCACCTACACCTCGATCTCGGCGGTGATCGCCGAGGAGCTGGATGCCGACTGGAGCAAGGTCGAGGTCCAGCACGCCCCGCCCAATGACAAGCTCTACGGCAACCCAACCTTCGGGCTGCAGGTCACCGGCAACTCGAATTCGATCCGCGCCTGGTGGACGCCCTTGCGCAAGGCCGGCGCCACGGCGCGCGCGATGCTGGTGCAGGCCGCCGCCAGCCAATGGGGTGTCGAGCCTTCGAGTTGCTCCGCATCGAAGGGCGAGGTCTTACATGCCGCGAGCGGCCGCAAGCTCGGCTATGGCGCGCTGGCGCTCGCGGCCCAAGGCCAGACGCCGCCGAAGGACGTCACCGTCAAGGATCCCAAGGATTTCGTTCTCATCGGCCAGCCGCTGAAGCGGCTCGATACGCCCGAAAAGACCAACGGCAAGGCGATCTACGGCATCGACGCGATCCTGCCCGGCATGAAGATCGCCGCAATCGCGAATTGCCCGGTGTTCGGCGGAAAGGTCGGCAAGGTCGACGACAGCGCGGCGACGAAGGTCGCCGGCGTGCGCAAGGTCGTCGTGCTAGACGACGCGGTCGCGGTGATCGGCGATCACATGTGGGCGGCCAAGAAAGGTCTCGAAGCGCTCAAGATCGAGTGGAACGAGGGGCCGAACGCCAATATCTCAACAAAGGACATCTGGGACGATTTGCGCAAGGCCAGCGCGAAAGACGGCGCGGTCGCGAAGTCCGAGGGCGACATCGCCAAGGCGCTCGCGAACGGCGACAAGTTCGAGGCGGCTTACGAGCTGCCGTTCCTCGCGCATGCCTCGATGGAGCCGATCAACGCCACCGTCCACGTCAGGCCGGATGCGTGCGAGATCTGGACCGGCACGCAAATCATGACGCGCGTGCAGTCCGAGGCCGCAAAGGCCGCCGGTATTCCCGTCGACAAGGTGATCGTCAACCAGCACCTGCTCGGAGGCGGGTTCGGCCGCAAGCTCGAGCCCGATATGGTCGTGGCGGCGGTGAAAATTGCAAAACAGGTCGACTATCCCGTCAAGGTGATCTGGACCCGCGAGGAGGACATCCAGCACGACGTCTACCGGCCGGTCTATCGTGACCAGATCACGGCGTCGCTGGTGGACGGCAAGATCGCGGGCTGGAAGTACAAGGTCGCCGGCTCCGCCGTGCTGGCGCGCTGGCTGCCGCCGGCGTTCCAGAAGGGCATCGACATCGACGCGATCGACGCCGCGGTCGATGCGCCCTACGACTTCGCCAACTTCCACGTCGAATATGTTCGCGCCGAGCCGCCGGCTGTGCCGACAGGCTTCTGGCGCGGCGTCGGCCCGAACAACAACGTGTTCGCGGTCGAATGCGCGATGGACGAACTGGCGCGCAAGGCCGGCAAGGACCCGATCGAATTCCGGAAGTCCATGCTGACCAAGAACCCGCGCATGCTCGCGGTGCTCAACCAGGTCGCCGAAAAGTCCGGATGGGGGCAACCCCTGCCGGCACGCGTCGGCCGCGGCGTCTGCGTGCAGCCGTCATTCGCGAGCTTCATCGCAACCGTGGTCGAGGCGGAGATCGACGATGTCGGCGAGATCGCGCTCCGCCGCATCACCTCGGTGGTCGACACCGGCATCGCGGTCAACCCCGACACGGTGAAGGCCCAGATCGAGGGCGGATTGATCTTCGGCCTCACGGCCGCGCTCTATGGCGAGATCACCATCGACAAGGGCCGCGTGCAGCAGTCGAACTTCCATGACTATCGCATGATGCGCATCAACGAGACGCCGAAGATCGAGGTGATCGTCGTGAAAAGCGGCGAAGCTCCCGGCGGCATCGGCGAGGCCGGCGTCAACGCGGGTCCGCCTGCCCTGCGCAACGCGATTTACGCCGCAACGGGCGTGGCGCTGCGGCGCCTGCCGATCGATCGGAAACTGCTGGCTGCGGGGAAGAAGGCATGA
>RXJC01000440.1:0-377 GCA_003963435.1 Bradyrhizobiaceae bacterium | reverse complement strand
GAAGAAGGCATGAGCGGCAAGATGCGTATCCTCACGAGCCTCGTCGTGATCGCCATCGTCGCAGTGGCGCTCGGAATCTTCATCATCCGCGGGCCCGGCCCGCTCGACTTCGCCGGCGGCACCAAGGTGGCGCTCGCAGACTATCGCGCAGGCAAGCCGACCGGCGTGCCGGCCAGGCTCGAGAAAGCGAGCCTGGTCGAACGCGGCGAATATCTCGCCAAGGCCGCCGACTGCATGGTCTGCCACACCAAGCCGGGAGAGAAGGAGTATGCCGGCGGGCTCGCTTTCAAGCTGCCGTTCGGCACGCTCTATTCGACCAACATCACGCCCGACAAGGACACCGGCATCGGCAATTACAGCGACCAGGATTTCCTGAA
>RXJC01000154.1 GCA_003963435.1 Bradyrhizobiaceae bacterium | reverse complement strand
CGGTTGAAGACGAGCGGCGGTTCGTTGTCGATGCCGCCGAGCAGGATGGAGCCGCCGCTGAAGCCGAGCTGCCAGTCATTGACGGTGCCGTTGGGTGGCTCGAGATGGGCCAGCAGCGTCAGGCGGTTCGCGCCCGACAGAATTTTGAACGGGGCGACCAGCACCCGCCGATTGGCATCCCACTCGACGTTGATCTCGGCCTGGTCGATCGCCATCGGATAATCGGGCGTGTCGGTGTCGATGATCTGGCCCGCGCCAACGGCGATCTTGCCGCGGAAAAATGTCGGCACGCCATCGCGGCCGAGCTCGCCCTTGAGCTCGCCAGTCAGCGGCAGATCGGCCGTATAGGTGAGGTCCTTGACGCGCAGCGCCAGGAGAATGTTGGAGGTCGAGACCTTGTCGGCCTTGATGTCGACCGAGCGCACGCCGTTCTCGGCCGGCCCGATCGTGGCGCGCAGCATCCACTGGCGCGCGCCCTCCTCGCCGAGGCTGAGCGTGATGCCGCCGCGGCTCGGCCGGCGCAGGCTGAGGGTGATGTTCTCAAACGACCATTTGCTGCCGCGCTGCTGATCGTCGACGATCAGGTTGCCGTTCTTCAGACCGATCTCGTTGAGGTTCTGGCCGTCGAGGCCGGTCATGCTCAGACTGTCGAGCCAGTCGAGGCCCTGCAGGATGCCGCTCTGTGCGGTCGCCTGAGGCGCGGCTTGAGATGTATCCGGGCTGGCGGGCGCCGTGGCGAATGGCGGCGGCGGGACACCATTGCGCGGGAAGGTCGGCGGCAAACCCGCCTCCTTCTTCGAAGCCACGCCGGTCGCCAGCGGCTTTGCGGTATCGCCGGCGGATACGGTGACGGTGCCGTCGGGCGCGATGCGGATCGCGAGCTCGGCATCGACGAGATTGAGACTCTCGGCGCGCAAATGCCCCATCAACAGGCCCGCACCCGACAGCTTCACCTCGGCCTTTGGCGCGCTGGCGACGACGGCGTGGTCGCGGTCGCGGACGATGATGTCGCGGATGCGGACGGCAATACGGATCCGGCCGGCGCGCTCGATCTGGGTGCCCCCGATCTCGACCGTGTTGCCGTGCCCGATATTGTCCTCGATCGCGGCCGCCAGCCACGGCGTTGCGATGTCGAGATTGATGGGACCGGCGCCGAGCCGCCACCACAGCACGCCGAAGCAGCCGACGAAGACGACGGCGAGCGTCCCGACGACAAGAACGACCCGCTTCAGCCAGCGATCGGCGACCAGCCAGCGGCGCAGCGCGCCAAACCCGTCACCGAAGCGATGGAAGCCCGAGCTGGAACGCGACAACAGCCGGCGCGCGCGATGCCTCGCGGCCGCCTCCTGATCCGGATCCCAATCGGCATCGTCCCATTCCTGCGGCTGCTCTTGACCGCCGTGCCGATCGAAGTCCCGATTGTAATCCTGGGGCGACCTGTTCCTTGCCATTGCCTCTCGATACAGGCGCCCATCATTGTATTGAGCGCCGCCGGGACCGCAGCCATCCACGGGAGGCGAAGCCCCCTGTGCCGGCACTGCCGCCATACCTCGAATATTCCTGCTGTTCGTCATCTCGCCCCGGGAGCGCGTTCAACGAGCAGTGGGGTGGTGCGTGGAATTCCTTGTAACCATACTCCGGCGTCGTCAGACTTGCCCACCCGAGGGCGCGAGTCCGGCCCACCGGACAAGAGCAGCAATACCGCTTCGATTGACCCGCCGAAAGCGACGAAAGGAAGGCGTATGTCCAAGAAATCCCGAACGAAATCGTCCAAAGCGCTCTCCGGCAGTCCGACGGCTAAAAAGAAGGCCCTGAAAACGCGGGCATCTAGTCAAACAAAGCCCGCGAAAACGCAACGGACCCCGGGCGGCAAATCAACCGCGACCATAGCAAAAGCAGGATCACATAAGGCCGCACCGAAACAGTTAAATTCTTCCAAATCGGTTTCCTCCCCCGCAGGGGCGAAGTCCGGTCTGACCGAGGGCCAGAAGGCCCCCACCTTTCGCCTGCCCCGCGACGGCGGCGAAGTGGTCACATTGGCGGATTATGCCGGCCAAAAGCTCGTCCTGTTCTTCTATCCTCGCGCCGACACGCCCGGCTGCACCAAGGAGGCGATCGACTTCACCCGCCTCGCCGGCGCCTTCGCGGCTGCCGGCACCGCCGTGCTCGGGATCTCCGCCGATCCGTTAAAGGCTCAGGAGAAGTTCCGCGACAAGCACAATCTCGGTGTCCCCCTGATCTCCGATGAGCGGCACCAGATGCTGGAAGCCTACGGCGCCTGGGGTGAAAAGTCTATGTACGGCAAGAGCTTCCTTGGGATTCTTCGCACCACGGTCCTGGTCGGGGCCGATGGTAAAGTGGCCAAGATCTGGCGCAACGTCCGGGTCGACGGCCATGCCGACGCGGTGCTGGAAGAGGCAAGAAGCCTTTAACCAATCCCTGGAATTCGCGCGTTCCCGTTTCCGGAAAATTAACCATGACCGGCCCAGATTGCTGCGGCAATTGGAGCCGTACGGACTCATCCGACCGGCGCGGGAGTGCCGATGTCGAAAAGTTCTGCTCAATATTCGCAGTACCCCCAACATCATGCTCACGACCACGGCCGGGCCTTCCAGCGTCGTCCCGCCGCGGCGGCCGCCGTAGCGATCCCCCTTCCCGCGACCGACGATGCCTACACCATCGTCCATGCCGGCAAGCAGGTCCGCTTCGGGCCCGTGGTGTTCTGGATCGTGGTCGGAACGGTGGTGCTGCTCGGCCTCTGGTCGGCGGCGACTGCCACTTATTTCGCGTTCCGGGACGACGTCCTGACCCGGCTGATCGCTCGCCAGGCCGAGATGCAATACGCCTACGAGGACCGCATTGCGGAGCTGCGCGCCAAGGTCGACCGCACCACCAGCCGCCAGTTGCTCGACCAGGAACAGTTCGACCAGAAGCTCGACCAGATCATGAAGCGCCAGACGGCGCTGGAGTCCCGGGCGACGGCGCTCGGAGCCATGCCCGACGTGACCGGATCGATCCCCCGTGCGACTCCGCAACGCGGTGATTCGAACCAGACCACGCCAAAACCCTCGCCGATCAGCGACACCGTGATCTTCGTGGCACCGCCGGACCGTGAGGCACGTCTCGAATCGCGCGCGCCTTCTGTCGCAGCCCCCCAGACCAATCAGTTCGCCAAGAACCAGAGTTTCGACAACGTCCTGGTTCGGCTCACGACGTCGCTCGACCAGGTCGAACGTCGCCAGATGGCGGCGCTCAGCGCCGTCGAGGAAGGCATGGACTCGCGCATGCGCCGGATGCGCGGCGTGGTCAGCGATCTCGGCCTCAATCTCGCCCATCTCGAAGCCGCCGTACCGCGCGGCGCGATGGGCGGGCCCTTCGTACCGATCAAACTGACGGCCAATGCCGGACCGTTCGAGAAGCAGCTCTATCGCATCAACACCACGCGCGCCGAGATGGATCGCCTCAACCGCACGCTGGCGCTGGTGCCTTATCGCAAGCCCGTCATCGGCGAGGTCGAGTTCACCTCCGGCTTTGGCGTGCGCAGCGATCCCTTCCTGGGCCGGCCCGCGATGCATACCGGGCTCGACTTCCGCGCTGCCACCGGCGATCCGGTGCGCGTCACCGCCAACGGCAAGGTGGTTTCCGCCGGCTGGTCCGGCGGTTACGGCCGCATGGTCGAGGTCGATCACGGCAACGGGCTTTCGACCCGCTACGGCCATCTCTCCGAGATCAACGTCAAGGTCGGCGAGACCGTGAAGATCGGCCAGGTCGTGGGCCTCGTCGGGTCGACCGGGCGCTCCACCGGTCCGCATCTGCATTACGAGACCCGCATCGAGGGCGAAGCGGTGGATCCGCAGAAGTTCTTGCGCGCCGGCGTCCGCCTCAGCGCGGGCTAAATCACAACGCCTTGCTAACGGCGGCCGCCGCCCATCCCGCCTCCGGGGCCGCCAAAGCCACCACCCATTCCACCACCGGGACCTGTGGGTCCGCCGGGCGCCCCCATTCCATTTCCGCCCGGGCCTGACGGACCGCCCGGTCCGGTCGGTGCAGGACCGCGCGTTGCGCCGGAAGGCGCCCCCGGCGCGGCCGTGCCCTGGCCGCCGCCCGGATTGGGCGTGCTGCGGTTCGGATGCAGGATCGAGCCGCCGGGCGCACGATTTGGATTGCCGCCGCTCGGCGGAGGTGCTCCGGGTCCCTGACCGATGGCCTGTGCCGAATCCACCTGGAAGCCGCGGGAACGATCGAACGCGCCGCCCACCACCATGCGCGCTTCACCGGCCGCCGGTCCAAACCTGGAGCCGTCACGGGCCACGAAGCCGGCGCCGAGTTGAAGGTTCGCCCCCGCGCGCTGCACGTAAGCCTCGACCGACAAACGGCTGGCGCCGACGAGGTCGGAGAAATCGTCGATCCGCGTGCGCGCGACCTGCATCGCCCCCTGACTGGTGTGGCCTTCGATCTGGACGCGCTGGCCGACCAGCAACGGATCGACACCATTCAGCCTCAACCCGCCGATTCGCAGGCCGTCGGGCCCGCGCTCGATCAGGCCGGTCACACGCTCGGTCGCCGTGCGCCGCGGTTCGATCAGGCTCGCCACGATCAC
>RXJC01000574.1 GCA_003963435.1 Bradyrhizobiaceae bacterium | reverse complement strand
CGCTGGTGCGCGGCTCGCTCCGCGGCAATGCGCGCCACGTCTACGAGATCATCGACGACAATTCCTACTCGTTGAAGATTCAGTTCTCGCCGGACGCGGAAGGCTGGGCTGACGTCCTCACCGGCGTCTACCGCCGCATCCACTGACCCTCTCACTCGTTAGTTCGCGAAAGCAGACCTCATGTCCATCCTGATCGACAAGAACACCAAGGTCATCTGCCAGGGCTTCACCGGCAAGAACGGCACCTTCCATTCCGAGGCCGCGATCGCCTACGGCACCAAGATGGTTGGCGGCACCTCGCCGGGCAAAGGCGGCTCGACGCATCTGGGCCTGCCGGTGTTCGACACCGTGCGCGAGGCGCGTGAGAAGACCGGCGCCGACGCCTCGGTGATCTATGTGCCGCCGCCGGGCGCGGCGGACGCGATCTGCGAAGCCATCGACGCCGAGATCCCGCTGATCGTCTGCATCACCGAGGGCATTCCCGTTCTCGACATGGTCCGCGTGAAGCGCTCGCTGATCGGCTCCAAGTCGCGCCTGATCGGGCCGAACTGCCCGGGTGTCATGACCGCCGGCGAGTGCAAGATCGGCATCATGCCCGCCAACATCTTCAAGACCGGCTCGGTCGGCATCGTCTCCCGCTCGGGCACGCTGACCTATGAAGCCGTGTTCCAGACCTCGCAGGAAGGCCTCGGCCAGACCACCGCGGTCGGCATCGGCGGCGATCCGGTCAAGGGCACCGAGTTCATCGACGTCCTCGAGATGCTGCTCGCCGACCCCAAGACCGAATCCATCATCATGATCGGCGAGATCGGCGGTTCCGCCGAGGAGGACGCCGCCCAGTTCCTCAAGGACGAGGCCAAGCGCGGCCGCAAGAAGCCGATGGTCGGCTTCATCGCCGGCGTCACCGCCCCTCCCGGCCGCCGCATGGGCCACGCCGGCGCGATCATTTCGGGCGGCAAGGGCGACGCCGGTTCCAAGACCGAGGCGATGAAATCGGCAGGGATTACAGTGTCCCCGTCGCCCGCCCGCCTTGGCCATACGCTTGCCGAAAAGTTGAAAAGCTAATTCACTTCTTCGTACTTTTCCGGGCGAAGTTTCGCAGCAAATAGGGTAAAGGGTGCCTGTCGCGCCGAGCCTCTGCCGGGGAGCTCGGTGCCAGCGCCGTTTGTTATGCGCGAACCGAAATCGCCAGGAACTCCAGTATGTCTCGCCAGGACGCGAACGCAGCCTTTGCTCTGTCATCATTTTTGCAGGGCACCAACGCCACCTACATCGACGAAATCTACGCCCGCTACCAGAAAGACCCGTCCTCGGTCGACGCCGAGTGGCAGGAGTTCTTCAAGAGCCTGAACGACGCGCCCGCCGACATCAGCAAGAACGCGGAAGGCCCGTCCTGGGAGCGCGACAACTGGCCGCTCACCCCGCAGGACGATCTCACCTCCGCCCTCGACGGCAATTGGGCCGAAGTCGAGAAGGCGGTCGGCGCCAAGATCGCGGCCAAGGCGCAGGCCAAGGGCGGTGACAAGGGCGCTGCCCTCTCCTCCGCCGACCTGCTGCAGGCGACGCGCGACTCCGTCCGCGCCTTGATGCTGATCCGCTCCTACCGCATGCGCGGCCACTTCCACGCCAAGCTCGATCCGCTCGGCATCGAAGCCCAGCGCAATCGCGAAGAGCTCGACCCGCGCACCTACGGCTTCAGCGAAGCCGATTTCGACCGCAAGATCTTCCTCGATCACGTGCTCGGCCTCGAATACGGCACCCTTCGCGAGATCACCGCGATCTGCGAGCGCACCTACTGCCAGACGCTCGGCGTCGAGTTCATGCACATCAGCAACGCGGCGCAGAAGGCCTGGATCCAGGAGCGCATCGAGGGACCCGATAAGGAGATCTCGTTCACCCGCGAAGGCCGCCGCGCCATCCTGCAGAAGCTCATCGAAGCCGAGGGCTTCGAAAAGTTCTGCGACACCAAGTTCACCGGCACCAAGCGCTTCGGTCTCGACGGCGGCGAATCCCTGATCCCCGCGCTCGAGCAGATCATCAAGCGCGGCGGCAATCTCGGCGTGAAGGAGAT
Source organism: Bradyrhizobiaceae bacterium (assembly GCA_003963435.1). GTDB lineage: Bacteria > Pseudomonadota > Alphaproteobacteria > Rhizobiales > Xanthobacteraceae > Bradyrhizobium. Next base: position 1,517 of record RXJC01000574.1, on the reverse strand, counting down.
CGTGCTGGGCATGCCGCATCGCGGCCGCCTCAACGTGCTGACGCAGGTGATGGGCAAGGCGCACCGTGCGCTGTTCCACGAGTTCAAGGGCGGCTCGGCCAATCCCGACGCGGTCGAAGGCTCCGGCGACGTCAAGTATCACCTCGGCGCCTCCTCGGACCGCGAGTTCGACGGCAACCGCATCCATCTGTCGCTGACCGCCAATCCCTCGCATCTCGAGATCGTCGATCCCGTCGTGCTCGGCAAGGTGCGCGCCAAGCAGGACCAGCACGGCGATCCCCCGGACATGCGCATCTCCGTGATGCCGCTGCTGATGCACGGCGACGCCGCGTTCGCCGGCCAGGGCGTGGTCGCGGAATGCTTCGGCCTGTCCGACCTGAAGGGCTACCGCACCGGCGGCTCCGTGCACTTCATCGTCAACAACCAGATCGGCTTCACCACTTATCCGCGTTATTCGCGTTCTTCGCCTTACCCGTCGGACGTGGCGAAGATGATCGACGCGCCGATCTTCCACGTCAACGGCGACGATCCGGAAGCCGTGGTGTTCGCGGCCAAGGTCGCGACCGAATTCCGGCAGAAGTTCCACAAGCCCGTCGTCATCGACATGTGGTGCTATCGCCGCTACGGCCACAACGAGGGTGACGAGCCGGCTTTCACCCAGCCGGTGATGTACAAGCGGATCGCGGCCCATCCGTCGACGCTGACGCTCTACTCCAAGCGCCTGATCGCCGAAGGCGTCGTCACCGAGGGCGAGGTCGACAAGCTCAGGGCCGACTGGCGCGCCCGGCTCGACGCCGAGTTCGAGGCCGGCACCTCCTACAAGCCGAACAAGGCCGACTGGCTTGACGGCAAGTGGTCCGGCTTCAAGATCGCCGATCAGGAAGAGGACGCCCGCCGCGGCGTCACCGGCGTCGATCTGCCTGTTCTGAAGGACATCGGCCGCAAGATCACCAAGGTGCCGGACGGTTTTCGTGTCCACCGTACCATCCAGCGCTTCCTCGACAACCGCGCCAAGGCGATCGACACCGGTGCCGGCATCGACTGGGCGACCGGCGAAGCGCTGGCGTTCTGCACGCTGCTGCAGGAAAACCACCATGTCCGTCTGTCCGGACAGGATTCCGAGCGCGGCACCTTCTCGCAGCGCCACTCGGTCCTGATCGACCAGGAGGACGAGAGCCGCTACACGCCGTTCAACCATCTCGGCAACGAGCAGGGCCATTACGAGGTCATCAACTCGCTGCTGTCGGAAGAGGCCGTGCTCGGCTTCGAATACGGCTATTCGCTTGCCGAGCCGAACACGCTGACCCTGTGGGAAGCCCAGTTCGGCGACTTCGCCAACGGCGCGCAGGTCGTGTTCGACCAGTTCATCTCATCGGGCGAGCGCAAATGGCTGCGCATGTCCGGCCTCGTCTGCCTCTTGCCGCACGGCTATGAGGGCCAGGGACCGGAGCACTCCTCGGCGCGCCTCGAGCGTTACCTGCAGATGTGCGCGGAAGACAACATGCAGGTGGTCTACC
>RXJC01000540.1:3644-7688 GCA_003963435.1 Bradyrhizobiaceae bacterium | reverse complement strand
CGTGCGCGCGGCGAGCCATCAATATCTTTCGACGGTCGGGCCGTTCTATGCCTTTTTCGGCATCGCCACGGTGATGTATTTCTCCTCGCAGGGCGCGGCCAAGGTGATCGGCCCGGTGCTGGCGCAGACGGCGCGACTGGTCTACATCTCGGCCGCCGGCTGGTGGCTGTCGACGCACGAGGCCACCGCGCAGAGCTTTTTCTGGCTGGCTGCGAGCTCGATGGTCCTGCTCGGCCTGCTGTCGTCCTCCAGCGTCCTGCTGACGCGTTGGGGACCGCGCGCAAGCAAGGGCGCGATCAGGCCGGTGCTATCAGGCGTCGGCGACTAGCGATGCCTGTGGCGGCGATGACCGCTGCTGCCGCCGACATTCGCGAGCCGCATCAACTGCGGGATCATCGCCATCATCTCACCGCCTCCGGTGCCGCCGAGCATGCCCATGATGTCGCCGCCGCCGAAGCCGGCCGGCATGGTGCCGCTGCCCATCGGGGAATAGCCGCCGTAGTTCGGCGCGCCGAAACCGCCGCCGATATTGCCGGCGGAGAGGCCGCCAAGGCCGCCGCCATTCTCCATCATCCGGCTCATCATCGGCCCCATGGTCTGCATCATCATGGCGAAGCGGCGTTTGCCCATCTTTGCCTTCATCATCTCCAGCATCGGCGCCATCTGGGTCATCATATCCTCGCCGCCGGCACCTCCACCACCGAAGAGCTGCGCCTTCGCGGGCGAGCTTGCGACGGAAAACAGCAGCAGCACGGCCGCTGCCTGGCAGATCACCTTGTCCGCACCTCTCATGGCATGCTCCTCGCGTGCGCAGCGCCGCCGGGAGAGCGGAGCCAACCGGGCGCACGCGGGCATGATTGCGGACGGTGAGGGCGGAGTTCTGTGCGAAAACTCACAGAGGAGGATCAGGTGGCGGGCGGAAACGCCCGGTGCATCGCGGCCACGGCCTCCTTCGTCTGTCCCTGGACGTAAGGCGCAAGCTCGTTCGGCAGCAAGTCGATGATCCACACCAGGCGGCACTTCCGCTCGTCCTCGGCGATCACCTGCACCGAGGCGCTGTAATGCCTCAGCCGCTCGTTGCTGATGGCATAGACGAGACGCCGCCGGGCCTCGTCGCAATCGACCAGCACTTCGCGCGCCACCGACCCGTTGGCGAAGGTGACGATGCGCGCGTCGCCGTCGCGCGTGCAGGCGGTGACGAAGCCCGGCACCAGCCGTTGATGCAGCGCGCCGAAATCGCGCACCGCATCCCAGACGGCGTGGGCGGGAGCGTCGAGGCGGATGTCGTTTTGAATGGAGGCCATGAAGGTTGTCCTTGATGATGTCGGATGTCGGCCGAGAACTCCGTCATTGCGAGGAGCGAAGCGACGAAGCAATCCAGACCTTCTCCGCGGAGACATTCCTGGATTGCTTCGCTTCGCTGGAAATGACGACCCGAGCGGTGAGCGCGTCACGCGCACACCGCCTCAACATTGTTGCCGTCGGGATCGATCAGGAATGCCGCGTAATAGGTCGGGCTGTAGTCCTTGCGCGGGCCGGCACCGCCATTGTCGCGGCCGCCGCTTTTCAGACCTTCGCTGTGGAACGCCTTGACTGCGTCATGGCTCCCGGCACGAAACGCGATATGTGCGCCGTCGGCCTTGCGGTCCTTGTTCAGATGCAGCCACAGCGCCGGCGCGTCCTTCGGCCCGAAGCCGGCATAGCCGTCGCCGCTGGAGCACAGCACGTAGCCGAGCGGCGCCAGTGCCGCGGTGTAGAAGCGGGTCGCGGCCTCGAGGTCGGCGACGCGAAGCCCGATGTGGTCGTACATGTTCGTCTCCATGTGCAAAGCGCGCCGACAATGGCGCGCGCCGGAGACGAGGCTAGTCGGGGAGAGGCGGGCGGCTCTTGGAGAATCTTGCGCTTGGCACGAGGCTAGCTCGCCGGTGTCTCCCGCTGCCATCTGATAACCCGTTTCAGGTGATAGACCTGAACCCACATGTTCGTTCCGATCAGACTGACCGTCGCGACGATGAGGGCTGTCACCTTTTGCGGGTCATGCAGCGCGAGGGCGAGCAGGAACGCGGAGAGGGCCGCCGTGACGCCGAAGCTGAACCAGAGCCCGACGAGGCGCGGGGCGAACCAGGCCGGCTGACCGTCAACGCCCCACTGCATCGGAATTCTGCGCGAGGTGATCTGGCGGCCGTAATAGACGGCACAACCGGCGATGAAGGCGAGGCCGACGGCAAGCGCGACCGCGGTGGCCGCAATCACGTCATTCGGGGCACTGTTCATCCGCTGGCTCGCCGCACTGAAGAGCAGTGATTCGCTCTTGGGTTGTAATATCGTGCGGCATGCCGCAAGCCCAGAGCGACGCGTCCGTCTGGTCAACAGACTATTACCCGCGATACCGGCCAACCTGTCTCAGTTGAGGACGAGCCGTTCGGCGAAGATGCCGCGCTCCCCGCGCGAGGCCTGGCGGAATTTGGTCGGCGATACGCCGGCGGCACGGTGGAAGGTGCGGACGAAATTGGAGAGATCGCCGAAGCCGACGTCATAGGCGATGTCGGTGACCGCGATGTCGTCGTCCGCGAGCAGCCGTGCGGCGTGCCGCAGCCGGGAGCGCACGAGATATTGATGCGGGGTGACGCCGAGCACGCTGGAGAACAGCCGCAGAAAGTGGAACGGGCTGAGGCCCGCTTGCCTTGCCGCCTGTTCGAGATCGACCTCGTCATGCGAATTGTCGTCGATCCACAGCGCGGCCTCCACCGCGCGGCGGCGGTCGCGCGCATTGGGCGTGGCCGGCTTGCGCGGCTTGCCCGAGACAACGTCGACAAAACGGCCGGCCAGGATCTGGCCGACCTCGTCGAGGCCGATGTCGCTGTTGCCATCTGCTGCCGTCTGGGCGAGCTCGCCCAGCACCATCAATTCGGGCAGCGGCGGCGTGGCGCCGACCCGCCAGATCTCGCGCTGCCCGCCGAGGGCATCGACCATCTCCTCGCTGAGGAAGAACCCCAGGCAGACGTCGCCGCTGACATGCTCATGCGTGCAGGTGTATTCCTCGCCGGGCGCACCGACCAGCATCGAGCCTGCCACCAGCTCGAAGAAGCCTGCGCGGCAATGGCAGCCAAAGCTGCCCGAGCGGACATAGGCGATGGAATGCCCGGTGCGGCATTCGGCGAACGGCTCGTCGTCCGGTCCGGCATCGCAGCGGAACTCGCAGACCGTGATCGATTGTGACGTCAGCAGCGTGGTTGCGTCCATGCCGCCTTATCTAGGCTTGATCCGGGCAAGTGTGTAGCGGTTGTCCGACAAGATCATGCCCAAAAATCAAAGCTCGGGTGCGATCGAGATCGCGCCTTAGGTGAGCGGCCTCGACGCGGCAACGGGCAGCAGCACCTCGAACAGCGTCTTGCTGGCGACGGGATGGGCGCCCTCCAGCGCGAGCAGCCGCCGCTTCGAGATCACCCCGCCATAGGGCGAGAGCCGGTCGGCGTAATTGCCGGCCTCCAGCACCCGGTGGCAGGGCACGATCAGCATGTACGGATTCCTGGCGATCGCCTGCGCCACCGAATGGGCGGCCCCGGAGGCGCCCAGCGCCCTGGCGACCTCGTGATAGGTGCGCGTCTCCCCGCGCGGTATGGAGCAGGCGAATTCGTAGACGCGCCGGTTGAAACCGGTCACGCCGCCGGCATCGAGGCTGACCTCGGAGAAATCGGGGTCGCCGCCTTGCAGCAGGCCGACGATGCCCTCGATCGCGAGCTCAGCGTTCTCGGACGGCCGCTGCTCGCGCGCCTCGGGATGGGCCTGGAAAATGCGGCGGCGGGTGTCGATCTCCCGTGCCTCCGGCAATTGCACGGCGACGACGCCGGTCGCGCTCCAGATGATGCCGCAACGGCCGATGGCCGTGTCGAATACCGAATAGCCGCGCCCCACCATGCACACGCCCCACTCAGTGCACGTTTCGCCCCAGACAAGACATCATAACACCGTCACAATTCGGCGCATCTGGAATCTTACCAGGACGTTAACATCCGTCCGGCCGGGTGCGCCAAACCGCTTGGC
>RXJC01000540.1:0-3594 GCA_003963435.1 Bradyrhizobiaceae bacterium | reverse complement strand
CCGCTTGGCGGGAGGCGCCGTCTCGGCTAATCAGGAGGCGCGCGGAGCCGCGCATAAGCGGGCGTAGTTCAATGGTAGAACGGCAGCTTCCCAAGCTGCATACGAGGGTTCGATTCCCTTCGCCCGCTCCAAGCTTTTCCCCGATGCGCTCGATTCGACCCAGGCTGTGAGATGCTCACGCCCCGCGCAAAGATTCTCATATATTAGCCTCTCGCTCCCGGCACGCCCGCCTCGCCCGCACTAGTCTCCTCCTCGCCCGGTGGATGCGGTCCCTGCGCCGGGCGATGTTCGGATGAGAACCCATGGACCAGCAGAAACTCGACCGCGCGATCGGTCGCCGCCTGAAGACGCTGCGGACGCAAGCGGGCATGACACTGAACGAGCTCGCTGGCCGCTCCGGCGTCAGCCGGGCCATGATCGGGCGGGTCGAGCGGGCGCAGAGCAGCGCCACGGCGTCGCTGCTCGGCAGGCTTTGCGCCGCGCTCGACGTATCGCTCAGCGACGTGGTTGCGCTCGCCGAGAAACCGCCGGAGCGGCTGATGCGGCTTGCCGACCAGCCGCACTGGCGCGATCCCGATAGCGGCTATCGCCGGCGCCACGCCTCGCCGCCCGATGCGGCCAGCGGCATCGAGATCATCGTCGTCGAGCTGCCGGCCGGCGCGCGGGTGCCGTACAGCCCCTGGGGCCGCAACGCCTTCACCCAGCAACTGCTGATGCTGGAGGGGGCGGTCTGCGTCCATATCGACGCCAAGACCGTGCGCCTGCGCGAGGGCGACTGCCTGGATTTCGATGTGATGCGCGCCGTGATCTTCGAGAACGAAACCAAACAGGACGCGCGCTACGTCATCATCACGCGGCGCGGTGCTTCATACGGGAAGATGTGATGTCGCTGATCGTGCGGGACGCCACGCTGGAGGATGCGGCCGATATCCTCACCATTTACAACTACGCCGCGCTCAACACCACGGCGGTCTGGACCGACGGGCCGTCCGACCTGGACTCGCGGCGTCAATGGATTCTCGCGCGGCAGCAGGCCGGCTATCCCGTGCTGGTCGCGATGAAGGGCAGGGACGTCGTCGGCTTCGCCTCGTTCGGCGATTTCCGTCCGTTTCCCGGCTATCGCCACACCGTGGAGAGCTCGGTCTATGTCGACGAACGCCATCACAGGGCAGGCATCGGGCGCAGTCTCGTCGCGGCGCTGATCGAGCGCGCCACCGCCATGAACAAGCACGCGATGATCGCCGGCATCGACAGCACCAATGCCGCCTCAATCGGCTTGCACGCCTCGCTCGGCTTCGCCCAGGTCGCCCGTATGCCTGAGGTCGGCTGCAAGTTCGGCCGCTGGCTCGACCTCGTCTTCCTGCAGAAGCTCCTTGCAAGCGACGTGAGGCCCTGACCATGCAGATCCGCACCGGCGACACCTTCGATCCGCGCGTCGTCGCGCTACTCGATCACCACGTCACGGCGGCGAGGGCGCAGACCGCGCCGGGCAGCGCGCATGCGCTCGATCTGGCGGGCCTTCGCGCCAGCGACATCGCGTTCTGGACCGGATGGGACGGCGAGCTGCTCGTTGCCACCGGCGCGCTGAAGACGCTGTCGGCCGATCATGGCGAGGTGAAGTCGATGCACACGCTTCAGACCACGCGGCGGCGCGGTTTTGGCGGCCAGATGCTCCGCCATATCATCACCGAGGCCCGCGCGCGCGGCTTGAGGCGGCTCAGCCTCGAGACCGGCTCGTGGGACTATTTCAAGCCGGCGCATGCGCTCTACCAGGCGCACGGCTTCGTGCCCTGCGGCCCGTTCGAGGGTTATGCCGAGGACCCCAACAGCCTGTTCCTGACGTGCGACCTGAGCCGCTGAGCGGCACCATTGCCCGGCAGCTCCGGTCGCGCCAAGGCTCAGGCCAATTGCGGCAGCGGCTGCACCCGCTCGCCGACCCAAGAGCTCAGCATCTGGTGATACAGCGTCGCGGACTGCCACAGCACACGCTGGTACAGCCGGCCCTTGTCCGAGTCCCTGGTGACGTCGCCGCAAATATCGAGGCCCATGGTCAGATGGTGGGCATCGACGGCGGTATGGATCTTCCAATAGCGCCCGCTCAGAATCTCGAGCCTGTCCAGCACGGGGATCACCGTGGAATAGAAGTCGAGCGCGACCCCTTCGCTGAGCAGGTTCAGGGCAATCACCTGCACGTCATGGGGATCGCGCATCGCGCTGCGCCAGCAATATGAGATCGTGTTCAGCGTTTCCATCGTCGGCGGAACGTGGCCGGGCTCGGTGTCGTGCAGGAAGCCGTGCTCGGTCATCCAGGCGATGAGCTGATCGGGATGGTCAGCCTCCTCCATGGCGTGCTCGGCGAAGATGGGCTGATAACGCTTGTCCTGGCACAGTGAGGACCGCAGACACAGCGCCTGCGTGAATTCGCGCGACTGGTGGACGAGCTGATGCACCCAGTCCAGATCCCCAGGCAGGGACGCATTGGCGACCTCCCTGAAGAACGGGCCCTCACGCAGCTGCGACCGGTATTGCTCGGAAATATCAAACAACCATTTCATCCGATTCTCTCTCGTCTGGCCCAACGCAGGCCTGCGTTGGGCGGTCAATAAGATGGAACGTTAGGGACGCGTGTGACCTCGCGCGTCCTGCGTTCGACGGAGTGCCGATCTCGTGCGTGAGGTGGCGCACATTGGCTGCGGGGATCGAAAGAGAGGTCCGTCCCTCAAAATGAGTTGCGTACCTCAAAACACCTCTGCTAGCCTTCAGCCATGGCCGAGACCCTCACCGCGACAGCGCTGACGCTGAAGGACATCGCCCGCGAGGCGGGCGTCAGTCTGGCGACCGTGGACCGCGTCCTGCACAACCGGCCGGGCGTGCGACCCGATACGGTGCGGCGCGTCCGGGAAGCGATCGAGCGCAATTCGTTCCAGCCGCATGTGGCCGCCGCGGAGCTCGCCCGCGGCCGCGCCCGCCGTTTCGCTTTCGTGATGCCGGCGGGACCGAATCCGTTCATGCAGCAGATCGAGGCCTATCTCGGCGAGATGTCGGGCTGGCTCTCGGCCCGCCGCCTCAGCGTGGAGACTGTTACAACCGACGTGTTCGACCCGTCGGTGCTGGCAGGCTCGCTGGAGGCGCTGTCCGGCGATTACGACGGCGTCGCCGTGGTGGCGCTCGATCATCCGAGCGTCCGTGCCGCCATCAACGATCTCGTCGACGCCGGCACCAAGGTGGTGACGCTGGTGTCGGACGTGCCGTCGTCGCGCCGCCACCATTATGTCGGCATCGACAACATTGCTGCGGGGCGCACCGCCGGCGCGCTGGTCGGGCGGCTGGTCGGCCAGAGGTCGGGCAAGGTCGCGATCGTCGCGGGCTCGCAGGGCCTGCGCGACCACGCCGAGCGCATCTTCGGCTTCAACCAGGTGATGGCGTCGGAATTCCCCGGTCTCGGCGTGCTGCCGGTGCTGGAAGGGCGCGACGAGGACGATCGTTCCGAGCAGGTGCTGGCGCGGCTGCTCGGCAGGCATGCCGACATCGTCGGCCTTTATAACGTCGGCGCGGGCACCCAGGGCGTCGCCAAAGCGTTGAGCGATGCCGGCC
>RXJC01000020.1 GCA_003963435.1 Bradyrhizobiaceae bacterium | reverse complement strand
GCTCATCAGCGAATACGCCGGCGACACCGGCGCCGCGGGCGAGCGAGCCTGCATCGCCGCCTGCGTCATCAGCGCATGCTCGATCGAATTGCCGGAAAGGATCGCAACGGGCCGGCCATCGAGCCCCAGATTGAGTAGACCTTGCGTCAGCGCATCCACGGTGCGCTTGGCTTCGGCATAGGAGACCTTGCGCCATTCGCGGTTCGGACCACCGCGCTGCGCCAGCCAGGTGCGCTCGGGCGCTTCCCTCGCCCATTTCGCCAACGATGCCGGAATGTGCTTCTCGTAGGTCTGCAGCGGAATGCGCGACCTCAGTACGACCGTGCCGTCATTGCGGCGCTCGACGTCGATGTCGCGCTTGAGCCATTCGACCTTGCGAAAGGCGGGCTTCGTCATCACGGCCGCCGCGCTTCCACTCATTTTGCGTCTCCCGGAATTTCGTGCCCTTTGCGGATCGTTCTCGTTCAGCGCTTGATATAGACAGGCTTTCGCTTCTCAAGGAAGGCCCTGATGCCTTCCGAAAATTCCTCGGAGCGGCTGCACAGGACCTGGTTGCGATCCTCCATCGCGATCGCGGCTTCCAGCGATCCCGCATCGACGCTGATGTTGAGGCATTCCTTGGATAGACGCAGGCCCACCGGCGAGGCGGTCATCATTGCGTCGACATAGGGCTCGGCCGCTTCGTCGAGCTTGTCCTCGTCCACGACCTCGGAGACGAGCCCGACCGCAAGCGCGCGCTCGGCGGCGATGAAGCGTCCGGTGAGGATCAATTCGGACGCGACGGAGACGCCGACGAGGCGCGGCAGGAAATAGCTGGTGCCAATGTCGCAGCCGCCAAGGCCGAGCTTGATGAAGGCGCAATTCATCCGCGCCGATCGCGTGGCGATGCGGATGTCGGAAGCCAGCACCAGTGCAAAACCGCCGCCGGCGGCAGCGCCCTGCACCAGCGACAGGATCGGCTGCGGGCAACGCCGCATCAGCATGACGATGTCGGCGATGCGCCGCTGCGAATCCAGCGACTCCGTGACCCCCGGCGGCTCCTGCTGCCCTGCGCGACGGGCCATCGCCGCCTTGAGATCGAGGCCGGCGCAAAAATTCTTGCCGGCGCCCTTCAGCACGACGACACGCGTGTCGCGGTTGCGCTGCAGGCCTTGGAAATAGACGTTGAGTGCGTCGATCAACGCCGGATCGAGCGCATTGAGGTGCTCGGGCCGGTTGAGCGTCACCCGGTCGACGCCGTCGTCATGCTCGATCAGCAGCGGTTGGGACATGGGTGGCGTTCCTGCGTACTGCGGAATTGCGCGGTGTCAATTGCTGCGCCCTCTCCCCTTGTGGGAGAGGGCATGCACATCGCTAGCCAAGAACTCGCTTGGGTGAGGGGTCTGCCTCCACACATGAGATCGCGGAGAGAACCCCTCATCCGGCGCGCAAGCGCGCGCCACCTTCTCCCACAAGGGGAGAAGGAAGAAGCTACCGCGGCGCCATACGAATGGCGCCGTCGAGACGGATGGTCTCGCCGTTGAGCATCGGGTTCTCGACGATGTGGACCGCGAGCGCGCCGTACTCCTTGGCATCGCCGAGGCGCGAGGGATGCGGCACCTGGGCGCCCAGGCTCTTGCGGGCCTCCTCGTTCAGGCCCATCAGCAGCGGCGTGAAGAACAGGCCGGGCGCGATGGTGTTGACGCGGATCTTCTGGCTGGCGAGGTCGCGCGCGGCCGGCAGGGTCAGGCCGACGACGCCGCCCTTCGAGGCCGAATAGGCGATCTGGCCGATCTGGCCCTCGTAAGCCGCGACCGACGCCGTGTTGATGATGACGCCGCGCTCCTCGCCGACCGGCTCAATGGTGACGAGCCGCTCGGCGAACAGGCGCAGGCAGTTGAAGGTGCCGATCAGATTGACGTTGATGATGCGCGCGAACTTTTCCAGCGGATAGACGCCGTCGCGGCCGACGATGCGCTGCGAACCGCCGATGCCGGCGCAGTTCATCAGCACGCGCGCAACGCCGTGCGCGGCTTCCGCCTTGGCGATCGCAGCCTTGATCTGCTCCTCGCTGGTGACGTCGGCATGAAGCGCAACACCCTTCACTTCGGCAGCGACCTTCTCGGCGTTTTCCTTGTTCTGGTCGATCACGCCGATCTTGGCACCCTTGGCCGCCATGGCGCGGGCGGTCGCCTCACCGAGACCCGAACCACCGCCGGTGATGAGAACGGCTACATCTTTCAATTCCATGACAGGCTACCTTTCCTTGGGCGTTTCTTCTCTGGACTTGCGAAGTATTGGCCGGACTATCCGGCAGCGGCAGCTTCCCCGGCTTGCGTGAGGATGCCGCCGCATATCAGCGTTTCCATGTGCTTGATGTATTGCCGGCAGACGTCGTCGGTGACCGGACCGACGCCGGTCGCGCGGGACATCGCGTGCCGGCCGAAGAACAGGTGATCGCAGGCGCCGATCAGGCTGGTGTAGAACAGCACCGGATCGGTCGGGCGGAATTCGTTTCGGCTGACGCCCTCGGCGAGCAGGCGGCGATGGAAATCCAGCAGCGGCGCGACGAAGAACTTCGAGACCTCGTCGGCGGAGCCGGCGCTGGTTTCGTGCAGCAGATAGTGGATCAGCCGGTTCATATAGGGGAACCGGTGATAGGCGCGGATGATGCCGGCGATGTGCAGCTTCAGCTTCGCCGTCGAGGTGATCGGCTGCGCCAGCAGATATTCGAGGTTGGACATCTCGGTCGCAGCGTCGCGCGCGAGCAGCGCCAGCAAGAGGCCGTCCTTGTTGCCGAAATGGTATTTGACCAGCGCGGCGTTGGCCCCCGACTTCTGCGCGATGTCGGACAGTGAGATCTCGATCGAGGAGCGTTCGATCATCAGCTCGCTCGCGGCCACGAGCAATTTCTCCGCCGTGGAATTTTTTCCGCTGGGGAGCCTGTTCGGTACGCTGGTAGCCACGGAAGATCCCTGTTCGTCGCTCGGAGCGGGGCGCAGATAAGCCCAAGCAGCGCCTCATCACAAGAGTTAATTGATCGATTGACTAAACGATCTCCCGTCCCTTAAATCCGTCCCCGACACCCAACCCAATCAAGAATTCAGGGAGAAACCGACATGGCCGAGGCTTACATCGTCGCCGCCGCGCGTACCGCCGGCGGGCGCAAGGGGGGCCGCCTCGCCGGCTGGCATCCGGCCGATCTCGCCGCGAAGGTGCTGGACGAGCTGGTCGATCGCACCAAGGTCGATCCCGCGCTGGTCGAGGACGTGATCATGGGCTGCGTGATGCAGGTCGGCGAGCAGTCGAACAACGTCGCGCGCAACGCGATCATGGCCTCGAAGCTGCCGGAGAGCGTGCCGGGCACCTCGATCGACCGCCAATGCGGCTCCTCGCAGCAGGCGCTGCACTTCGCCGCCCAAGCCGTGATGTCGGGCGCGATGGACGTCGTGATCGCCGCCGGTGTGGAATCGATGACGCGCGTGCCGATGGGGCTGTCCTCGCAGCTTCCCGCCAAGAACGGTTTCGGCAATTACAAGAGCCCGGGCATCGAAAAGAAGTATCCGAACATCGTGTTCAGCCAGTTCACCGGCGCCGAGATGATGGCCGAGAAGTACGGCCTCTCCA
>RXJC01000557.1 GCA_003963435.1 Bradyrhizobiaceae bacterium | reverse complement strand
CATTGGTGGAGCGGATCCGGGCGCAAAGGTCGCGGCTCTCGAGATTGTCGAGCATCGCCACGAAATTCGGCCTGAGGATGCCGAGCGTCGAAGCGATCTCGGTCTGGTTACGGCCGGGATTCTTCTCGACCAGCAGCAGCACCGAGAACTGCGCCGGGGTGAGCTGGAGCGAGGCCATGCAGCGCAAGAAGTTCTCGAACACTTTCAGCTGCGCCCGCTTCAAGACATAGCCGAGCTGTTCCGAGAGCTCGCCGAGCTGGAGGGCTTCGCCAGATCCCTGAGCTTGCACTTCAGTAGCGTCCTTGCGGCCCTTGGCCGGATCCTTGGCCGGGTCGGCCGGCTTTTCGGAGGACTTTTCCGCGGCTTTGGAAACGGTCATCGCCTCGTGCTCGTAATCCCGCTAAATTCGGGGCGGGTCGTTCCCCGCCCTTGATGTTATATTTGATAATTGTTATGGACCATATCAAATATCGCATGCGTTTTTCAATGGCTGTGAGCGGACCGTCCACCGCAATCGGAAGGACCGGTTCGTATTCTTGAGGGGGAGCGTCCGGTCTTGAATACCACCATCATGCTGTTCCTGCTGCAGGACGGCATCACCAATGGCGCGATCTACGCGCTGCTCGGGCTGGCACTGGTGCTGGTGTTCGCCGTCACCCGCGTCATCCTCATTCCCCAGGGCGAGTTCGTCACCTACGGTGCGCTGACCTATGCCTCGCTGGCCGCGGGCCAGATGCCGGGAACGGCCAAGCTCGCGCTGGCGCTGGGCATCGGCGCCTTCGCCTTCGACCTGTTCGTGGCGCGCAAGGCACTGCATGGGCGGCTGGTCGTGCGCAGCCTCATCACCAATGTCGTGCTGCCGGCCATCGTGCTGGCGCTGACGATTTACTTCGCCGCGCAGAAGCCGCCGGTCGCAGTCTGCATCGCGCTGTCGCTGGTGATCGTCGCGATGATCGGCCTCTATCTCTACCGCATCGCGTTCCAGCCGCTGGCGCACACCTCGGTGCTGGTGCTGCTGATCGCCTCGGTCGGCGTCCATCTCGCGCTGCAAGGCCTCGGCCTGCTGTTCTTCGGCGCCGAAGGCCAGCGCGGACCCGCCGTGCTGTCCGGCGCCTTCACCGCCGGCGCGCTGCGCTTCACCGGCCAGAGCATCACGGTCTATGCCATTACCATCGCCTTCATCGTCGGGCTCTGGCTGTTCTTCGGGCTGACGCTCTACGGAAAGGCGCTGCGGGCGACCGCCGTGAACAGGCTCGGCGCGCGCTTGGCGGGCATCCGCACCACGCTGTCGGGGCAGATCGCCTTCCTTCTGGCCTCGGTCATCGGCGCGCTCTCGGGCATCATGATCGTGCCGATCACGACGCTCTACTACGATAGCGGCTTCCTGATCGGTCTGAAGGGCTTTGTTGCCGCGATCATCGGCGGCCTCGTCAGCTATCCCCTGACCGCCGTTGCGGCGCTGGTGGTCGGCATCGTCGAGGCGTTCTCGTCCTTCTATGCCTCGAACTACAAAGAGGTGATCGTCTTCATGCTGCTGATCCCCGTGCTGTTGCTGCGCTCGCTCGCCGCGCCCGCGGTCGAGGAAGAGAAGGACTGAGCGCGATGCAGAGCCGGCTTCCCATCATCGTCTTTGCGCTTGTCATGGCGGCGATCCCGCATCTCCCGGGCATGCCCCCGTTCTGGATCGTGCTGCTCGACAATATCGGCCTCGCGGCCCTCGTCGCGATGGGCCTCGTGCTGCTGACCGGCGTCGGCGGCCTGACCTCGTTTGGACAAGCCGCCTTCGTCGGCTTCGGTGCCTACACCACGGCCGTGCTGACGACGTCCTATGGACTGTCGCCCTGGCTGACGCTGCCGCTGTCGCTGGTGGTCAGCGGATCGCTGGCGGTGCTGCTCGGCCTGATCACCGTCCGCCTCTCCGGGCACTACCTGCCGCTCGGCACGCTCGCCTGGGGCCTGGGGCTGTTCTACCTGTTCAGCAAGCTGGAGTTCTTGGGCCGTAACGACGGCATCTCGGCGATCCCGCCGCTGTCGGTCGGATCGTTCAAGATGCTCTCGCCCGGCTCGATCTATTACGCGATCTGGGTCGCCGTGATCATCTCGGCGCTGCTGACGATGAACCTGTTGGATTCCCGCACCGGCCGCGCCATCCGCGCGCTCCGGCGCGGCCATGTCGCGGCGGAAGCCTTCGGCGTGCACACGCCGCGCGCCAAGCTCCTGGTGTTCATCCATGCCGCCGTGCTCGCCGGCCTCTCGGGATGGCTCTACGCCCATCTCCAGCGCGCGGTGAACCCGACGCCGTTCGGCGCCCAGGCCGGCATCGAATATCTCTTCATCGCCGTGGTCGGCGGCGCCGGTTATGTCTGGGGCGGCGTTCTCGGCGCGGCCATCGTCGTGGTTCTGAAAGAGGTGCTGCAGAGCTATCTGCCGCTGATCCTGCCCGGCTCCGGCCAGGTCGAGACCATCGTGTTCGGCATCATGCTGGTGGCACTGCTGCAGCTTGCGCCCGGCGGCCTCTGGCCCTGGCTGATGTCGTTCCTGCCGGAACGGACGGGTGGCAGGAAGCCCGACACCTCGCTGAAGCTGGAGCAGCGTCCTCGCTCGCCCGGCCAGTCCAGCATCCTGCTCCAGGTCGAGAAGGCGCGAAAACAGTTCGGCGGCGTGGTCGCGGTCAACAACGTCTCCTTCGACGTCCAGGCCCGCGAGATCGTCGCTTTGATCGGCCCGAACGGCGCCGGCAAGAGCACGACCTTCAACCTGATCACCGGCGTGTTGTCGGCGACCTCGGGCTCGATCTCGGTGCTGGGCAGAAAAGTCGACAAGGCGCCGCCGCAAGAGATCGTCAAGCTCGGCATCTCGCGCACGTTCCAGCACGTGAAGCTGGTTCCCGACATGACCGTGCTGGAGAATGTCGCGATCGGCGCGCATCTGCGCGGCCATGCCGGGCCGATCGCCTCGATGCTGCGGCTCGACCGCGCCGACGAGGCCAAGCTGCTTGCGGAGGCCGCCCGCCAGATCGAGCGCGTCGGCCTTACCGAGCAGATGCACCAGCTCGCAGGCAGCCTTTCGCTCGGACAGCAGCGCATCGTCGAGATCGCGCGCGCGCTGTGCGTCGACCCGATGCTGCTGCTGCTCGACGAGCCGGCCGCCGGCCTGCGCCACATGGAGAAGCAGCAGCTCGCAAAGCTGCTGCGCGACTTGCGCGACGGCGGCATGAGCGTGCTGCTGGTCGAGCACGACATGGGCTTCGTCATGAACCTCGCCGACCGCATCGTGGTGCTCGATTTCGGCACCAAGATCGCCGAGGGCACGCCCGCGACGATCAAGACCAATCCCGAAGTGATCAAGGCCTATCTCGGAGTGGCGGCATGAGCGCGCTGTTGTCCGTCACCGACGCCCATGTCGCCTATGGCAAGGTCGAGGCGGTGCGCTCGGTCTCGCTCGAGGTCGGGGCGAACCAGATCGTCACCATCGTCGGCGCCAACGGCGCCGGCAAGACCACGCTGCTCTCGGCGATCATGGGCATCCTGCCCCTGAAGGGCCGCGTCGCCTTTGCGGGGCAGAACCTGGCCCGGCTCGACATCGAGGACCGCGTCGCGATGGGGCTTGGCCTCGTGCCGGAGCACCGCGAATTGTTCGTGACAATGAATGTCGAGGACAATCTCCAGCTCGGAGCCTTCCGCATCGAGCGCAACAAGGCGAAAGCCTCGATGGAGCGCGTCTACACGCTGTTCCCGCGGCTGAAGGAGCGCCGCAAGCAGCTCGCCGGCACGCTCTCGGGCGGCGAGCAGCAGATGCTCGCGATGGGCCGTGCGCTGATGGGCGAGCCGAAGCTGTTGATGCTGGACGAGCCGAGCCTCGGCCTCGCCCCGATCATCGTCGCCGATATCTTCCGTATCGTCACTGAGCTGCGCGCCAGCGGCGTCTCCGTGCTGCTGGTCGAGCAGAACGCGCAGGCCGCACTGAAAATCGCGGACCAGGCCTATGTGATGGAGCTGGGCGAGTTCGTGCTCAGCGGCAAGGCGAGCGATATCGCTGCGAACGAGCGTGTGGCGGCAAGCTATCTCGGCTTCCAGCACGAAGGCGCGAACGCAATCTGACTTGTCCCTCGCCCTGCTTGCGGGGAGAGGGTTGGGGTGATGGGCTGCTACCGCGCAGACGGTGATAGCCGAACCCAGGATCTCACCTCCTCGTCATTGCGAGCGCAGCGAAGCAATCCAGAATCTTTCCGCGGAGGGACTCTGGATTGCTTCGCTGCGCTCGCAATGACGGGGAACAGAGCAGGTACTCGATCGAAGAGATCGATTTGCGGAGGCTCCCCCTCACCCGGAATTTGCTGCGCAAATTCCCGCGCCTCTCCCCGCAAGCGGGGAGAGGCAATGAGACGCTCAACCCGCTTTCTCCCCCTTCAACGCCGCGACCTCTGCCTCCAGCTCCGCAATCCTCGCATCTCTCGCTGCCAGCGCCGTGGCCACATCGCCCGCGTCGAATTTCTGCGGAATGTGCTGCGGGCAGTTGGTGTCCCAGGCGGCCACCTTGAACAGGATCACCTGCTCCGGCCTGGCGCGGTAACCCTTTGGCATCAGCGACGTCGTCAGCGCCTCGTCGTCCTCGACCACGCGCGCCTCGCCCCAGATCTTCACCCGGCGGCGGTGGGCGTAGTCCATCACGAAGATGTAGGCCTTGGGGTTCTCCGAGAGATTTCCCTGAGTGATGTATTGCCGGTTTCCGGCGTAGTCGGTGAAGGCCAGCGTCTGCTTGTCCAGGACCTTCAAGAAACCCTTTGGGCCGCCGCGGTGCTGGATATAGGGCTGGCCATCGGCCGAGGCCGTTGCAAGATAGAAGCTGTTGGCGTCCGCCAGGAACGCCGCGAGATTCTCGTCGACCTCGGTGCGCCATCCCCGTTGCTCGGCGTGGGCATAGCCTTCGCGCGATCCCTTTCGGGTCTGGATCGACTTCACCGCCGGCGAAAAGGCGACGTCGCTGGCGTAGGTGTGAGGAGCCGTCATCGGAATAACTCCTGAATTTCCGGCGCATTGCTGCGTCTTTCGCCGCCTAATGTGGACCTTTCCGCCGTCAGAACAATCCGGCCTCTTGACACTTCATCATTGCGATATATGCAACAATGCCATGGACCGCCTCGAAGCCATGCACGTGTTCGTCACCGTCGCCGATCTGCGCGGCTTCGCGCCGGCGGCGCGCAAGCTGCGACTGTCGCCCTCGGCCGTAACGCGGCTGATCGCGGGGCTGGAGGAGCATCTCGGCGCCCGGCTGCTGCAACGAACCACGCGGCAGGTGACGCTGACCGACGTCGGCACGCGCTATCTGGAGCGCGCGCGGCGCATTCTCGCCGATGTCGAGGAAGCCGACGGCTCGGCGCGGGAGGAGCGCAACCGGCCGAGCGGACGGCTGGTGGTGTCGGCGCCGGTCGGCTTCGGCCGGCTGCATGTCGGATCGATCATGACGGCTTATCTCAAGCGCTATCCCGAAGTCACTGCCGAGCTGAGGCTGTCGGACAACCTCGTCAATCTCGTCGAGGACGCGGTCGATGCTGCAGTGCGGATCGGCCACCTCGCCGATTCCTCGCTGGTAGCGCGGCAGGTCGGCGAGATGCGGCGGATCGTGGTCGCGACGCCGGGCTATCTGAAGCGGCACGGCGAGCCGAAGACGCCGCAAGAATTGCTCGCGCATCAGACCATCGCATTCGGCCCATCCACCACCTGGCGCTTCGTGCAGGACGGCCGCGAAATCGAAGTGGCGCCGAACCCGCGCTTTGCCAGCAACAGTGCCGATGCCGCCCTGCAATACGCCGAGGCCGGCGGCGGCGTGACGCGGGTGCTGGCCTATCAGGCCGCCGAGGGCCTGAAGCGCGGGCGGCTGAAGATCGTGCTGGCAAAATATGAGCAGCCGGCACTGCCGATCCACATTGTCTATCCGACCTCGCGCCTGCTCTCCGCCAAGGTGCGCGCGTTCATCGATCTCATCGTGGAGACGGCGGAGTGGAGCTTCAGGTAGGTCTCGTGTCCCGGACGCGACGCGCCGCGGAGCATCCGGCGCAAGAGAGCCTACTTCTTCGGCACCACCCGGAACGTCCCGCTTGCCCGCGCGATCACGGCGTCGTCGGCCCTCACCAGGCATTGTGCGAAGCAGATCGTAGAGCCGGTCTTGATCGCCTCGCCCTCCACGGCGAGCCACTGGCCGATCTCGGCGGCACCGACATAGTCGACAGACAGGGAGATCGTGACCAGCGACGTCGTCCATCCCGCCGCCTGGGCGCAGCTATAGCCCATGGCGGCATCGGCGAGCGCGGCAATCAGCCCGCCATGGATCAGCCCGCGCGCATTGGTGTGCGGTATCGCCAGCCGCAATCCGACGGTGACGCCCTTGTCGGTTTTCCTGGAGTAGAGCGGCTCCCAGGGATCGGTGAGCGGGGCTTTGCGGAAATGCGGCTCGAAGCCGGCGGGGATGTCGGTGCTGGTCATGGCTGTCTCGCGTTGCTGAGGTCGGGAGCATTGAACGCGACTGCCGTGACGAACGCATCAATTACAAAGTTTTAAACTGGATTTGCGGAAGCGTTTGAAACGGGCTCGGCCGTCATTGCGAGGAGCTCTCGCGACGAAGCAATCCAGACAGTCTCCGCGGAGAGATTTCTGGATTGCTTCGCTACGCTCGCAATGACGGAGGATCTGGAGCACCGTCCTTAGAACGGCAGTCCCACATAGTTCTCCGACAGCGACGTCATCGCGGCCTGCGACTGCGTGACGTAGTCGAGCTCGGCGAGCTGGATGCGCGCGCCGATGCTGCCGGTGTCGGGGAATTTGTGCAGCATCGAGGTCATCCACCAGGAGAAGCGCACGGCCTTCCAGACCCGCGCCAGTGCCTTGGCGGAATAGGCGTCGATTCCGGCGCTGGATTTCTCGTCGTAGAACTCGCGCAAGGCGCTCGACAGATAATGCGCATCGCTGGCGGCGAGGTTCAGGCCCTTGGCGCCGGTCGGCGGCACGATGTGGGCGGCGTCGCCGCACAGGAA
Source organism: Bradyrhizobiaceae bacterium (assembly GCA_003963435.1). Lineage (GTDB taxonomy): Bacteria > Pseudomonadota > Alphaproteobacteria > Rhizobiales > Xanthobacteraceae > Bradyrhizobium. Next base: position 4,516 of record RXJC01000557.1, on the reverse strand, counting down.
CATCCTGCCGAAGCGCATCGGCTCGGCGACGAAGCTGCGCAAGGGCGCGATGCTCTTCTCGATCGAGGGACCGGTGACGAGGCTGTCGGCTGCTTCCTGGTCGAGCCGGCGCTTCAGCTCGTCCCAGAAGCGGTCGTCCGGCCATTGGTCGACATGGTCGTCGAGCGAACACTGCACGTAGTAGCGGCTGCGCCTGGTCGAGCGCATGGTGCAGAGCGCAAAGCCGCGGGCATGGTTGGAGTAGATCAGCTCGTGGCTGACCGGCGGCGTCTCCGACAAAATGCCGAGCCAGCCGAACGGATAGACCCGCTCGAACTCCTCGATTGCCGAGGCGGGGACGCTGGCGCGGCTGATACCGTGAAAGCCGTCGCAGCCGGCGATGAAATCGCAGTCGAGCGCCTGGGCGATACCGTCTTTCACATAGGTTACGCGCGGGTGACTGCCGTCGAAATCATGCGGCTGCACGTCCTTGGCCTCATAGACCGAGACGAGACCGGCGGCCTTCCGTGCATTCATCAAGTCGAGCGTGACCTCGGTCTGGCCGTAGATCATGACCGTCTTGTTGGTCGCACCCTTCATGTCGATGCGATGACGGCGCCCGGAAAAAGCCAGCTCGATGCCTTCATGCACGAGGCCTTCGGCATGTGCCCTCGCACCGGCGCCGATCCGGTCGAGCAGCGCGACGGTTCCCTCCTCCAGCAGGCCAGCGCGGATGCGACCAAGCACATAGTCCGGGCTCTGCCGCTCCAGAATGACGTTGTCGATGCCGTAAGCGTGCAGCAATTGCCCAAGCAACAATCCGGCCGGCCCGGCCCCGATGATTGCGACTTTTGTCCGCAATACTTGATCCTCCCGATCCTGTAGGCTTTCGTTGCGGCCCGCTTGTCGCTTCAAGTCGCTCAGGATAATTATACCATATAACGGTTGGGCAAAAGGGGAGTGCGGGTCGCGGCACGGCGACAAATCCATGCAACATGGCCGACATAGATGACGCGACAAGGTGCGTATCAGTTCCGGCTTGAACGCGCCGGCCAATTAGATAACATGTTAATTAATGAGGCGGGCCATCGAAGCCCGCCATCAAAAAGAGGGAGAGACGTGTGATGAGGAAAGCCTGTCTGGCTTTGCTGCTGGCAGCAAGCGTGACGCCTGCGTTGGCGCAGGACAAGACCTTCGACCTGAAGATCTCGCACTGGGTGCCGGCCTCGCATCCGCTGCAGAAATCGCTGGAGGACTGGGCGGCTGCGGTCGAGAAGGATTCCGGCGGCACCATCAAGAGCAAGGTGTTTCCGGCCCAGCAGCTCGGCAAGGCGTTCGACCATTACGACATGGCGCGCGACGGCATCGCCGACGTCACCTACGTCAATCCCGGCTACCAGCCCGGCCGTTTCCCGATCATCGGCGCCGGCGAGCTGCCGTTCCTGATCTCCGATGCCAAGGGCGGCTCGATGGGCCTCGACGCCTGGTATCGCAAATATGCCGAGAAGGAGATGAAGGACGTCAAATACTGCCTCGCCTTCGTCCACTCGCCCTCCTCCTTCCATTCCAAGACCAAGAAGATCGTGATGCCCGAGGACGTGAAGGGCATGAAGATCCGCCCGGCGCACGCCACCATGGCGAACTTCGTGACCTCGCTCGGCGGCACCAACGTGCAGTCCTCCGCACCGGAGGTGCGCGACATCATCGAGCGCGGCGTCGCCGACGGCGTCACCTTCCCCTGGGGTTCCCTGGTGCTGTTCGGCATCGACAAGGTGACCAAGTACGACATGGACGCGCCGCTCTACACCACGACCTTCGTGTTCGTGATCAACAAGGACAAGTACAACGCGATGTCCGACAAGCAGAAGGCCGCGATCGACAAGAACTGCTCGATCGAGATGGCGGGCGTGGTCGGCGAGCACTGGGGCAAGTTCGAGGATGCCGGCATCGACAAGGTGAAGGCGGAATCCAGCCACGAGGTCTACAAGCTGACGGCCGAGCAGACCGCCGCCTGGAAGAAGGCCGCCGAGCCGCTGGTGAAGACCTGGAGCGAAGGCGCCAAGAAGGCCGGCGCGGATCCCGATGCCGCGCTGGCGGAGCTCAAGGCGTCGCTGAAGAAGTACAACGCGCTGGCGGAGTAGACGCGGCGCGATCGGTCTCTCCTCCCCCTCTCCCCGCCCTTGCGGGGAGAGGGTTGGGGTGAGGAGCCGCTTCCGCAAAGATGGTGACAGACGGACTCGCGCAGAGTCCCCCTCACCCGCATCGCATCTTCGATGCGATGCGGCCTCTGCCCGCACGCGGGGAGAGGCGAAGAGCCGCCGCCGGAGCCGAGATCGAACACATGACAGCACACGACGGGCCACACACCACAAAGCGCTCCTGGATGGACCGCATCATCGACACCATCGAATGGATCGCGGCCGGCTTCGTCGGCATCGTCGCGCTCGACATCTTCCTGTCGGTGCTGTTGCGCAACACGCTGAACTACTCGATCCCCGATTCGTTCGACATCGGCCGCATGCTGCTCGGCATCCTGATCTTCTGGGGCATCGCGGCGACCTCCTATCGCGGCACCCACATCACGGTCGACCTGGTCTGGGGCAATGTCGGGCCGCGCTACCAGCGCTGGATCGACGTGTTCGCCACCCTGGTGCTTCTGTTCGTGGTGACCGTGCAGACCTGGACGCTGTTCGACAAGGTGCGCGGCACCTACAACGACAACGTCCAGACCTTCGACATGCACATGCCGACCTGGCCGTTCTTCGCGATCGCCTGGATCGGCGACGCTTCCGCCGTGCTGCTGATCGCGATCCGCACGTACCGGCTGATCTTCCATCCTGAAGACATGCACGATCCCAAATTGAAGGCGACGGAGTAACCATGAGCACCGATGCCGTCGCCTTAATCGGCTTCGTATCCCTCTTCGTCCTGATGCTGCTGCGCGTGCCCGTCGGCATGGCCATGGGCCTCGTCGGCGTCTCCGGCTTCGCCTACCTCGTCAACGGCAATGCCGCGCTGAAGCTTGTCGGGCAGACCTCGATGCGCACGGTCACCGACTATACCTTCGGCGTCATCCCGATGTTCCTGCTGATGGGATCGTTCGTGTCCAATTCCGGCATGAGCCGCGAACTGTTCCGCGCCGCCAACGGCTTCGTCGGCCATTTGCGGGGCGGGCTCGGCATTGCCACCGTCGGCGCCTGCGGCGGCTTTGCCGCGATCTGCGGCTCCTCGGTCGCCACCGCCGCGACCTTCTCCGCCGTGGCTTATCCGGAGATGCGCCGCTTCGGTTACCCGCAGTCCTTCGCCACCGGCGTGATCGCTGCTGGCGGCACGCTGGGCGCGATGCTGCCGCCCTCCACCGTGCTCGCGGTCTACGGCATCATCACCGAGCAGGACATCGGAAAGCTCTTCATCGCCGGCATCATCCCGGGCCTGCTGGCGATGTCGATGTACATGATCACGATCTTCCTGATCGGCTATTTCCGCCCCGACTTCCTGCCCAAGGGCAAGGTGATGCCATGGCGCGAGCGCTTCGCCGGATTGAAGGAGATCTGGGCGCCGGTGCTGCTGTTCGTGTTCGTGATCGGCGGCCTCTACGGCCTGCCGTTTTTGCCGCGCTTCACGCCGACGGAAGCAGGCGGTGTCGGCGCCGCCGGCGCCTTCATCATCGGCGTGGTCACGCGGCGGCTCGACCGCGAGAAGATCCTGGCTTCGCTGCTGCAGGCGACGCGCACCGCGGCGGCCGTGTTCACCGTGCTGATCGGCGCGCTGATCTTCGGCTATTTCCTCACGGTGACGCAGACGCCGCAGAAAGTGACCGAGTTCCTCACCGGCCTCGGCCTCGGCCCCTACGGCGTGCTGGCGCTGATCATGCTGATGTATCTCGTGCTCGGCTGCCTGATGGACGCCATGGCGATGATCATCCTGACCGTGCCGATCATCTTCCCGGTGATCATGCATCTCGGGTTCGACCCGATCTGGTTCGGCGTCATCATCGTGATGACGGTCGAGCTCGGCCTGATCCACCCACCGGTCGGCATGAACGTCTTCGTCATAAAAAGCGTGGTGAAGGACGTCTCCTTCTCCACCATCTTCAAGGGCGTGATCCCGTTCGTGGTCACCGACCTGATCCGCCTCGTCATCCTGATCGCCTTCCCGCTGCTGGCGACCTGGCTGCCGACGCGGATGATGGCGAATTGAGAGGTGACGCGATGACCACACCCACTCTCGAAACCAAATACGCCTTCACCATCACCGCTCGCATCGGCGACGTCGTCACCGCCGGCGAGACCGGGATCGGCATTCGTCGCATCATCCCGATCATCGGCGGCGAGGTGAAAGGCGCGATATCAGGCAAGGTGCTGCCGTTTGGCGCCGACTTCCAGACCATCCGCCCCAACGAGCTGATCGACCTCGAGGCGAAATACGCCTTCGAGACCGATGACGGCGCCGTCGTCTACGTCGAGAACAAGGGCATGCGCTTCGGTCCCGTCGAGCTCTTGCAGAAGCTCAAGCGCGGCGAGCCGGTCGATCCGAA
>RXJC01000619.1 GCA_003963435.1 Bradyrhizobiaceae bacterium | reverse complement strand
TCTTCGCCAACCGCATGTACCCGATCACCATCGAGGGGCTGGAAGGCGCGATGAAGGAATTGACGCACTAGCTCCTTGTCATTCCGGGGCGCCCGAAGGGCGAACCCGGAATCCATCGGGCCGCGGCGTTGGTGAGAAATGGATTCCGGGCTCGATGCTTCGCATCGCCCCGGAATGACGAAAGAGAAGGGAAGACCTAATGCCCCAAAACATCACCCGCGGCATCAAGGCGCTGATCGACGAGGCCAATGCCGAGATCGAGACGCTCTCGGCCAAGGATGCCATCGAGATCTCCAAGAACGGCGACGTCGTCATCGTCGATATCCGCGACCCCCGCGAGATCGAGCGTGACGGCCGCATCCCCGGCGCGTTTTCTTGCACCCGCGGCATGCTGGAATTCTGGATCGACCCGCAGAGCCCCTATGCCAAGCCGATCTTCCAGGAGGACAAGAAGTTCGTCTTCCACTGCGCCGGCGGCCTGCGCTCCGCACTCGCGGCCAAGACCGCGCAGGACATGGGCCTCAAGCCCGTCGCCCATATCGCCGGCGGCTACGCCGCCTGGCGCGACGCCGGCGGCCCGACGGAGAAGTGGGAGCCGAAGAAGAAGGGGTGAGCCTGTCACACGCGGGCTTGACCCGCGTGTCCATCATCTCAAGAAGGATGGATTGCCGGGTCAAGCCCGGCAATGACGATTGGAGAGTAGACGTATGACCACCGCCACCGATCCCCTCGTGTCCACCGAATGGCTCGCCGCCCACATCAACGACGCCAACGTCAAGGTGCTCGACGCCAGCTTCAAGCTGCCGGGCGTGCTGCCGCTGCCGAAAGATGATTATCTCACCGCGCATTTGCCGGGCGCTGTGTTCTTCGACGTCGACGCGGTGTCGGATCATTCCAACCCGCTGCCGCACATGTATCCGAGCGCCGAGCAGTTCGGCCGCGACATCGGTGGCTTCGGCATCTCCAACGCCGACACCGTCGTGCTCTACGATGCCGGCGGCTGGGTCGCCGCGCCGCGCGCATGGTGGATGTTCCTGGCCTTCGGCCACAACAACGTGCGCATTCTCAACGGTGGCCTGAAGAAGTGGCGTGCCGAAGGGCGTCCGACCGAGAGCGGCGAGGTGAAGCCGAAGGGCGCGACGTTCAAGGCGAGCTTCGACCCGCAGCGCGTGCGCAGCATGCAGCAGCTGATTGCCAACGTCGAAAGCCGTGCCGAGCAGGTGATCGACGCCCGCGCCGCCGACCGCTTCGAAGGCCGCGCGCCCGAGCCGCGCGCAGGCATCCGCTCCGGCCACATCCCCGGCGCCCGCAACGTGCCCTACAACCAGCTGTTCGATGCCGCGACCGGCGTGATGAAGCCGCTCGATGACTTGCGCGCCGCCTTCACCAATGCCGGCGTCAAGCTCGACGCCCCGATCGTGACCAGCTGCGGCTCCGGCGTGTCGGCCGGCGTGCTGACGCTCGCGCTCTATCGCTTAGGCGTCACCGACACCGCGCTCTATGACGGCTCATGGTCGGAATGGGGTCAGGAGGGCGGCCCGGCCATCGCGACCGGGCCGGCGTAAGCTACTGGCGCGACCTCGTGGCTGCGGTCGTCGCAAACGTCTGCGGCTGCCCGAACGGATCGAGCTGCTGCTGCAATTGCTGAGGCGGCGGACGCCGCACCACGCGGTACCGTTTCCTGACCTTCGCCTTGCGCTTGGTCGCCTTATCGTCGGGCTTGCTCTCAGGCTTGGCCTTCGCCGGCGGATCCTTCACGGCCGTCGTCGCCGGCTCGTTCAGCGCAGCCAGCTTGGCCGTGGTGATGTCGAGTGCCGAGGAGGCGAGGGCTGCACTGTCCGTTGGCGCCGGCTCGGCGGCGGTGGCGACTGCGGCAGGCCCGAGGTCAGGCTTGAGTTCAGGCTTGAGTTCAGGCTTGGCTTCGGGAATTGAGGCCGTGGTGTCGGCGGGAGTGAGCGTGTCAGCGGGAGCTGGCGTTGCGGCCTCCGTCGTCGTCTCGGCCTTGGCCGGTTCGGCATCGGGTGCCGCGGCTTGGACGTCAGCTTGGATGTCAGCCTCGGTCGTCAGCGCGGCGACCTGCTCGGGCTCGGTTGCCGGCAATCCGATGGTCGGCACCAGGTCGCGCAACGACGGTTCGGGCTCGGCCGTGACCTCGGGCTCGGCGCGGAGCACCGCAAGCATTGGCGGGGCAGGCTCGGACGCCTGCGCGAACCTCTGCTCCTGCGGACCGTTCAGCCACGACGGATTGTTGGCATACTGCTCGTGGCTCGCGCGCAGCAGCGCGGCGGCGCCCAGGCCGAACACCAGGATGGAGGTTGACAGCAGGATCGCGGCAAACAGGAAGCGAAAGCCGGGAAGCATCGAGGGATTACGAATTTCCGCCCCGGCGGCGTGGGGTGCCAGGGCCCATGAGCCATCTGAACGCGGTGACGGTACTGTTTGCCGCGTTCGCCACAGGGGGCCGGAGCTTAAAGCGAGGGCGAATCAGGCTGATTCGAACATACCGCAACGAATCCGCCCCGTTCCCTTAAATTCGGAGCCGCTAACTCCGCCAATTCGCGGCGCAATGCGATTTCCGCCCCGTGATGCAAGGGGGCAACGGTAGTCTTGCGGATCACAAATCGGCCAATCCGGCGCAAATAAGCCTGATATGTCTTGAATGTGCCGCTATCTTCCGTCATCTGGCCGTTAACGGTCCGATCGGGCTTGGGGACTATACAAGAGCGATGATGATCAAACATTTTCTGACGATATGCGCTGCCGCAACCGTCGCTGCGGCGGGAACCTCGCTCGCGCAGGCTCAGAGCTATCCGGTTCAGCAGGCGCCGAGCTACGGCGCCCCTGCCGAATATCGGCCCGGCGACCGCGCGCCGAATTTCGACGCGCTGGATGACGAAGACGACGCGACGCCGCAGGCATCGCTGCCGCCGCCCGGCCCGGCCGACGATCCGCGCTATGGCCGTCCCGCCGGCGCGCCCCCGGTCTACTCGGCCGCGCCGCCGCAGGGCCCGGTGATGTCGCCGGATGATCCGCGCTATGGCCGCCCGGCTGGCGCGCCGCCGGTCTATTCGGCTGCCCAGCCTCAGGGCCCGGTGATGTCGCCCGACGATCCCCGCTACGGCCGCCCCGCCGGTCCGCCGCCGGTGATCTATGCCAATCGTCCGGGCCAGCAGGGACAGGCGCCCGCCGGTGACGGCATGCGTCCGCCGGAAGCTGTTGGTGGTCCCGCCGCGACCGGTACGGTCCAGGCCGACCAGCCGCCCGTCGGCGCCGACGGCCGCCCGATGACGATCGCCTCGCTGCCCCCCGAGGAGCAGCCCGATGCTGCGCCGGCGCAGCTGCCGCCGAACCTGCGCCGTCAGGAGGTCTCGTTCCAGACCAAGGAGCCGGCAGGCACCCTCGTGGTCGATACGCCGAACACCTACCTCTATTACGTGCTCGGCAATGGCCGTGCGATCCGCTACGGCGTCCGCGTCGGCCGCGACGGTTTCACCTGGACCGGCGTGCAGAAGATCACCCGCAAGGCCGAGTGGCCCGATTGGCATCCGCCGGCCGAGATGATCGAGCGCCAGCCCTATCTGCCGCGCTTCATGGCCGGCGGCCCCGGCAATCCGCTTGGCGCCCGCGCGATGTATCTCGGCTCGACCGTGTACCGCATCCACGGCACCAACCAGCCCTCGACCATCGGCAAGTTCGTCTCGTCGGGCTGTATCGGTATGCTGAACGAGGACGTCTCGGACCTGTTCGACCGCGTAAAGGTCGGCACCCGTGTGGTGGTGCTGCCGGGTGGCCCGCCGCCGGGAACGGCGACCGCCTCCGCTGCGCCGGCTCCTGGTGTTGCTGCTCCTGGCCCGGCTCCGATGGCCGCGCAGGCGGGTCCAGTCCCGGGCACGCAGCCGACCGTGGTGCCGCCGTTGCCCGCGCCGGTCACCGTGCGCTGAGCGCTGCGAGACAATTCAGTTTGCGAAGGGCGTGCCGTCGGCACGCCCTTTTCGCTTCAGGCCAGCTTGCGCGGCAATTCGCGGCCCCCAATGAAGGCGTCGATCGCCTCGACCATCTGGCCGTAATGGATGCCGAGGCCGTCCCTGGTGGCGTAGCCGAGATGCGGCGTCAGCACGAGATTGTCGAGCTTGCGGAAGGGATGGTCGACCGGCAGCGGCTCGACCGCGAACACGTCCAAGCCGGCGCCTGCGATCCTGCGTTGCTGCAAGGCCTCGAGCAGCGCCTGCTCGTCAACGATCGGCCCGCGCGCAGTGTTGACGAGGAACGCTGTCGGCTTCATCCGCGCCAGATCGGCGCGGCTGACGAGGCCACGCGAGCGTTCGCTCAGCACGACATGGATGGTGACGATGTCGGCCTTGGCGAACAGCTCCTCCTTGCTGGCGTAGCCGACGCCGGCGGCCGCACATTTCTCCGGCGTCAGGTTCGGGCTCCAGGCGATCACGTTCATGCCGAACGCCTTGGCGATCCCGGCCATCTTGCTGCCGAGCTTGCCGAGCCCGACGATGCCGAGCGTCATGCCCTCGATCTCGACCCCGGCAAAGGTCTGCCAGGGCTCGCCGGCATGCATGCGCGCGTTCTCGCGGCCGATGCCGCGGGTCAGCTCCAGGATCAGGCCCATGGTCAGCGGCGCGGTCGGGTCGCGCGAATATTGCGTGCCGCCGACGGCGACGCCGCGTCCCTTGGCGGCTTCCATGTCGATCGCGGCATTGCGCATGCCCGACGTCAGCAGCAGTTTCAGCTTGGGCAGTTTGTCGAACAGGCTGCCGGGAAAGGCGGTGCGCTCGCGCATCGCGCAGATGACCTCGAAATCGGCGAGCGCGCTGGCCGCGGCCTGCTCGGAGGCGAAGGGATGGCTGAACACGGTGACGTCGATGCGTTCCGACAGCTTTTGCCAATCGGCGACGTCGAGGGCGAGGTTGAAATAGTCGTCGAGAATTGCACAGCGCAGCCGGCTCATCAGCGTTCATCCATGGCCAGAGTTGATGGCGAGAGGGGACGGCGCTGGGCGTTGGGCGCCATCGTCGGAACCGGGCCATGGTTGCGCGCAATCAGGACGGCACGCAAGCCGCTTGCGTCTTCAAAAGTCCGATAGGGGGAGGTGGCTCAGAGGTCGCGGGGCTTGAGGCGGATCGGCGCATCCATGCCGTGCTTGGCGCGCCAGGCCGGGCCGGGGCCGCGCATGTAATGCAGCTCGGGCCGATAGGGGTTGAAGGCGGTGGCGAAGAAGCGCTTCCAGAATCCCTTGATCTCCGCGGCGAAGCCGGAGACGTGGCCGGCTTCTGCCGGAACAGGAAGAGAATGGGTCTCGATCAGAGCCATGATGCGGCCTCGCTGTGCTCCCGTTCGTTCTGAGCGGGTGGCGCTGTTTCCGCGCGAAACCGAGCTTTCGGCCTGATTTATTAAAAGATGGTTTCAATTGTCCGGATCGGTGACCGGATGGTGTCCGTCCCGTATTCATCCGTGGTGAACGGACGGAAAACGTTGCCCTTTGGGAACGGGATCGCTACATCGCAGGCAAAGCAAATTTCCTCAAATCGAAGGTTTCACGGGACCGATGGCGCGCCAGTTCATCTATTTCATGCAGGGCCTGACCAAGAGCTACCCGACCCGGAAGGTGCTCGATAACATCCATCTGAGCTTCTACCCGGACGCCAAGATCGGCGTGCTCGGCGTCAACGGCTCGGGCAAGTCGACCCTGCTCAGGATCATGGCCGGCCTCGACAAGGAATACACCGGCGAGGCCTGGGTCGCCGAGGGTGCCCGCGTCGGTTACCTCGAGCAGGAGCCCCAGCTCGATCCGAAGCTCTCGGTCCGCGAGAACGTGATGCAGGGCGTCGCCAAGCAGAAGGCGATCCTCGACCGCTACAACGAGCTCGCGGTCAACTATTCGGACGAGACCGCCGACGAGATGACCAAGCTGCAGGACGAGATCGAGGCCCAGGGCCTCTGGGATCTCGACAGCAAGGTCGACCAGGCCATGGACGCGCTGCGCTGTCCGCCCGACGACGCCGACGTGACCAAGCTCTCCGGCGGTGAGCGTCGCCGCGTCGCGCTGTGCAAGCTGCTGCTGGACCAGCCCGAGCTGCTGCTGCTGGACGAGCCGACCAACCATCTCGACGCCGAATCGGTGTCGTGGCTGGAAGGCCATCTGCGCAACTATCCCGGCGCGATCCTGATCGTCACCCACGACCGCTACTTCCTCGACAACGTTACCGGCTGGATTCTCGAGCTCGATCGCGGCCGCGGCATCCCCTACGAGGGCAACTATTCGTCCTGGCTGGTGCAGAAGCAGAAGCGCCTGGAGCAGGAGGGGCGCGAGGACGCCGCGCACCAGAAGACGCTGGCCCGCGAGCAGGAATGGGTCGCCTCCTCGCCGAAGGCCCGCCAGGCCAAGTCGAAAGCGCGCTACCAGCGCTATGAGGAGCTGCTCAAAAAGGCGAACGAGAAGCAGACCCAGACTGCGCAGATCATCATCCCGGTTGCCGAGCGGCTCGGCGCCAACGTGGTCGATTTCGACGGCCTCAGCAAAGGCTTCGGCGATCGTCTGCTGATCGACAATCTCACCTTCAAGCTGCCGCCGGGCGGCATCGTCGGCGTGATCGGTCCCAACGGCGCCGGCAAGACCACGTTGTTCCGGATGATCACGGGCCAGGAGAAGCCGGATGCGGGCACGATCACGGTCGGCGAGACCGTGCATCTCGGCTATGTCGACCAGTCGCGCGACGCGCTCGACGGCAAGAAGACCGTGTGGGAGGAGATCTCCGGCGGCAACGAGCTGATCCTGCTCGGCAAGAAGGAAGTGAACTCGCGCGGCTATTGCTCGGCGTTCAACTTCAAGGGCGCGGACCAGCAGAAGAAGGTCGGCGCGCTCTCGGGCGGTGAACGCAACCGCGTTCATCTCGCCAAGATGCTGAAGTCCGGCGCCAACGTCCTGCTGCTCGACGAACCGACCAACGACCTCGACGTCGACACGCTGCGCGCGCTCGAAGAGGCGCTGGAGGATTTTGCCGGCTGCGCCGTCATCATCAGCCACGATCGCTGGTTCCTCGACCGCATCGCGACCCACATCCTGGCCTTCGAAGGCGACAGCCACGTCGAATGGTTCGAGGGCAACTTCCAGGACTACGAGAAGGACAAGATGCGCCGGCTCGGCCAGGACAGCATCATTCCGCACCGCGTGAAGTACAAGAAGCTGACGCGGTGACGGCGGCATGATGCGGCGGGCGCTCATCGCTGCGGTGATCGTCACCTGCGGCTGGTCGTCCGCTCGCGCCGCCGACGCCGCCTTCACACAATTCATCGCTTCGCTGTGGCCGGAGGCGCAGGCCGAAGGCGTCTCGCGCAAGGTTTTCGACGAGCAGACGCGCGGGCTCGAGCCGGACTACAAGCTGCCGGACCTGATCCTGCCCGGACGGCCCGCGACCGGCGCGCCGTCACAGGCCGAGTTCGTGCAGGTGCCGGCGGATTACGTCAAGGAAGCCTCGATCGCGCGGCTGGCCGGCGAGGGACAGCGGCTGCTGCAGAAATATCGTGGCCCGCTCGGCGAGATCGAGAAGAAGTCCGGCGTGCCCGCGACCGTGATGCTCGCGATCTGGGGCCGCGAGACCGACTACGGCCGCTACACGCTGCCCTATGATCTGGTCCGCGTGCTGGCGACGCAAGCCTATGTCGGCCGCCGCAAGGACCAGTACCGCACCGAGTTCATCCTCGCGCTGAAGATCCTGGGCGAGGGCGTGGTGACGCGCAAGGACATGCGGTCGTCCTGGGCCGGCGCCACCGGGCTCACGCAGTTCCTGCCGTCCGAATACTACAAGCACGGCGTCGATTTCGACGGCGACGGCCGCATCGACATCTGGCATTCGGTGCCGGATGCGCTGGCTTCCGCCGCGCAGCAGCTCGTCAACAAGGGCTGGCAGAGCG
>RXJC01000424.1 GCA_003963435.1 Bradyrhizobiaceae bacterium | reverse complement strand
TCGACCTCGCTCCGCAGCGCGACCTTCTGGAGCTGCTGCACCTGTTGCTCCTGCTGCTCGCGCTGTTGGCGCGCGGTGGCCTGGGCGGCTTCGTTGCTGCGCCGCTCCTTGGCGAGGTAGGCGGTATAGGCTTCGTCGATCTTCTTCTGCTCTTCCGGCGTCGGATTGGGGCCGGCGATGTCGAAGGTGCGATCCTGCAGGAAGTCGTAATAGGAATAGCCGCCGCCCGGCTTGCGACGCCCGGCAAACTTGGCGTTGCAATCGGCGAGCGCGGATGTCTTCTCGGCCTTGGTCGCGGCTTTCTCGGCGGCGTCGGCGCATTCCTCGAAATCGACCGGCGCGCGTTTCCACCATTGCGCCTGGGCATGCGGCAGCGTCAGCAGGAAAATTCCTGCTGCGGTAACGGGAAACAGCGCCGCACGACGCAATGCATTCACGGACGACATTCTACGAGAGCATTCCTTGCGCAACTCAACCCGAACTGAGTCGAGCCGGATTTTTGCCTCTTTATCGCCGGCTTGTCACCCATGGAACCCGGGAATTTCATGGCTGCGATGCTGACATTTTGTGCTTGACGTGGCGCTGGAGTCACAGCGTCTCGTCGGCGGGCTGCTACACTTGCCCCGCAAGCGCCTCATTCGAGGTGACGCCAAGAAAGACGTCAAGAAAACGAAATGGAAATGCCCGATGTTGCTGCCTCTGTCCGATGTGCCGCGCTGGTACGCTGAACGCAAACCACAAGGCACAATTGCCGTTCGCCATGGACAGGACACGCTGACATGGGAGGAGCTCGAGCGCGGTGCCAACCGGCGCGCGCGGGCGTTCGCGGCCAAGGGCGTCAAGCCCGGCGATTTCGTCGCGATCGGATTGCCCAACGGCAATACGTTCTTCGAGACCTCGTTTGCCGTCTGGAAATGCGGGGCAACGCCGACCTCGCTGTCATGGCGGCTGCCGCGCGGCGAAGCCGCCGCGGTGCTCGATATTCTCAAGCCCGCGCTGGTGGTCGGCGGCGAGGCCGACTGGAATGCGCCGAACCGCCTGCCTGCCGATTTCATGCCGGAAGGATTTTCGGACGAGCCGTTGACGCCGCCGGTGGCGCGCTACTGGAAGGCGATGACCTCGGGCGGCTCGACCGGGCGACCGAAAGTCATCCTCGATCATCAGCCGGCGGTGACCGACACAGCCGCCGCGCCACCGCTCAACATTCCCTTCGGCGTCTCGCTGCTCAATCCGGGGCCGCTCTATCACAATGCGCCGTTCATCGTATCGCACTACGCGCTGTTCACCGGCGGCCAGCTCACCGGCCTCGTCAAGTTCGACGCCGAGGAGACGCTGCGGCAGATCGAACGCGAGCGTGTGCAATGGGTCAATTTCGTGCCGACCATGATGCACCGGATCTGGGCGCTGCCGGAGCACGTGCGCAACGCCTACGATCTGTCGAGCCTGCAGACCGTCTTCCACATGGCAGCTCCCATGCCGCCCTGGCTGAAGGAGAACTGGATCGCCTGGCTCGGTCCCGAGCGGATTTGGGAGCTCTATGGCGGTACCGAGCGGCAGGGCGCCTGCATCATCTCGGGCACGGAATGGCTGACGCACAAGGGCTCGGTCGGCAAGATCGGCGACATGGCGAAGCTCCGCATCATCGGAGAGGACGGCAACGACGTTGCGCCCGGCGAGACCGGCGAGATCTATTTCCTCAACAATGACGGCAAGGACGCGACCTATCATTATCTCGGCGCTGAGCCGAAGCGGCGCAGCGACGGTTGGGAATCGCTCGGCGATATCGGCAGGCTCGATGCGGACGGTTATCTCTATCTCGGCGACCGTCTCGCCGACATGGTGCTGCGCGGCGGCGCCAACATCTATCCGGCCGAGGTCGAGGCGGCGGTCTCCGAAGCACCGGGCGTGCGCTCCTGCGTAGTGGTCGGATTGCCCGATCCGGAATTGGGCCAGCGCGTGCATGCCATCATCGAGCCGGAAGGCGATGCCGACGGTCAGGCCATCGCCGACGGCATGGCGGATTTCCTGAAGGACCGGCTGAGCCGTTACAAGCACCCTGAGAGCTTCGAGATTGTCAGCGCGCCGCCGCGCGACGATTCCGGCAAGGTTCGCAGAACGCTGTTGCGCGACGAGCGCGCAGCATGGATGAAGGAAGGGCGCACCTTCCGGATCATGCCGGCCAAGGCGCGGGCGCACGCCGAGTGAGAAGGAAGGACTGACATGACGATCACCATCGCAGCGAACAGCGTGCCGAAGCCGCCGGCCGAGATCATCGAGGGCTTCCGGAATGCGCCGACCTCGGTCATCTCGGACAATCTCGCCCGACTGCCCGGCGCGGTTGGGCTAAGACCCTATCATCGCGGGGCCAAGCTGGTGGGCACGGCTTTCACGGTGCGCACGCGGCCCGGCGACAATCTCGCCATTCATCGCGCGCTCGAATTGGTCGGGCCCGGCGACGTCATCGTGGTCGACGGCGGCGGCGACGAGACGCGGGCGCTGGTCGGCGAGATCATGAAGAACATCGCGCAGTGGCGCAAAGCCGAAGGCTATGTGATCGACGGCGCGATCCGCGACGTCGCGGCCTTCGCAGCGGACGATTTTCCCTGCTACGCCCGCGCGGTGATCCATCGCGGCCCCTACAAGAACGGCCCCGGCGAGATCAACGTGCCCGTGTCGATCGGTGGCAGCGTGATCTCGCCCGGCGATATCGTCGTCGGCGACGAGGACGGCGTGGTGTCGTTTCCCGCCGCGGGTGCTGCTGCGCTGCTGGAGGCCGTGCGTGCGCAGGTCGCGCGCGAGGAGGAGACATTGAAGGCGATCCGCGAGGGCCGCTATCAGGGGTCTTACGGCAAATCCTGATCAGATCGGAATCAAGGGGAGGGCGGCGTGAGCCAGAAAGACGAATTTCACAATCTCGACAACGAAAGCGACGGGCTGTTCCGCGAGCTCGCCGCGGGCGTGACCACGCGCATCTTCTCCGGCGAGCAGGCGATGCTGTCGGTGGTGACGCTGGCGCCGCATGCGCAAGGCACGCTGCACCATCATCCCGAGGAGCAATGGGGCGTGCTGCTCGACGGCTCCGCCATCCGCGTTCAGGGCGACGAGGAGATCCCGGTCAAGAAAGGCGATTTCTGGCGCACGCCGGGCAATGTGCCGCATACCATGCGCGCCGGCCCCGACGGCGCCCGCGTGCTGGACATCTTCAGTCCGCCTCGGCCAGAATACAAGAAAGCGGGGGCGGGCTTCGGCACGACCTGAAGCGCCAAAGAGCAAAAAAGCCGGGCGCTGAACCAAAAGGGAGGGGACCATGACGATCACACGACGGGCGCTGCTCGCCGCGCCCGCCATTCTCGCAATCACGCCGGCCATGTCGATCTGATCGTGGGTTCGGCCGCGCTGGTCGCCGCTCAGCTCGGCGCCAACATGCTGCATCCGATCCTGCAGCTCGGCCGCGAGCGGCTGCCGGCCCTGCCTGATACGCTGACCGCGATCGAGGCGGGCTTCCCAGACTTCGAGACGCTGGCCTGGTGGGGCATCTTCGCACCCGCAGGCACGCCGCCCGAAATCGTCGCAGCCTTCGCGGCAGCGTCCAAGGAGATCCTGA
>RXJC01000662.1:8301-19090 GCA_003963435.1 Bradyrhizobiaceae bacterium | reverse complement strand
TGGGGCGAGCGTGGCGCGGCCGGCGGCGAATTGAAAGACCATCTGGCGGCCGGGCTGCTCGACCGTCTCGAACAGTCCTTTTGCGCGCGCGAGTTTTGGCGCCAGCTTGCCGATCGCCTGCTGCAGGCGCGGCAGTGATAGCGGCTGCTCCGATGTCCAGCTCAAGGTCTCGAAGCGCTCTTCCGCCGGCCGCTTCGGCCCAGGCTCGCGCGGCGCGGGCGCGCGAGCGACATGCGCGGGAAACAGCAGCTGAGACGGGATCTCGCCGTGCAGCGCATCGACGACCACGGCAGGAACGCGCTGGGCGCGGATGGCCTCGCGCATCCGCGCGCCCGCCCCAGCGTCGGCAAGATCAAGCTTGCTGAGCGCCACGATGTCCGCGACGCGCAATTGCGAACGCAGGAGCGCGTCCTCCAACGCGGATGGCGGTGTCGCAGCGTCGATCACGCAGAGCACCGTCTCCAGCGGCGCCTCGCGCAGGATCACAGGGTCCATCAGGTTGCGGACGATGTCGGCGGGATCGGCGACGCCGCTGGTCTCGATGACGATGTATTCGGGCTTCGGATCGCGCCGCAACAGCGTCGAGAGCGTGCGGAGCAGATCGCCTTCCAGCGAGCAGCAGATGCAGCCGTTGGCGAGGCTGACCACGCCGTCGCTGGCGCCCGCGATCAGCTCCGCATCGATGTTGATGGCGCCGAAATCGTTGACGACGGCGGCGATGCGCCGTCCTTGCGCATGCGCCAGCAGATGGTTCACGACCGTCGTCTTGCCCGCCCCCAGAAAGCCCGTGACCAGGAGAATGGGGACCGGCATGGTTCAGCTCTCGACGACGGGACGGCGCACCGGCTTTCCCGGCCGCGCCGCGACATCGAGAATGCCGTCGCCGATCAGTACCTGACCGCTGACCACGAGATGCCGCACGCCTTCGGACGGGCGGTTCATCGCCGTGAAGGTCGCGCGGTCCGAAAGCTTCTCGTAGTCGAACACGACGATGTCGGCATCGGCGTCCTTGGCGAGCCTGCCCTTGGCGCGCATCGCCGGCGTACTCTGCGACAGGATTTCCGCCGGGATCAGCGCGCATTTGCGCACGCCTTCGAGCAGCGAGACCGTCTTGCGCTCGCGCACCCATTCGCGGATGAACTTCGTGAAGCAGCCGGCCGAGCGCGGATGCGAGGTGGCATCGTCAGGCAGCGGCCAGGCATCGCCGGTGTAGGTCTTGCCGTCCGACGTCGTCCACGGCATCGCGTCGGAGGCGATGGCGCCGCCGGGATAGAGCACCGACATGTCGAGCAGGTCGCGGTGATGCGCGTTGTGCTCGGTGTCGAGGATGTGCCAGAGCACCAGCGAGGACGGTTCTTCCGCCTGTGCCTTCAGCAGCTCCTCGCGGTCGTGGAAGCGGTAGCCGTCGGTCACGCGCTGCACGGAATCGTAGCCGGTGCCGTTGCGCTCGACGAATTCGGGGTCGCTGAAGAAGGCGGCGGCCAGCACGGTCGAGCCGGTGCCGTAAGGATAGGCCTCGACGGTGATCGGCAGGCCCTGCGCTTGCGCCTTCTCGATCAGCGCGCGGCAGCGCTCGACGTCGGTCTTGCTCGACGAGTTGAAATGGCAGATGTGCATGTGCGCGCCGGTGGCGCCGGCATAGCCGATCAGGCGGACATAGGCCTCCACGGCGCTTTCGGGGTCGATCCGCGACATGAAGGCGACATGGGTGAAGGTCGGCACGTCCTTCGCTGCCGCGAGCTGGCACACCGCGGTCAGCTCCTGCACGCCGGCGCCCGGCGCGTAGGCGTTCAAAATGCCGATACCGATGCCGCCTTCGTTGAGGCCGCGCGAAAGCCGTTCGAGAATGCCGGCGACCTCCGCATCAGTCGCGACGTTGTCCATCCAGCGGCGGTCGCGCATGGCGTTGCCGAACGCCTCCAGCGAGCTCTCGGCATTGGACCCCGTCATCGCGCCGATGCGCGCGAACGCCCAGTTGGTGGCGGCACCGTAGTTCAGCACGCGCCCCTTTCGCGCCTGGCGCTCGTACCAGGAGATCCAGCGTGGTCGTGACGCCGTCGAATGCCTGCATGCGGTCGGCGGGGATCGACTGGCCGTGCGCGTGCAGATCGATGAAGCCGGGCGCGACCACAAGGCCAGTGGCGTCGATCACCCGTTCGGCGCCGCCAAGGCCCGAGCCGACCGCGGCGATCCTGCCGTCCACCACTGCCACGTCGCCGATGGCGTCCATCCCACTCGCGGGATCCACCACCCGGCCGCCAGAAATCACCAAGCCGCTCATATCGTCACTCCGGAAAGCTATTGCAAAAAGCCTCCAAAGGCCCGGCAGCAGCTCCGGAGGCCAAGACCGGCCGCATGGCGCCCCGTCCCAGCGCGCATGATGCAGATTTTCAGGGAACCGACCACCTCTGTCGATGCCGATGCATCATGCGTATTCGCGCGCGTCGTCAGAGCCCATCAAACCACGACTTCCATTTCGGCACCGCCGTGGCGAAGGTGCCGCGATGGCTGGTCTTGCCGGTCGAGACCGCCTCCACTACCGGGTTGCCGCTGCCGATCGCGCGCTGGTAGGTCATGGGCAGTTGGCCGAGGCCAACGCTGATGGCCTCGTCGCTCTCGCCATAATAGTTGCGCACCGGGCTCTTGATCAGCCAGCGATAGGATTGCGTCTGCGCCACGAGGCGACCATAGGCGGACGCGGCGAAGAACTGCGGGTCGAAATAGTCGGGCCGCAGCAGCTTGTGGAGGTCGGTCGGCACGTCGGCGGCGTTGAAGGGCTCGCGCATGTAGGCCTTGCGCGCCAGTTCGTAATAGGGTTCGGCGATCAGCGAGCGCGCAAGTCCCGGCACGCCGTAATAGTTCTCGAAGGAGAAGGCCGAGAGGATGAAGAGCGAGTTGACCCAGCTCGCATCGTTCTTGCGCGGGAAATTGAGAAAACCGTTCAGCGCGACGAACACGTCGGCCGGCGCGCTCGCGGTCGTGGCTGCATCGACCTTGAGCCCGGCATGCTCGAGCTTTTCCAGCATCGCCATGGTCACGAAGCCGCCTTGCGACCAGCCGGCGAGGAACAGCTTGGTCGTGGTGAGCTTGAGATGATCGAGCACCGCGCGGCTCGCCGTCAGCATGTCGTAGGTCGCCTGCTGGTGGCTCGCCTTCACCATGTAGCCCTCCGGCTCCGACGACGTTCCCAGCCCGAAATAATCGGCGCCGATCACGGCGTAGCCTTGGCCGGCGAACTGGGCGATCATCAATTGCGTTTCCGGCGACTGCTGCGGAAACGAAGGAACCTCCTGCTTCCCGTAGACGGTGCCGTGCTGATACGACACCATCGGGAACGAGGTGCCGCTGTCCTCGGGGATCGCGAGCAGCCCGGAAGCGATCGTCGGCTTGTTGCCGCGCTCGGGCACGACTGACGAATAGGTCACGCGATAGAGCAGGACGGCATTGCGCGCCGGGCTGTAGGCCGCGGTGATTCCGGCGAAAGCGGGCGTGTCGACCTGCAGGATCTTGTTGAGCTGATCGGCATCCCAGCGCGCGATGCGCTGATATTCGAGGCCGGCCGACAATTTGACGACCTGCCCCTCCTGCGCGTGGGCGGAAACCCCCATGAGGAATTGGACCAGAAGCAGGAGAAAGAAACGCAAAGCCGATGTCATGCAGGAGACCCGTCGCAAGAGACCGTGGAATCAGACCGTGGAATGAGCAGGTGACAGGTCTAAGCAGGTTCGGTTGAGATTGTGTTGCACTTGGACTCACGCCAGGCTGCAACCGGCCTGTCGAACCGTGCGCGACCTGCATGTCAGGTGCGCAACCTTTCACCCAGCCGTCATGGCGAGCGCAGCGAGGCAATCCAGCATCCTCCGCAGAGATGGACTGGATTACTTCGTCGCAAGGGCTTGATGGGTGAGGGAGTTTACTTCATCAGGGGAATCCACGCGAAAGCTCCGCCGTCTTCTCGCCCCCATTGTCATTCAGGAGCTAGGCGGGGCGGCATAATGGTGGGCAAAGTTCCCAAGGGTTCCGTGTGATCGTCCGACGTTTTCCACAGCGAGACTTCCATCATTGCGCTTCTCGCCGCGCATTCCTCGGCGGCCTGCTGTCCGCAGGGAGTGCCCTCGCGCTCGGCGGATGCGCCGGACTCGGCGCGACCGGCGCGCGCTTCGACGCGTCCTCGCTTGCGATGGACCCGACGTTGCTCGTCGTCACCACGCGCAAGCCCGTGAACGGCGGCCGCAGCAAACCCTGGTTCGGTCCGGAGCGCGCGACCAGCATGAGGGTGGTGCAGGCGAAGCTGGTGGCCCCGGACGAGAGCCGTCTGTCTCTCGCCTCGGTCGGGCTCGACGATTGGCGGCTTGATCGGCTCGAGCCGGTGTCGACCGATGTCGGCGATCTCGCCGCGCAGGCCGGCACCGGAGACGTGCTGATCTATGTGCACGGCTTCAAGCAGACATTCGAGACGGCGGTGCTGGACGGCGCCCATCTCTCCGACGCGATCAAGTTCCGCGGCCGCACCATGGTGTTCTCCTGGCCGTCCAAGGACGGACTGTTCGACTACGCCTATGACCGCGACAGCGCGATGTGGTCGCGCGATGGCTTCGAGCGCATGCTCTCCGCGCTGGTGTCGGCACCGGCGGCGGGCCGCGTGCACATCGTCGCGCACAGCATGGGGACCATGCTGACGCTCGAAAGCCTGCGCCAGCTCTATGCGCACTACGGCGACACGGTCACGGGCAAGATCGGCGCGGTGGTGTTTGCCGCGCCTGACATCGACATGGACGTGTTCTCGTCGGCGGTCCAGCGCATCGGCCCGCTGGCCGGCAAGATCACCGTGATCGCCGCGACCAACGATCGCGCGCTGGCGCTGTCGGGACAGCTCGCAGGCGGCATGACCCGCGTCGGCGCCGCCGAGAAAGCCGCCATCGCGCGGCTCGGCGTGCGCGTGGTCGACGCCTCGGCGGAAGGCTGGGGTATCATCAACCACGATCTGTTCCTGTCGAATACGGAGGTGCAGAAGGTGATCCGGCGCGCGGTCGAAGGGACGACGGCGTGAGGGGGCCTGCACGGCACGCGTTCGATGCATGCATCGATCACGCACAGGCGATGACAACTACGACAGTAGTTTTCGCTCGGCGATGATCCGCACGGGCGGAAAGGCGACGCAATCCACCACGTCGAACAGCACTTCAATGCTGCGATCAAACGCCCGTGCAAAGGCCATCGCGTCATCGCGCCGCTCGTCGACGATGCCAGTGCCGAGCGTGCAATGGGGCGTCCAGGCGCCGGGCCGGTAGTGAGGCCGACAATGCGCCGGATCGATGGCCGCGCTGATGGCGCCATGGATGCGAGCCAGGGTTTCGTCGGCCTCCGGCTCCGCCCAGAGGACGAGTGGAGAGCCTTGGAACCAGCGAATTCGCTTGAACACGATCCGCAACTGCCTCTCGCCGGTGACCGCTGCCAGCATTGTCTCCCACGCGGTCTTCTCGTCGATCTCGGGGCCGTCGTAGATCGCAAATGTAAAATGGGGTCTGTAGCCGAGGGCGCGCATCGAGGGTTCGGCCTCGAACATGGCAACCTGATTCCAGAGACGCTCGATTTCGCGAGCTGATTCGTTGTCGGCCCTGATATTGATCGCCAATGCCATTGGTCACACTCAAGATGGGGAACAATCAAGTAGAGATCGCGGCCGCGGCGTAGACCTAAGCAATCAAGCGCTGCACCAACGCCGTTTCACTCGAATACGTCAGGAGCGCCTCGTGAGTCGCCCGGGTCACCCCGACATAGGTCAGCCGCACGCACTCCTCGACGGTCTCGCCGTGGCGACCGAGCAAGCCGAGGCCGGCGATCGCGACGCAGGGAAATTCCAGTCCCTTCGCGGAATGCATGCTCAGAAACCGTACGGCCACGCGCTTGACCGAGACCCTGTTGCGATTGTCCTTGGCCATGTCGATCGGCGCGCCATGCTTGGCCAGGATCTGGGCGACTCTCCCCCCGATCCAGTGCTCCGGGTAGAGACACGCCATCTGCGACCACTCGTACCCGGCCTTTTTCCGGTCCAGAAACCACTCGGCGATGCAGTGAGCTTCCGCATCGATGCTCACGCATCGCCGCACGGCCGGCTCCAGTCCTTGGCGGCCAGCATCTTCGGGCAACAGGATGGCGTGCTCGTCGTCGGCCGTCGTGCCGGGAGCGCCAATGACGTCCGCAGCGAAGCGTCGCGCGAAGGCGACGATTTGCGCCGTGTTGCGGTAGTTGACCTTCAACACGGTGGTTCTGCCTTTGGCTTCGATCCCGAGCTGACTCCACACCGGGCGTTCGCGCCCTTTGTAGATGGCCTGGATGTCGTCGTAGACGACCATCAGCGCCCTGGTGCGCGGGTTCACCATCTTGGCCGCGAGCGCGAGCCAGCGCGGCTCGAAATCGTGGGCCTCGTCGATCAGCACGGCGTCGTATTGCTCCGGCGGGATATGGCCTTGGTCGACCGCCTCCACGACCGCGGCAACGCTGGCGGCCAGCCGCTCGGCGTAATCCGGATAGTCCCGCTCGGAGGGCGCGGGAATCCCATATGTCCGCAGCATCCGGTAACACCAGGAGTGAAAGGTGAGAACCTGCACGCGGTCCTCCACGCCCCTGCTCTGCATGGCATCCTCGAGCCGCCCTGCGATGCCGTTGGCGTAACACAGGATCAGCACCGGCTTTGCCGCCGCGCGCGCCAGATACTCGGCACGAAAGGCAAGGATCAGGGTCTTACCCGACCCGGCGACGCCGCGGATGATGCGATGCCCCTCTCCGAGGCTGCGCGCGAACTGCTCCTGATGCAGGTCCATGACCGCAAGCGTCCGGTCCGAAGGATCGGCCCTCGGCGCCTCGTCCAGAGGCAGCGCAATCTGTCGGATGCGGATCTCGGGAAACAGCAGCGCACGCAGCCGATCGAATTGCGGCATCGACAGCGGCTCTCCGAGACGCGGATAGACCATGCGCCATAATCTGGACCGGAATTCCTCGGGATCGGCGCCCTCGGTCATCTCGTCCTTGAACACACAGAGTTGCTCGGGAAACACCTCCTTGAGGTCGGTCTGATCGAACTGCTTGCGCGTGATGTTCGTGAACACGGCGCCGTAGCCGAACGGCACAAGCGTGCGGCCCGCGAAGCGATGACCGGGCGGGAAGAGCAGTTGCCCGTCGCGCTCCAGCGTGCGCAGAACCTCGAACGTGTATTTGCGTGCCTGTTCGAGCGGATTGCTCTCCCGCACGATGCCGCGGCTTGTCAGCAGCTCGACCTGCGTCTTGTCCGCCGAGGCGATCGTCTCCAGACGCCAGTCTTTCACCTCGAGCACGAGCAGCCCGTTCGCGGGATGGACGATGATGAAGTCCGGATGCCGGTTGAGAGGACCGACGGGGAGGTTGTGCCAAACGACGGCATTCTCCTCGAGGAAATCCTTGAGCCGTTCCGCGAGTCGAAGCTCCCCGCGGCTGTCGAAGCGCGCAAAGCCCAGGCTGGGGATCAGGATTGCCATTGCACAACCAATGCGGACCGCCTCATTGGCTACGCAAGTCGCAGGCGGTCTCTCCAGGCTCACATGGTTGCCTAGAGCATGCAGGTTTTCAATGGCTTAGGATTTGTCTGGCGCTCCCTAGGGGAATCGAACCCCTGTTTCAGCCTTGAGAGGGCCGCGTCCTAACCGCTAGACGAAGGGAGCGTGAGGGGTACCGAATAGCCTCGAATTTTGTTCGCCGCAAGGACCCCGGGAGCTGTTTTACGGCTCGTTGGCGAATTTCAGCCGTCCGGCCGGCTTCAGGGTATGGGCGTCGAAGGTGCGGATCTCGGTGACCCCGCCGAGATCCAGCGTGACCACGAGGCGGTCACCGGCAACCCCGGTCGAGACGATTTTGGCGCCCTTGGGCAGGGTGGCGGTGACGTCGCTGGGCGCCTCGGTCGCCCTTCCCTCCGACCTGAAAAGGCGGTAGCCCACCGCGATCAGAACGGCGCAGACAGCCAGCGCCGTGGTCAACCCCGCGATCAGCATCATCCGCCGCACCCGCGCGAACAGCGCGGCCTGCTCGGGGGTCGGTTCGGGAACAGCGGTATCAGACGTCGTCATGGACAATATTGGCTCTGCGCAGAGATTGGAGGTCGTGGTCGCCGGCGACGAGGGCTCGGCCCGGCTCGACCGCGTGCTGGCGGCGCGCCTGCCGGAGCTGTCGCGATCGCGGCTGAAAGCCCTGATCCTGGCGGGCGCAGTACACCTGAAAGGCTCCGCGGTCCGCGACCCCGCTTATCACGTAAGTCCCGGCGATACGATCACAATCGACGTGCCGGAGGCGGCCGCGCCGGAGCCGAAGGGGGAGGAAATCGCCCTCGACATCGTGTTCGAGGACGACGACATCATCGTCATCAACAAGCCCAAGGGGCTGGTGGTGCATCCTGCGGCCGGCCACGAGACCGGCACGCTGGTGAACGCGCTGATCGCCCATTGCGGCACCTCGCTGTCGGGCATCGGCGGGGTCCGTCGGCCCGGCATCGTGCACCGGCTCGACAAGGACACCACCGGGCTGATGGTGGTTGCCAAGAACGACCTCGCCCATGCCTCGCTGTCGGCCCAGTTCGCCGATCACGGCCGCACCGGCCAGATGCGGCGCGGCTACATGGCCTTTGCCTGGGGCGTGCCCGGCCGGCACCGCGGCACCGTCGATGCGCCGATCGACCGCCATCCGTACGCGCGCGAGAAGATGGCGGTGCGCCAGGGCGGCCGCGAGGCGGTGACGCATTGGGAAGTTTTGGAGAGCTTTGCCGGGCGGGACGGCAAGCCGATTGCGACGCTGCTCGCCTGCGAGCTCGAGACCGGACGCACCCACCAGATTCGTGTCCATCTCGCCCATATCGGCCATCCCCTGATGGGCGATGCGGTCTATGGTCCGCATTTCAAGACCAAGGCGAACCAGCTCGGCCCCGAGTCGCAGGCCGCCCTCGCCGCGCTGGGACGGCAGGCCTTACATGCGTACCTGCTGGTACTTGAGCACCCGAGAAGCGGAGAATTACTCCACTGGGAGGCGCCTTTGCCGGAGGATTTGCTTCTCCTTCAAAGCGCCCTGAAAGCGGCGCTATGACGCACCCGGCTTAAGAAAGGCGTTACATTACAAAAAGTTATAGCTGCCACACGGGGACGTGACGTCAGCAATCCTTCCCTTTCGGACCCCCGATGGGGTATATTGCGTGTGCGTTGGAATGACCGACGCGGAACATCGCAGCCCGGCCGGCTTTGACACAGCGGTCGTCTGCCTGGCCCGCCGCTATCGGGGGCCTGAACCTTTGGAGGGCGCACTATGGCCCGTACCGCTGCTTTGCCGGTCCTCAATGGAGAATCCGGCCTATCTCGCTACCTCGCCGAGATCCGCAAGTTCCCGATGCTGGAACCCCAGCAGGAATACATGCTCGCCAAGCGTTGGCGCGAGCATGACGATCGCGACGCGGCGCACCAACTCGTCACCAGCCATCTCCGGCTCGTCGCCAAGATCGCCATGGGCTATCGCGGCTACGGCTTGCCGATCTCCGAGGTCGTCTCGGAAGGCAATGTCGGCCTGATGCAGGCGGTGAAGCGTTTCGAACCCGAGAAGGGATTCCGTCTCGCCACCTACGCCATGTGGTGGATCAAGGCGTCGATTCAAGAGTACATCCTGCGTTCCTGGTCGCTCGTGAAGATGGGCACCACTGCGAACCAGAAGAAGCTGTTCTTCAACCTGCGCAAGGCGAAGAGCAAGATCAACGCGCTGGACGAAGGCGATCTGCGCCCCGACCAGGTGAAGATCATTGCCAAGCGTCTCGGCGTCACCGATCAGGACGTGATCGACATGAACCGCCGCCTCGGCGGCGACGCGTCGCTCAACGCACCGATCCGCGACGACGGCGAAGCCGGCGAATGGCAGGACTGGCTGGTCGACAACACGCCCAGCCAGGAAGCCATGATGGCGGAGCACGAGGAGTATGATCACCGCCGTGACGCCCTGAACGGCGCCATGGGCGTGCTCAACCCGCGCGAACGCCGCATCTTCGAGGCCCGCCGCCTCGCCGATGAGCCGATGACGCTGGAAGACCTTGCCGCCGAGTTCGGCGTGTCGCGCGAACGCGTCCGCCAGATCGAGGTCCGCGCCTTCGAGAAGGTGCAGTCCGCGGTCAAGGGCACGATCGCAAGGGCCGAGCAGGCCGCGCTGGAAGCCGCGCATTAAGCGGGGCTTCGCTGCAGGACAAGAATTGGCGGATCGAAAGACAGAAAGCCGGCGGCGACGCCGGCTTTTTTGTCTGTGTGAGCTGCGGCATGTTCGCGGCGATGCCCGCGGGACAGCTTGAACGCCTGTGAGGGGTCGCCCGACAAACTGTTGTCGCTCCCATCCAGAGATCGGACCAGCGCCGTGTCGATCATCCTGCAATCCACCGTCGGCGGCTTCTCGGCCCAGTTCATGCGCAAGCTGCCGCTGGTCGAGCAGGCGATGCGCGAGCACGGGCTCGAGCCGTCCGAGTTCGTGATCTCCAAGGATTATGCGGGCACGGCGACGATCCCGCTGATGGGCCCGTTCTTCTATAGCTACAGCGTGTTCTTCGGCGAGGAGCAATTCACGGTCACCGAGCCGAACGACATGGTGTTCCTGGACTACTTCCTCAAACGTGTGCTGGCCGCCGACGGCCCGCCGGAAGTGCCGGGGCGGCCGGGCCTGATCCGGCGGCTGTTCGGCTGGATGTCGCAGCCGGTGTAATCCGAGAAACCGCGCACGAACTCTACTCCCCCCACATCCGCGC
>RXJC01000662.1:0-8251 GCA_003963435.1 Bradyrhizobiaceae bacterium | reverse complement strand
CACATCCGCGCCAGCGTCGCGAGCCAGCAGCCTTCGCAATAGCGGGCGTCCTTGTAGTCGATCCAGTTGTGGGCATAGACGCGGTCGAGCGGGATGTCGTAGCGCGCGCGCAGCACCTTCACCAGGATCTTCCATGCCGCGACTTGCGCCTCGGTCGGCCCGGTCGCGACGTCGGGATAATTGCCGGCGAACTCGACGCCGATCGAGTTGTCGCGCACCACCTGCCGATAGGTCGCGCTGTTGTCGATGAACCTGTTGTCGTTGCGGTTGGCGCCGTCGCCATGGGTCGGCACCAGGTTTTCGGCGACCGCCCAATAGACCGTGCCGTCGGTCTCCACCCACACCGTGACGCCGCGGCGCGTCGGGTTCTTCGCCTGCTCCGCCGCGCCGCCGCGCGCCGAGCCCGCAGGTCCCTCGGTCTGGTGCACGATGATGTTGCGCCACGGTCTTGCGTCGCGGACGTCCCCCCATGGCGCGAGCCAGACGATTTTCAGGCCGGGAATCTCGGGCGTGCCGGAGGCGCGCGCGAGTTTTGCCAGCTCGGCGTCGGCGGCAGCGGCAGGCAAGCTCAGAACGAGAGCGGCGAGAATGGCCGCGAGGAGGCGAGCAAACATCATGCGGGATCCGATCACGGACCCTGACCTAGCACGGTCTTACGCGAATGTGTGCTGGTTCTGGTCCGGGCCGATCTCTGCGGGCGACAGCGGCGGCGCCGGATCGTAGACGGCAAAGTCGTTCTTGCCGTTCTTCTTGGCGGCATAGAGCGCGTGGTCGGCATTGGCCATCAGGCGATCCGGGAATGCGCCGATGCTGCGATCCCACTGCGCGACGCCGATCGAGATCGCGATCGGGACGTCGTTGCCGGTGCAGGCTTCGGCATCCTGGCGGCAGACCTCGAGCACGCGGCGCGCAATCGCGGCGGCCTCGCGCAAGGCCGAGGACGGCAGCACGACGCAGAACTCGTCGCCGCCGGTACGGGCGAGCATGTCGCCGGGCCGCAATCGTGTCTGCGCCATCAGGGTGAAGTGCTTCAGGCAGGCGTCGCCCGCGGCATGACCGTGGGTGTCGTTGATGGCCTTGAAGCCGTCGAGGTCGATCACCAGCAGCGAGAACGGCGCGCCGCTCCGCTCCGAGCGGGCGCATTCCTCGGTGAGGCGCTGCAGCAAATGCCGGCGGTTGGCGACGCCGGTGAGATCGTCGAGCAGCGCGAGGTCAGCAACCTCGCCCCGCAGGCGATCCATCGCCATCAGCAGGAAGCCGAAATTCAGCGTCATCGACAGGAACAGCAGAACCAGCACCAGGAAGCCGTGGACCTGACCGCCGCCCTGCGCGGAGAAATCGTAGCCGAGCAGATTGCCCGCGGTGCGCACCACGAACATTCCTATCATCGTAAGGATGACGATGGCGGACAGCCGGGCTCCCGGACTGACGCGGCCCTCGGGCGGCGACAGCAACAAAGGTAACGCCAGCACCAGCGGCACCGCCTGGCCGAGCGTGTAGCTCACCATGCGCAACTGGACCTGATCGAAGACGAACATGAAGACCACGATGGCGGCAAGGCTCAGCATCGTGGTCGCAGACATGAGACGCCACGACACCGGCCGGTCGTAGAATCGCTGGATGCCCATCGCGGCCAAACAGCAGGCCGCGAGGATACCGACCGCGCCAAAGACGATCGGCACGGACGAGTCAATGAAAAGGCGCAGCAGCGCGGCCATCGCGCCGGCGGCGCCGACGAAGGCCGACCCCATCCAGAACCGCGCCGCCACGAATTTCGGATACGAACGCGCCACATAGGCCCAGATCAGGCCAAGCGCGAGGAAGTTCGTGACGAACACTGTCCAGAGTGTCGACACGCTCAGCATGGCGACTGCGGGACGCGCATGGTCCCGCCCTCTTCGTTTGGCAAACGTCCGTACATACCCGCCCCCGTGTTCTTGAGGGGATCATGCGCGGGACGCGCTTAATGGAGTCTCACTGCGATCCTCGAAAGTTCCGCTTTGGTTTTGGATTCATGAAGGGCGCGGGGCTGTTGGCGGATCGTTAAGCCTGTCGCCGGCAAAGGTATCGCCGACGCCGTGATGCGGATTCGCGCACCGAAATCACCCGAAAATGCATCTGAGCTGTGGATAACATGATGACAGGGATGTGACTGCGCGGGGCAGTCGCCTGCGAATCTGCTGAGTTTGCGCCTGAGGATGTTGCGAGGCTGGCCCTCCGCCGAGCATCCCTCGTGTCGCGTTTCACCATTAACCCTTAAGAGGATCCTATGGCTAAGAAAGCGAAGAAGGCGACGAAGAAGAAGGCGAAAAAGGCCAAGAAGGCGAAGAAGAAGTAACGAGGCTTGTTCTTTGCCCGGGTGGAGCCCCGCTCCGCCCGGGCGTCGGGTACAGAGGTTGAAGGTGGCGGGCGCGAGGCCCGCTTTTTTATTGGGTGGTGACGTGGACCCCCCCAGCGTCATGTCCGGGCTTGTCCCGGACATGACGAGCTTTCGAGATCTTGGAAACGCCTACCTCTCGGCAAACGCCAGCTTGGCGCCGAGTGCGGCAAAGCCTGCCGCAAAACTGCGGCGCAGCCAGGCCATGACGCGCGGGCGGGAGATGACGTGCTCGCGCACCGAGGCGGCGCAGAGGCCGTAGACGACGAACACGGCAAAGGTCATCGCCATGAAGGCGCCGCTCAATTCCAGCATGCGCACCAGCACATGGGCCTCGTCCGCGGCGATGAACTGCGGCAGGAAGGCGAGGAAGAAGATCGACAGCTTTGGATTGAGGATGTTGATCAGAAAGCCGGTGACGACAACCCGCCCGCTCGAGCGCTCGCTGATATTGCCTTCGACCGAAAGCGCCCCGCTCTCGCGCAGCGTCTGCCAGGACATATAGAGCAGGTAGAGCACGCCGCCCCATTTCAGCGCGGCGAAGGCGAGCGCGCTGGTGTGCAGCACGGCGGCGAGCCCCAGCATCGCGGCACACATATGCGGCACGATTCCGAGCGTGCAGCCGAAGGCGGCAGCGAGGCTCGCGCGCGAGCCGCGCGTCAGCGCCGCGGCCAGCGTGTAGAGCACGCCGGTGCCGGGAGACGCGACGACGATGAGCGAGGTGAGCAGGAAGGACCAGGACATGGGTGGAGCTTAGCAGCCCGCGTCGCGGCATGAAAGGCGGCGGTCCCGGCGCCTTCAGTACAATTGCGCGATCTCGGCTTCGCGCAGGACGTCGAGCGGTGCCCAGGGCTTGGCCCAGAATTTTGCACCCTCGGGCAAGGGCTGCTGCAAGGGGCGGCCGGAGGTGACGACCACGTCGAGCCTGGGATTGCGGTCCTTGGCGACGTACGCAAGCTCGACGCCGTTCATGCGGCCGGCCAGCTGCACGTCGGTCAGCATCAGGCAGAGTGCGCCGGCGTTCTTGTCGAGGACGCGCTCGGCGGCCTCGGCGCTTTCGCACTGGATGACGTGGTACCCGCTCTCCTCCAGCAGCAAGCTCAGCATTTCTCGCTGCATAGCGTCGTCTTCGACGATCAGAGCCGTGGCACGAAATGGCTGCGCTTGTCCCATGAGCGTCTCCCAGTGCTTGCTTGCGTAACGTAAGTTAAGGAGCAAATTCCCATGTGGTTCGGTTCCATTCTGAAAAAATGTAAAGCATAGTTCCATCGACGGGGCTTGACCGGGGGACATCATGACGACGATTCGCGGCGCCGCCGCCATCACGGGAGCCGCCAGCGGCATTGGCCGGGCGCTCGCCATCGAGCTTGCGCAGCGCGGCTGCGATCTCGCGCTGGCCGATCGCGACGAGGCCGGGCTGAAGGCGCTGGCTGCCGAGATCGGCGCAACACGCAAGGTCAGCGTCCATCGCGTCGACGTCGGCGAAGCCGGCGACATCGCGCAGTTCGCGAGCGAGGCGACAGCCGCGCATCCGGAGCTCGGCATCGTCGTCAACAATGCCGGCGTGGCGCTGATGGGCGCGTTCGAGGAGATCGACCAGGCCCAGATGGACTGGCTGTTCGACATCAATTTCTGGGGCGTGGTGCACGGCACGCGCGCCTTCCTGCCGCATCTGAAGACGAGGCCCGAGGCACACATCGTCAACCTGTCCTCGATCTTCGGCATCATCGCGCCGCCGGGCCAATCGGCCTATGCGGCGGCGAAGTTCGCGGTGCGCGGCTTTTCCGAGAGCGTGCGGCATGAGCTCAGCGTCGCGGGAAGCCCGGTGCGGCTGTCGGTGGTGCATCCCGGCGGCGTCGCCACCGCGATCGCGCGCAACTCCCGCACCGGGGTAGGCGTCACCGACAATGCCCGCCGCGCCCAGTCGATCGAGCGGTTCGAGAACGCGGCGAAGACCACGCCGAAAGCCGCTGCGCTGCGCATCATCAAGGGCATCGAGAGCAACGAGCCGCGCATCCTGATCGGCAACGACGCCCGCTTCATGGACCTCTTGCAGCGCTTTCGCCCGGGCACGTACTGGGCGCCGCTGCAGCGGCGGCTGGAGAAGATGGCGAAGGGGACGTGAATTCGTAGCGATTTCGTAGGGTGGGCAAAGCGCAGCGTGCCCACGATTTCGTGCGACGACGCGAAGGTGGTGGGCACGGCGCAAGTGCGCCTTTGCCCACCCTACGCGTCCAGCGCCCGCCTCTATTGCCCCGCCAGGCGATCGGCGAAATAGCCGATGGTCTTGCGGTAGACCACCGCCCTGTTCCACTCGCGCATCGCCTCGAAATTGGCGGTGCCTTCGCCGTAGGGCTGGCCCATCTTGAAGCCGTTGGTGTGGAGCAGGTTCGCGGTCGAGGCGAGCACGTCGGGGACGCTGTGGCGAAGATCGACATGGCCGTCGCCGTCGAAATCGACGCCGTATTTGATGTAGGACGACGGCAGGAACTGGGTCTGGCCGATCTCGCCGGCGAAGGCACCGATGAGATCGCGCAGCGGCAGGTCGCCGCGCTGCACGATCTTGAGCGCGGCGAGCAGCTCGCCCTGGAACAGGTCGGTGCGGCGGCAATCATGGGCGAGGGTTGCCAGCGTGCGGACCACCGGCAGCTTGCCGATGTCGCCTTTGCCGAAATCGCTCTCCAGGCCCCAGATCGCGACCAGGATGTAACGCGGCACGCCGAACTGCTGCTCGATGCGGGACAGCAGCGCCGCGTGACGCTGCAGCAGCGCGCGGCCGCCGTTGATGCGGCCGGCACCGACGCGGGTCGAGACGTACTGCTCGAAGGTCTTGTTGAAGGTGTGGCGCTGGCGCCGGTCGAAGGCGAGCACCGCCGGATCCGGGGTCACGCCGCCGAGCGCCGCGTTGGTGACGCTCGCCGAGACGCCGGCGGCCTGCGCCTCCTGGGCCATGGTGGCGACGAACGCATTGAAATCGCCGCCGCAGCGCGCGGCCTGCGCCGAGCCGCCGGCCAGACACAGGATGGACGCGGCGGCGAGAAGCAGTCTCAGCATGTGGAGCAATCCCTCAAAAAACGCTTGCGCGAAGCAGCGCGCGGATCATGCCCGGGAAAGCAGCGAGGGTCAAAGCGCAAACCTTGACGCACAAGGCTTGATCCGCATCAAACCGTCTCGCGCTGCCCTTCCTAGATTGAGAGCGAGCAGGAGAGCCATCCAGGAGACGCGCCCATGACCGGAATTACCTTGACCACCGAGCAGATCCGCAATGCCCCCGCAGCGGTGCGGCAATGGATCGAGCAGGAGGTGATCAATTCGCTCGGCCTCAGCCCGCGCGCGCCCGTGACAATCCCGCCCCAGGCGTCCCATCTCGTCGCCTGCAGCGTGGAGGACGCCGCCGGCGTGCTCGAGCACATCAGGGGCGTGCTTCCGGCCGTCAACGTGCTGTTCGAGCTCGGCCGCCCCGGCATCAGCTTCGGCCAGCCCGCGGTGATGACGTTCCGCCTGATGGACATCCTGCATCACACCCGCCTGAACGATGTCGGCGAGGTCATCACGTGCCTGGAGATGATCAACCAGGCGCTGATCGAGGTGAAGAAGGATTCGTCAGTCCGGTTCTGCGGCTTCGACCATGAAGGCCATTGCCTGATCGCGCCGCAGACACAAGCCAGCATCGCAACGCTCTGGCAGACCATGATGGAACGCCAGCAGGCGGCTCAGGAGCGCGCGGCCGCCGGCCAGGCTGCGCCGGCGGCGTGAGGCGGGCGGCGCGACTTTCGGAACAATCGGGTCGGGAACAATCGGGCGGTTAGAACCGGCGGGAGGGCGCGCGAGACTAGCGTCTTGCGTCCCGTCTTTGCCAACCGTTCCCGTCCCCGCAACCGACAGAGAGTGCCGATGCCCGCGCCGCAAACCATCCCCGGATCGCTCGCCGTTGCCGCCCTGCTCTCCCTTCTCGCCTGCACCGCCGCCACCGCGCAGACGCGCGACGTGGCGGGCGCGCGGGACTATCCCGGCATCGGCCGGTTCGCCGGCAGCGTCGTCACCGGCTATGTGGTGAAGGATTTCGACGCGACGCGGATCCAGGCTGCCGCATTCAAGGACGGCCAGCCGACCGACGCCAGGCGGCTCGAGGGCCGCATCATCCGCATCGCCTATCGCACCAAACCCGGTCCTTCGATCCTGGAGGTGTCGCGCAATTTCGAGACGCAGCTCGCCAAGGCCGGCTTCGAAACCTTGCTGGCCTGCGACACCGACGCCTGCGGCGGCATTCCCTTCACGGAAAGCATCGACACGCTGCCGGTGCCGCAGATGTGGGTCGACGGCTTCAACTACCGCTATTTTGCCGGCCGCAAGACTGAGGGCGGACGCGAGACCTATGCGACCGTCATCGTCAGCGAGAACAACCAGGACATCACCGCGCAGGTCACCGTCGCCGAGCTCGGGGCCATCGCAAACAAGATGGTGGATGCCGCCGCGATGGCGAAGGGCCTTGGCGAGGCCGGCCACATCGCGCTCTACGGCATCTATTTCGACACCGACAAGGCCGTGCTGAAACCGGAAAGCCGCCCGACGCTGGAGCAGATCGCAAAGCTGCTCGCGAGCCAGCCGCAGCTCAGCGTCTTCATCGTCGGCCATACCGACAGCCAGGGCGCCTATGAGTACAATCTCGATCTGTCGAAGCGCCGTGCGGAGGCGGTCGCAACCGAGCTGGTGAAGAGCTTTCGGATTGCGCCGACCCGCCTGCGCACCGCCGGCGTCGGCATGCTGGCACCGGTCGGCCCGAACGCCACGGACGCCGGCCGCGCGCTGAACCGGCGGGTGGAACTGGTGGCGCCGTGAAACGGCGCGTGCGAGTTTGATGCGGGTCAATTTCGCCGCACGGCCGGCGTGAGATGGATGGCTGCAGACGTCCCTCTCTCGTCGTTGCCGGGCGCGACAAAGTCCGAGGCAATAGGCCATGCCTGACCATCAGAACAAGCGCACCGCCCTGCTCCGCATCCCCCTGTTCCGCCTGCTCGCCATTAACCTTGCGATCGGCGCCTGCGCCGCGACGATCCTCGTCGGCGGCCTGCTCTGGCTCAATCCCGGGCATTTGCGCGAATTGATCTTCGCCGACAATTCGCCCGGCATCGCGCTGGCGCTGCTGCTGGCCTCTTTCCTCATCACCTTCGGCTCGGCCGCGATGGGCAGCGCGATCATGGCGCAGGGGCGCAAGGATGATAACGACAAAGGCGGCGGACATGGATCGCGGCTCGCCGTGCAGGAAGTGACGCAGCGTTCGCGCGCGCAATGAGACGCGTGGCGATGACTGCAGACCCACAATCGGATCACACTCTCTGCACGCCGTCGGGAAGATTTGCAGGCCGGCGCAACACAACGCACCACGCTTAGTTGCGCAGGCCGCCAAGATGAACAAAGTGGTTCGACAATCCAAACAATTGCTTCGATCTGCTTCCACGTCACACATCGCGACCAACGCATATCTGATGCGCTCGCTGCGACATCAACGCGCCACGATTTGCCTTGCCATCCCAGGGCGCCTCCGATAGCATTCTATCTTAAGTTGTCACCCCGCCAGCCCCGGGTGACGCTGAAGACGACAATAAACGGCGGGCTCCGAGCCCGCCGTTTATTGCGGCGAGGGTCTCCGCGACGGAACGCGGCCGACGGCACAAGCGTCCGGCACCCCGCTCGCCACGCCCCCTCCCCCGCAGCCGATTTCAAGCAGCCGCATCAGGTCCGGCCGCGTTCGGGCCCGCAACGCGAGGTCGATCACCGCCAAAGTCATTTGACTGCGGCCCCGCAATCGACGACAAGCCGCCCATGGCCAAGAAACCCGGAACCAACCCGAAAGGCGAATTCGCCTTCTTCAAC
>RXJC01000195.1 GCA_003963435.1 Bradyrhizobiaceae bacterium | reverse complement strand
CGCGACGGCAAGGTGATCGAGTTCACCTCCGAAGAAATCGAGAAGCTGCAGGCGGAGATCGCCCGCAAGCTCGGCTACAAGCTGGTCGACCACCGCCTCGAGCTCTATTGCGTTCCGCTCGACGACGACAAGCCGACGTCTTAAGTGGCATGATCTCCGCGCAAACGCCTTCCGCGTTTGTCGCGCGGGAAAACCGCTGCACACTTTTCCGGATCATGCTTTAGTGCCGATCGACCTCATCATCTTCGACTGCGACGGCGTGCTCGTGGACAGCGAGGTGATCTCCTGCCGCGCCCATGCCGACGTGTTGACGCGACACGGCTATCCGATCACCTCGGAGCAGGTA
Source organism: Bradyrhizobiaceae bacterium (assembly GCA_003963435.1). GTDB lineage: Bacteria > Pseudomonadota > Alphaproteobacteria > Rhizobiales > Xanthobacteraceae > Bradyrhizobium. Next base: position 3,293 of record RXJC01000195.1, on the reverse strand, counting down.
TTCGAACGCTTCCTCGGCCGTTCGACGAAACAGGCCAATCTCGAGATCGAGACCGAGCTCGGCCGCAAGCTACCGGAGACCTATCACGGCGACCTCCAGGACGAGCTGTTCCGCGCGTTCGAGGCCGACCTCGAAGCGATCCGCGGCATCCACGACGTGCTCGATGTGGTGACGCAAGCCGTCTGCGTCGCTTCGAGCGGTTCGCACCAGCGCATGAAGGTGAGCCTTGGAAGCACTGGCCTCTATGAGCGTCTGGCGCCAAACATCTTCTCGTCCTCGCAGGTGAAGAACGGCAAGCCGGCGCCCGACCTGTTCCTGTTCGCAGCCGGCGAAATGGGCGTGGCGCCGGAGCGCTGCGTGGTGATCGAGGACAGCCTGGCCGGCATTGCCGGCGCGCGGGCGGCGGGAATGACCGTGTTCGGCTTTTGCGGCGGCAGTCATTGCGGGATTGGCCATGCCGAGACCCTGCGGCAAGCCGGCGCTGACCTGACCTTTGCCGACATGCATCAGCTGCCGGAGCTGGTGCGGCGAAACGTAGCCGTGGCCGAGCTTCGGTTGTAAAGAGCGTGGCGGCACCATGGACGAGCAACACGAAATCGCTCTGATCGGCGGCGGTGAGGACGAAAGGGCAGTATTCACCGAGTCCGAAATCGATCCTGGCGTCTGTAAGCTGACTTGCGCCTATCGCGGCAAGACAATCGAAGCCGAGGCCCCCGATTTCTTCGAGGCGCTGTGCTTGATCCGCCGTCAGCTTGAGCCTGAAGGGCTCATTCCATTCTGCTACGGAGCCAGCCTCGATGTGTATCCGTCCGGAATGGCGAGGGATATGGGGGCAGGTCTCAAGGCATACCGGATGAAGAAAGGCGTCCCTGCGCGCATGGCCGACCTCGTCGAGATCTTCAGCGCGGGGCCTGAAGTGATCCCGGCCTCGGTCGACGCCCAGGAAGAGTTCTGGCGAGAATGGCTTGCGACCCCTCGCGTGTAGCGCCGAATCCAGGCTACGCAGGGCTCATTCGGGCATTTTGGCACGAGATTCCGGTTTCGCGCTGACGCGCGCCCCGGAATGACAGCCGAAAATGCCCGCATTCGCTGGATTTTCGCCGCTCCAGCCTTTATTTGAAGGCCGTCCTCCACCTCCATTTTCGGGTTCCATGACGCCGCCGCGCAAGCTGCACATCAAATCATATGGCTGCCAGATGAACGTCTACGATGCCCAGCGCATGGTGGACACGCTGGCCCCGGAGGGATTCGTGGAGACAGCGAGCGTCGAGGAGGCCGATCTCGTCATCCTCAACACCTGCCATATCCGCGAGAAGGCCTCCGAGAAGGTCTATTCCGAGCTCGGGCGCCTGCGCGTCGCCAAGGACGAGGCCGCGCGCGCGGGCCGTACGATGAGAATCGCTGTCGCCGGCTGCGTGGCGCAGGCCGAGGGCGAGGAAATCGTGCGCCGCGCGCCCGTCGTGGACGTCGTGGTGGGACCGCAGAGCTATCATCACCTGCCGGAGCTGTTGAAGCGTGCCGGCGACGAAGGCCGTGCGATCGAGACCGAGTTTCCGGCCGCCGACAAGTTCGGCTTCCTGGCCCAGCCGAAGCCCGACGCGATCCGTGCGCGCGGCATTTCCGCCTTCGTCACGGTGCAGGAAGGTTGCGACAAGTTCTGCACCTTCTGCGTCGTGCCCTATACAAGAGGCGCAGAAGTCTCGCGCCCGGTCGCGAAGATCGTCGACGACGTGAAGCGGCTTGCCGACAACGGCGTGCGCGAGCTCACGCTGATCGGGCAGAACGTCAATGCCTATCACGGCGAAGGACCGGACGGGAAAGCCTGGCCGCTCGGCCGGCTGCTCGAACATCTGGCGACGATTCCCGGCATCGCGCGGCTGCGCTATTCGACCAGTCACCCCCGCGATGTCGACGACAGCCTGATTGCCGCCCATCGCGATCTCGGTGCCCTGATGCCGTTCGTGCACCTGCCGGTGCAGTCGGGCTCGGACCGGATTCTGGCGGCCATGAACCGGAAACATACCGCCGATGATTACCGGCGGGTCGTCGACCGTTTCCGCGCCGCCCGCCAAGACATTGCTTTTTCATCAGATTTTATCGTGGGCTTTCCCGGCGAGAGCGAGCAAGATTTTCTCGCCACCCTCGCGCTTGTCACGCAAATCGGCTACGCTGCGGCCTATTCGTTCAAATACTCCGCCCGGCCCGGAACGCCGGCTGCGGACATGCAGGAGACGGTGTCCCCCGCCGAGATGGACCAGCGATTGGAGCGGCTCCAGAAACTGATCGACAGCCAGCAATCGGCCTTCAACAAGGCTGCGATTGGCTCGACGGTCGATGTGCTGTTCGAACGCGCGGCGCGCAAGGACGGCCAGATCGTCGGCCGCACCGCCTTCCTCCAGCCCGCCCATGTGATGGCCTCGCCCGACATCATCGGACAGATCCTGCCTGTCAGAATCGACAGCCTCGAGCGCTACAGTTTCCTCGGCGAGCTCGCCATGCCGCGCAATGCGCGCGAGCCCGCTTTATCGCAAGCCAGTGGAGCCTGAACCCTTGCCAAAAAGCGCATCGGATTCGCCTTCGTTCGCTCCCAGCCGCAAATTTGACCGCGACATGCAAGTTCCGCCCGAGACCCAGGTCGTCATCGACTTCGACGACAACCGCGCCGCTTCCGCGCTGGTCGGCCCCTACGGCCAGCACCTGGCGCAGCTCGAGCGGCGGCTCGGCGTCGTCGTCGATTCCAAGGGCAACCACATCACGATCGGCGGCACCCGCGACGGCTGCGACGCCGCGCGCCGCGTGCTGGAGATGCTCTACGCGCAGGCCGTGAAGGGACAGGATCTCGACCAGGGCGAGGTCGAAGGCGCGATCCGCGCCGTCATCGCCCAGGGCTCGCTGTTCGAGTTCGACGCCAAATCGGCCAAATCCACCTTCGACAGCATCAATTTGCGCAAGCGCCCGGTGCGTGCGCGCACCGGCGCACAGGATTCCTACATCCGCGCGCTGAAGCGCCACGAGCTGGTGTTCGGCATCGGCCCCGCCGGCACCGGCAAGACCTGGCTCGCAGTGGCGCATGCCGCGCAGCTGTTCGAGCGCAAGGAGGTCGATCGGATCATCCTGTCGCGTCCGGCGGTGGAGGCCGGCGAACGGCTCGGCTTCCTGCCCGGCGATCTCCGCGAGAAGGTCGATCCTTATCTTCGCCCGATCTACGACGCACTCTACGACCTCATGGATGCGCGCATCGTCGAGCGCGCGCTGCAGACCGGCGAGATCGAGATCGCGCCGCTCGCCTTCAT
>RXJC01000187.1 GCA_003963435.1 Bradyrhizobiaceae bacterium | reverse complement strand
GCCTCGGACGCTCGATATGAGCGGGCGAAGCTAGTGCGACGATCCCGAAGCCGCAACGGGTTTATTGCCGAGCGGGACCAATACCGCCGCGTGGCCCCGGCTCGAAGCCGGGGCACATCGCGAAGGGAGCTAACCAACGCTAGCGATGTCGCTGCGCGCTATTACTGACCGCTGTTACTGACTGCTGTTACTGGCTGTCCTGGGCGTCAGCGACCTTGCGCGAGGCGCCCTTGGCCAGATCCTTGTCCATCACCGCGCGGCAGCCGGCGCTCAGGTCGGAGCGGTGCTTGATCATGCAGGCCGTGATCTTCGGGATGTTGGGGATTTCCGACGAGCACAGGCGGAAGGCATCGCCGGTGCACATCTGCTGCGCCTCGGCCGAGAAGGCGAAACTCGCGCTCGTCGAAGCGATCGAGACGATGGCGGCGAAGCCAAGGGCCAGGCTGGTGTCGCGGAGACGGGCAGAAAAGGACTTGGTGTCGGAGGACTTGGTCATTTGAGGCTCCCATTGGCACCGCGCAGAGCGGGCCCGTTGTTGATGGGAACTACGATGCTCCGGCAAATCCGTTTCCACTGTGATGACGGTCACGGGAGGCCCCTCCTCTGTGATCTCGATCACTTTGGCGCACCACCCTGAAATTCCTCCACAACCGCCGTCGTGTTGGTGTCACGTTAACTGTTAGTTCGCATTAATGGCTCGACGCGCGGGAAATTCCGCCAGTTTGGTTGCGTAATTGGAAAGAGTAGCGATGCGTAATGCGTTGGGCCTGATGCTGGCCAGTGTAGTTGCGGCGGTCGTGATCGCCGCCGGCGGTTGGTTTTATTATTCCGCGCGCGCCGACCAGGGCGCTCCCAAGACGATTGCCGCCCGTGCCGCCGACCCATTGCCGGCACCGGCAAAGCTCGCCGCCAAGGATGACGTCGAGACCACCGCAACAGTCCCGGCCAAGCTCGCAGCAGCCGCCCCGGCGCCCGCGCCCGCGCCCGCCATGCCGGCGCTGCCGAAGCAGGCCTGCGCCAATCCGAACGCGCTCGGCGTCTCCCGCGTGGTCGAGATCGACACCACCGGCGGCCCCGGTTTCGGCTTCGACCATTTCAAGCAGTTCGACTTCCTCACCGACAAGGAGGTCGTGCTGACCTTCGACGACGGTCCCTGGCCGGTGAACACGCCGAATGTGCTGAAGGCGCTCGCGGATGAATGCACCAAGGGCCTGTTCTTCTCGGTCGGCAAGCACGCGACCTATCATCCGGAGATCCTGCGCCAGGTGCTGGCCCAGGGCCACACGGTCGGCACGCATACCTGGTCGCACGTCAATCTGAACGGCAAGAAGATGACCGAGCAGATGGCCAAGGACGAGGTCGAAAAGGGCATCAGCGCGGTGAAATTCGCGCTCGGCACCAACCCCGCGCCGTTCTTCCGCTTCCCGCAGCTCCAGCATAACCCGGCGATCGTCAGCTATTTCGGCACCCGCAACGTCGCCATGTTCTCGACCGACGTCGATTCCTTCGACTTCCGCAAGGGCTCCACGCCGGAGAAGATCATCGAGACGGTGATGACGCGGCTCGACAAGCTCGGCAAGGGCATCATCCTGATGCACGACTTCCAGAAGAACACCGGCATCGCCCTGCCGGCTTTGCTCGCGCGGCTGAAGGCCGGCGGCTACAAGGTCGTGCAGATCAAGGCCAAGACGACGCTGGCGTCGCTGCCGGAATATGACGAAGCGCTGATGAAGGAGATGAAGGTGCCGACGGCAAGCACCACCACGCGTCCGATCTCGAGCGTGGTGCAGACGGTGTCGCAGTAAACGCCTTCGATTTGGCATCCAAACTTTTGCGGATGGCCGGGCTGTTGCCCGGCCATTTGCTTTGGCGAGGCCTACCAATAGATGCCGTGGCGGTGCAGCTCGCTGATGATGCGGCGCTCGGTCCAGCCGCGCTTGGGCTTCGGCTTGTCAGCCCTTGCGGTTTTCTTGGGGACGGGCCTGGTCGTCGCGACGGGCGCTGGGGTGGTCGTGGGCGCGGTCACCGCCGGAGCGGCCGGCGCAGAGAGCGACACTGCCGGCGGACGATCGGAATATTTCGGCGCCTCGGCGGCTGGCGCGGTTTCGCTCGCCTGCGGCGTGGAGGTGGTCGCCGAGGTCTGCGTGGTCAGCGGAGCGGGAGCCTGAGCGCCCGCCGCGGACAGTGACAGGCTGCGGGAGCCGTCCGCCCGGGCAGAGGCAGAAGCCAGGACCATGGCGGCAACCAGAATCATCTTGCGCATGTGAAATCTCCCCGTGTTGGCGTGACCGGGATATTACGGACGCCGTGCTCGGGGTTAAGTGATTGGCCTCACATAAGCGCAGCGCAATTTCGAACCGGCCGGCTAAAGCGCGATGCGATTGGGATGAATCGCCATCGCGCTTTAGGTTGTTGTTTTAAGCATGATCTTTTCGGAAAACCGCTACGCACTTTTCCGGATCATGCTTGGATCAACACCCCCGCCGATAGACCCGCAAGCTCACGTCCGGAAAGCTCATGCTGTCGAGCAGGCAGACGCCCTTCTCCGCGTCCATGCGGTTGATCAGCTCATCGCCGACGCGCGGCCCGACCAGCGTGTGCTGGATCGAACTCGAGAGCACCAGAATCTCCGACCGCAACAACGCATCGCCCGTTTCTTGCGCGCTCCGATAAAACAGCTCGTCGCGGATGACGAGATTCATCTTCGCCCGCGCCGCGTAGAGCTGGATGGTCGCCGACGTCACCGGATAAGGGCTGGAGAAGCCGACATAAAGCGGGCCGGGCGTCTGCGGCTTGATCTCGCGCAGCAGGGACCAGAGCCGTTCGGTCGCGAGGCGGATGCTCTCCTGCTGCTGCGCGCTCAGCGGCGTTGCCGTGCTGACCTGACCGACGACGACATGCCTGAGGAAGAGTTGAAGAACAAATGCAAGCGCCAGCACCCGGCCCGCCGTGAGGAGGTGGCGGCGGATCTCGTTGCCCAGGCCGAAGCGGACGAGCAGCTCTTCGATGAGCGCCGCACTGGCGCACCCATTGAGGACCATCGCGACGACGAACAAGCCATAGAACATCGCACCGAAATAGTAGGTCTTGATCGCCGCGACGGAGGGGATGGCATAGGCGATCAGCACGGACACGAGCAGGACTAGGGCGTCGCGCAGCGCGGCGCTTCCGCAGATCGACGCGAGCACCAGACGCAGCAGCATCAAGCCGGTCCCGATGGCGAACCAATAATGCAGGCCGAACCGGCCGTCTCCGCCGATCGAGAAGCGCAGCAAGCCGGCCGAAAAACTTTCGCCCGTCGTCCAGAGGTCGCGCTGACCGATGAAAACGTGAAGGATGTAGGTGACGGTCTCGACCAGTGCGGGCCCGATCAGGAGCGCCGTCGTCGCGATCAGCGGCAGCATGAACCACAGCGTTGCAGCGAGCGCCTTGCGGATCGAGGTCCGAAATCCGCCCGCCCCCAAGCAATCGGCGAACAACCGGATCGCGAACGAGCTGCCGAGCAGGGCGAGCGCGGCGAAGAACGCGGTCGGCTTGATGCTGACGGCCAGTCCACAGGCAATTCCGAGACCGGCCAGCGCGCCTGCGCTGCGATCGAGCACGCCGCGACGAACGATCGCCCCGGCGGCAAGGCCAATGGCAAGACCCGAGGGC
>RXJC01000400.1 GCA_003963435.1 Bradyrhizobiaceae bacterium | reverse complement strand
ACATCCGCCGCAAGCTGACGCCGCTCTACGAGTCGCGCTGGGCGCATGATCCATTCGCGCGGGGATCGTATTCGCACGCGTTACCTGGCCACGCCGGCGATCGTGCCGTGCTGGCTGCACCCGTTGATGGGCGGCTGTTCTTCGCGGGAGAAGCGACGTCGCCGGAGTTTTTCACGACGGCGCATGGGGCAAGGGACAGCGGCGAGCGTGCGGCGAGGGAAGCGCTGGGGGCGCGAGGTAAACTGTAGCCGAAAACTCCGTCATTGCGAGCCAACGGGTCCGCGCGAAGCGCGGCCCGATGACAGGCTCCGCGTAGCAATCCAGACTCTCTCCGCGGTAGCAGCCCGGGTTGCTTCGTCGCAAGAGCTCCTCGCAATGACGTGGCTACTCGATCACCCGCGCCCGCAGATCCGCGTCGGGCACAAAGCAAGCATCATACTTCCCAAAAATACGATAGCGATTGCGGGCGATGAGACTGTAGACGGCATCGCGCAACGGCTTCGGCACGGCGAACAGCGCGCGCACCCAGCCCCAGCCAGGCAGCAGCGACAGCACGGCCAGCGCGGCGTCGGATTTCATGAACCCTTCGCCGCCGTGGATGACCGCGTTGGTGTCGGGATCATCGGGATCGATCCCGAACGCGCGCGCGAGCCTCGCCCCATAGTCCGACTGGATCGGCGTGAAGCGAAACCGCTTCGCCGTGTCGCGCTTGGCCACAAAGCGCACCCAGCGCGAGCAAAAGATGCAGACGCCGTCGAACAGGATCACGTCGTCATCGGGCCATTTGGGCATCAGCGATTGTCCCATGGCTTCCTGGTCGCCATTGGTCTTCCCTGGGTCAGTGCGCGCGCCAGATCGCTGCCGGCCGCTTTGACCCCGGCCTCGCTCTCGATCATCCAATGCCCTTCGCTGCCAACGGCCGGCAAGGTGCGGAAGTCCACCTTGCCGCCACCGCCGCGAAACGCGTCAGCCAGGCTCTTTGAAAATGCAGGCGCGAAGTAGCTGTCATTGGCTGCGACGAGCCAAGTGACGGGAATGCGCGCGCCCCTGCCGAACTCCGCAGCAGCGGCGAGCAGCGTATGCGGCGCGCAGATCTTGTTCGGCTCGTCGTTGGCATGGCCGCCGCGCCCCGGCGCGAATGCAATGACGGCAGAGATCGTCTTCGGATCGGCATCGGCGAGCGCCAGCGCACCCCAGCCGCCGGCGGAATGGCCGATCACGACGGCGTCCTCCTTGCGAATGAAATCCTGCTTTCGCAAGAATTCGAGCGCGAGCCGGATCTGTTCGGCCGTTGCGCGGCCCGAACGGGCGTAGTCGGCCTCGTCACATCCGCCCTGGTCCTCGACATAGCGGCCGCCGGTCGCGCCGTGGCCGAGCCGCTCCGGCACCAGCACGGCAAAGCCGCGCGCGACGAGGAAAGCCGCGAGCGGACGGTATTCCGGCTGCGGCATTTGCGCGCGACGCAAGACGTTCTGCGTCGAGGCATGCGCGATCACCGCGAGCCGAAACGGACCCGCGCCTGGGGGGCGAAACAGCAGGGCGCGCACGGCAATGCCGGTATCCGGCGACGGCACGCGCCACTCTTGTCGGCGCAGCGGTTCGCCCTCCACGCCAGATGGGCCGAGCGTGACCTGAGCGCACACGGGCGGCGCGGTCAGCACAGCCAGCAGGGGCAGGAGTGCGATCGTGATGAGAAGCCGCATGGATGGCCGAAAGGTGAGGAACAGCGGCCATCAGACTAGTCGGAACGAATCAGTATCGGCAGACTTTCTGCGTCGCCATTGCCGTTCATTCATTGCCGCGACGAGAGTTTTGCACCGGCGCGCGGCATGCCGGTGCCCTCAGGATTGGCGTGTTGTCTTTTTTCGGTACAACATGGTTAAGAGACTGATGCACAAAGTCCACACGTTAACCGATAATTAACGATAGGTCTTGCCGCCGGCGCGGCGACTTGGTTTGATTGCGTCCATGAGCACAACCCTGATCGAGGTCCGGCCGGCCAAAGCTGCAGACGCAACTGCGGTGGCGTCCACGCATGACGAAGCCTGGCGCTCCGCCTATCAGGGCATCATTCCCGGCGCCGAGCTGGAAAAGCTCATCAACCGCCGCGGCCCGCAATGGTGGGACAGCGCGATCCGCAAGGGCAGCCGCGTCAGCGTGCTCGTGTTCGGAGACAAGATCGCAGGTTACGCCAATTACGGTCGCAACCGGGCTCGCAGCCTGCATTTCGACGGCGAGATCTACGAGCTTTATCTGCGCCCGGAATTCCAGGGCCTCGGCTTCGGCCGTCGCCTGTTTGCCTCCGCCCGCCGCGACCTGATGCAGAGCGGGCTGAAGAGCATGGTGGTGTGGGCGCTTTCGGACAACGACCCGGCGACTGAGTTCTACCGGGCGCTGGGCGGTCGCATGGTGGCACGGTCGTCAGAGCGTTTCGGGCCGAAGGCGCTCGACAAGGTCGCCTTCGCCTGGACCAACTAAGATCTGGACCAACTAGGATTTGGGCCAACTCAATTTGGGCCAATTGAGCTGCTGAAAGCGTAAGCGGCAGCGTTTCCCCGTCCGTCGATACCGTCTGCCTCTGTGCCGGTGATTTCCGGATTCATTATTTCACAAAATCGCGATGGATCAGCGGGCCAAGCCCGCGTATGACAGCGCCAAAATCGGCTGCCGGGCGCGATTTTACCTCGGCAACAACGGAGCCTTGAATGCGTATCGATGCGGTCTCGATCGGGAAGAACGTACCTCACGACGTCAATGTCATCATCGAAGTCCCCGTGGGCGGCGAACCGATCAAATACGAGATGGACAAGGAGGCCGGCACGCTGGTGGTCGACCGCTTCCTCTACACGCCGATGCGTTACCCCGGCAATTACGGCTTCATCCCGCACACGCTGTCCGATGACGGCGACCCCTGCGACGTCCTGATCGTCAACACCCGCGCCATCATTCCCGGCGCCGTCATGAGCGTGCGCCCGGTCGGCGTGCTGTTCATGGAGGACGAAGCCGGCGGCGACGAGAAGATTCTGGCGGTGCCGTCGTCGAAGCTGACGCAGCGCTACGACAAGGTGAAATCCTACTCCGACCTGCCCGACATCACGCTGCAGCAGATCCAGCACTTCTTCGAGCACTACAAGGATCTCGAGAAGGGCAAATGGGTGAAGATCCTGCGCTGGGGCGGCCCCGAGGAAGCGCACAAGCTGATCCTCGAAGGCATGGATCGCGAGAAGAAGAAGAAGGGCTGAGCCTTGCTCCCTCGCCCCGCAAGCGGGGCGAGGTGAAGAAAACCTACACCGCCGGCTTCGGCAGTCCCGCGATGGCGCACGCCGCGCGCAGCGTGTTCACCAGCAGACACGCCACCGTCATCTGGCCGACGCCACCCGGCACCGGCGTGATGGCGCCGGCCACCCCGAGCGCTTCCTGATAGGCGACGTCGCCGACGAGGCGCGTCTTGCCGTCCTCTTTCGGGATGCGATTGATGCCGACGTCGATCACGGTCGCGCCCGGCTTCAGCCAGTCGCCGCGCACCATCTCAGGCTTGCCGACCGCGGCATAGACGAGATCGGCCTTCTTCACGAGCCCAGGCAAATCGCGCGAGCGGGAATGCGCGATCGTCACCGTGGCGTTCTCGTTCAGCAGCAATTGCACCAAGGGACG
>RXJC01000045.1 GCA_003963435.1 Bradyrhizobiaceae bacterium | reverse complement strand
CCCGTCTTCTTCGGTCCGTAGTCACCGGCGCGGGCCTTTTTCGAAGCGGGTCCCGATCGCGGCCATGGCCGCGACCGGGCAGTGTTTCGTCAGTCGTTCTCGTAGCCGTAGACTTCCGGCAGGATGAAGATCGCGGCCAGCAATCCGATCAGCGGGAAGATCGCGACCATCAGCGTGGCATTGGCCTGCCCGATCGCGGCGAACACCGTCGGGAACAGGAAGATCGCCAGGAACGACGGCAGCTTCACGAACATGTAGGCGAAGCCGCTGGCGGTGCCGCGATATTGCGGCTTGGCGACCATGGTCGGGATCGTCATGCAGTTCGACGCATCCCAGTAATGCCCCCACAACATGGCGGCGGCTGCGAACGGCAGCAGGATCTTGTTGTCGGTATAGAGCGCGAAGGCCGCAACCAGCAGCGCGGCCAGCACGATCGAGAAGCCCGCGATCGAGATGCCGCGATGGCCGATCTTCGGCGTCAGCAGCGGACCGACCCAACCCGACACGGCGGCGAAGGAGAACAGCGCCATCGTCACCAGGTTGATGCCGAGCACGCTCGACACGCCGACCATCACGAACAGCACCGGCAGATAGAACGCGAAGGTCGAGAATTCGCTGGCTTGCGCGAAGCAGGCGATCCAGCCATAGAGCGTGGCGCGCCAGCGGATCGGATCCTTCCTGAGGTCCGCGAGGAAGGCGCGGGTCGAGACCTTCGGCACCTCGACGTCACGGTCCGGCAGCATGTCGAGATTATCGTTGAACATCTCGCGCGCCACCTGCTTGGCTTCGCGATAGCGCCCCTTCTGCACCAGCCACACCGCCGTCTCCGGCACGTCGTGACGCATCAGAAGGATGATCAGCGCCGGCACCGCGCCGAGGCCGAGCGTCACGCGCCACAGCGTCTCGTGATGGATGTCGAGCAGCAGGAAGATCACGATGACGCCGATGGTGAGGACCTCGCCGACCGCGAACATGAACTGCCAGCGGTTGCCCATGACCTCGCGCTCACCCTTGGCCATGGATTCCATGATGTAGGTGTAGCCGGTCGAGATGTCCGAGCCGAGCGGGACGCCGAGCAGGAAGCGGATCACGACCAGCCACGCGACGTTGGGCACGAAGGCCTGCGCCAGCGCCAGCACGATGAACATCACCATCGTCACCAGGAACATGACGCGGCGGCCGATCTTGTCGGAGAGCCAGCCGCCGAGCAGCGCGCCGACCAGGGCGCCGCCTTGCGTGCCAGCGGCGGCGAGACCCAGCATCAGCGGATCGGGATTGTACTGCTCCTTGATGAAGATCAGCACGAAGGCGATCGAATAGAGGTCCCAGGCCTCGACCAGGATCGAGGCCATCATCAGCCAGCCGACCTTGTTGCCCTTGGGGCTGTAATTCGTGATGAGGTAGCGGACCGCGGCTTCGCTCGCGGTCGGTTGTGGCATCGCCATCGTTGACATCTCTGGTCCTTTCTTCAGAACTCGTTATGCGCCGAGCAGCGGCTCGATGCTGCAATCGAGCAGACGCGGGTCGATCCCCGCCTCCATTCCTGTGAACATCTCGCCCATGTAGTCGATCAGCGCGTCGCTCGCCTTCACGGCGTCCTCGACGCGGCGGCTGGCTACCGCGGTGAGAATGGCCAGATGACGATCGATCGTGCCCGACAGATCCGTCTGCCCCGGCATGAAGCGGTGGTGGATGTAGCCGATGCGGCGATACAGCGTGTGCAGCGGCCGCAGCGTGTGCACCAGGAACGGCTCGCCGGCCGCCTCCAGCACCAGCGCGTCGATGCGGCGGTCGATATGGTTGAATTCGTCGAGGGTCAGGCTGGCGCGGCGCTCGCGCAGCAGGCGCTCGATATGCAGCGCCTGATTGCGGTGCGACAGGCTGGCGCGATCGGCCGCGAGGCGGATCACGAAACGCTCCATGTCGCGGCGCAGCCCCAGCAGCATGCGTTCGCGCGCCAGGTCGATCGGCGCGATGTGCAGGCCGTGGCGCGGACGAATGATGATGAGCGTGTCGGCGGACAGACGATTGACGGCGTGATGCACCGGCGTGCGGCCGAAACCGGTGATGCCCTGCAATTCCTGCATGGTCATGAACTGGCCGGGCTTGAGCTCGCAATGAACCAGGAGCTCTTCGATCCTCTGATAGGCCAACTCGAAGAAGTTGAGACGGTTGCTCCGGGAGGGCCTGCCCTCGCCGTCGTCGTCGTTTCTCACCACCTCGAGCGCTCGCTTGCGCCTTGCCATGCTTTCTCTCCCGTTAGCCCGCGCTCTCGTTACAGGGTGGCGCTCTGCTTGTGAGAGCCTTAAAACATGTTGTGATATATTACAAGCGGGCGTAAGACTTCCGCGCGGGTTGCAGCATGCTGCAATGCGAAATGAGAAGTTGGGCGCGAGGCGCCCTTTCGACAGGAGGAACTGCCGTGAAGATCACGTCGATCGAGACCCTGCGCACGGAGGAATTCTCCAACGTCATCTGGGTGCGCATCCACACCGACACGGGCGTGATCGGGCTCGGCGAGACCTTCTATGGCGCGGGCGCCGTCGAGGCGCAGATCCACGACACTTTTGCCGGCCGCCTGCTCGGCCGCAATCCCCTGCACATCGAAGCCATCCACCGCGACATGCTGAACCTGCCGATGGCGCAGTCATCCACCGGCGTCGAATATCGCGCGGCGTCCGCGATCGACATTGCGCTATGGGACCTGTTCGGCAAGGTCTGCAATCAGCCGGTGCACCAGATGCTCGGTGGTCTTTGCCGCGACAAGCAGCGCATCTATAACACCTGCGCCGGCACGCAATATGTCCGCTCGACCAATATCAGCCCGGTCTCGAACTGGAATCTCGGCGCCTCCAAGGGACCGTACGAGGATCTCGACGGCTTCATGAACCGCGCCGATGCGCTGGCCGAAAGCCTGCTGGAAAGCGGCATCTCCGCCATGAAGATCTGGCCGTTCGATCCGGCGGCGCAGGAGAACAAGGGCCTCTACATCACCGCCGCACAGATGAAGCAGGCGATCGAGCCGTTCGAGAAGATCCGTAAAGCCGTCGGCGACAAGATGGAGGTCATGGTCGAGCTCCACTCGCTGTGGAATCTGCCGACCGCCAAGCAGATCGCGCGCGCGCTCGAGCCCTACAAGCCGACCTGGTACGAAGACCCGATCCGGATGAACTCGCCTCAGGCACTGGCCGAATACGCCCGCTCGACCGACGTCTGGGTCTGCGCCAGCGAGACGCTGGGCTCGCGCTTCCCCTACAAGGACATGCTCGACCGCGACGCCATGCATGTGGTGATGGCCGACCTGTGCTGGACCGGTGGCCTCACCGAGGGCCGCAAGATCGCCGCGATGGCGGAAACCTATCACCGCCCCTTCGCACCGCACGATTGCATCGGCCCGATCGGCTTCATCGCCGCCATCCACATGTCGTTCAGCCAGCCCAACACGCTGATCCAGGAATCGGTGCGCGCGTTTTACAAAGGCTGGTACAACGAGCTCGTCACCACGATGCCCGTGATCAAGGACGGCTACGTCTTCCCGATGGAAGGCCCCGGCCTCGGCGTCGACCTCCTGCCCGCCGTCTTCGAGCGCACCGATCTGATCGTGCGCCGCTCCAACCCTTAAAGGATATCCGAGATGAGCACCTCCCTGTTCGACCTCTCCGGCCGCACCGCGCTCGTGACCGGCTCGTCCCGCGGCCTCGGCCGCGCCATTGCAGAGGGCATGGCGAAGGCCGGCGCCAGGATCATCGTCAACGGCGTCGACCCCAAGCGCGTCGAGCAGGCCGTCGCCGAGTTCCGTGCCGCCGGTCACCAGGCCGAAGGCGCCGCCTTTGACGTCACGGACGAGCCCGCGATCGTCGCCGCCTTCAACGATTTCGACAAGAAGGGCATCGCGGTCGACATTCTCGTCAACAACGCCGGCATCCAGCACCGCAAACCGCTGGTCGAGTTCACCACCGACGAATGGCGCAAGGTGATCGAGACCAACCTCACCAGCGCCTTCGTGATCGGCCGCGAGGCGGCCAAGCGCATGATCCCGCGCAAGCACGGCAAGATCATCAATATCGGCTCCCTCGGCAGCGAGCTCGCGCGGCCGACGATTGCGCCCTACACTGCGGCCAAGGGCGGCATCAAGAACCTCACCCGTTCGATGGCGGTGGAATGGGCTCAGCACGGCATCCAGGCCAACGCGATCGGTCCCGGCTACATGCTGACCGACATGAACGAGGCGCTGGTCAACAACACCGATTTCAACAATTGGCTGATGGGCCGCATTCCCTCCAAGCGCTGGGGCAAACCGGACGAGCTGGTGGGTGCGGCGATCTTCCTGGCGTCGGACGCTTCGACCTATGTCAACGGCCAGATCATCTATGTCGACGGCGGCATGATCGCCGCAATGTAAATCTGCGAACAGGAAACAAGACCATGCGCGCCGTCGTCATTCACGCCCCCAAGGATCTGCGGATCGACACCTATCCCGACGCGGAGCCAGGCCCGGGCGAGGTTCGCGTCAAGATCGCCAATGGCGGCATCTGTGGCTCCGACCTGCACTATTACCATCACGGCGGTTTCGGCGTCGTGCGCATCCAGCAGCCGATGGCGCTGGGTCACGAGATCGCCGGCGTGGTCGCCGCTATCGGTGACGGCGTCACCGGCGTGAAGCCGGGCACGCGCGTTGCGGTCAATCCGAGCAAGCCTTGCGGGGCGTGCCTGCATTGCCAGGAGGGCATGCGCAACCAGTGCCTCGACATGCGCTTCCTCGGCAGCGCGATGCGCTTTCCTCACGTGCAGGGCGGCTTCCGCGAGTTCATCACGGTCGATGCCGCGCAGGCCGTGCCGATCGCCCACAAGCTGTCGCTGGCGGAGGCCGCGGTCGCCGAGCCGCTCGCGGTCTGCCTGCATGCCGGCAAGCAGGCCGGTCCCCTGCTCGGCAAGCGCGTGCTGATCACCGGCTGCGGCCCGATCGGCGCGCTGATGATCTTGGTCGCGCGCTTCGGCGGCGCATCCGAGATCGTGGTAACTGACGTCGCCGACGCGCCGCTCGCGGTCGCCAGAAAACTCGGCGCCACGCATGCCATCAACGTCGCGGCCGATGCCGCCGCACTCGATCCCTGGCGCGCCGGAAAGGGCGTGTTCGACACGCTGTTCGAAGCCTCCGGCAATCAGGCCGCGCTCCGCGCCGCGCTGGACGTGCTCAGGCCCGGCGCCACACTGGTGCAACTCGGGCTCGGCGGCGAGATGACGCTGCCGGTCAACTCCATCGTCGCCAAGGAATTGCAGCTCCGCGGCACCTTCCGCTTCGATCCCGAATTCGAGCTCGCGGTGCGGCTGATGGGCGAAGGCCTGCTCGACGTCAAGCCGCTGATCACGGCCACCCTACCCTTCGAGAGCGCGGTCGCCGCCTTCGAGCTCGCCAGCGACCGCTCGCAATCGATGAAGGTGCAGCTTACTTTCTAGAGCATGATCCGGACCCGAAGGGCCGCGTTAGCGCAAAGAGTGCAGCGGTTTTCCGACAAGATCATGCTCAAACAAAAATCTAAAGAGCGATGACTTTCATCGCTCTTTAGCTTCGGCAGCCTGCTGGCTCTCGATCAGCCGGTCGCTGATGAGCCGCACGGCGCCACGCTTCCAGGAATAGTCCGCGCCGAGGCGCAGGCCGCTGTCGCCGCGCGCCAGCACCGCACCGGTGCCGGCGTCGCGCAGCTGGAAGCCGAGCGTGTATTCGGTGCGGCTGACCCGCCGCACCACGCCGATCAGCGATTGGTCCGCGCCGAGCTTCTTCGCCATTGCCGCCTCGCAGCCGCCGCAGTCGCGCAAGCCTCCCGCCGGCGCCGCCTCGCGGCCGACGTCGACGATGCGGTAGCGGCCGGATTGGCCCAGCGCCTCGCGCACAGCGCCGGTGACCTCGGCCAGATGCGAGGCGTCCGACGCGGCAGACGCGCCCGGCGAGGCCGCCGTAACGTCCTCGAGCTCGAACTCGAACACCGCCAGCGCAATCGGTGCCGGTGTGGTCAGCGCGGCCATGACCTCGCGCGAGACGAAGATCTCGGCACGTTCCCAGGATTCGTCATTGTCGCCGCGGAACGTGTAGAGCTTGTCCATCACGATCTTCTTGGCGCCGACGTCGATCACTGCGACCTTGGCCCATTGCACCAGCGTGCTCGTCTTCTGGATGCCGCCGATGACCTTGAAGGCGGCACCGTCCTGGGCCGAGGGCACCAGCCGATAGCGCCCGCCTTCGCCGATATCCCGCCTGAGCGCGGCCATGAACGCCGCCAACCGTCGCTCATGAGCCGCGGTCTGGTTCGCCGGCTCGGCTGACGTGTCGGTATAGCTGAAATCGTCCATGGCAACGCCGATGGCAGCCTCGGCGGCATCAGGCGAATGGGGCAGGACGACGAGGAGAAGAGCAGCAAGGATCAACCGAGAGAGGTGCATGAGCGGGGCCTCGCAATTGGAGCGCTGCGCAAATCTCGGCGGCAGGCCGAGGCCCCGGCAACGGGGGCGGTCCCGGCGAGCGCCGGGAAAATTTCACGGCATTGCACTGCAGTAACGCCTGGCGCTTTCCGCGGCTGGCGTTCTGCCGTTTAATGCGACAGCGACCAACCCGTTCGCGCAAGGTGCCCTCGATGTGGAACCGCCCGAGATTCGACCTCAAGGTCCGTTTGACGTTGCGCGTGGCCGCGATATCGGCCGCCTGCTTCGCCGGGATTTCCGCCTATTTCCTGATCACGGCCGACCGCGAGGCCCATGCGCGCATCGACGGTATCGCCGCGATCGTGGCGAAGTCGCTCGAGCTGCAGCAGGGTAAGCTCCAGTGGGCGGCGGGCCCGCGCGACTTTCCCAACCTCGACCCCGTCGCCGCCTATGTGATGACGCCCGGCCTGTGTCTGGCGTATCGCGGCGCGAGCGGCGAGATGCTGCAGCGGTTCTGCAGCGGTGCGCCGGCCCCCGCAAGCCCGCCGCCGCAGCCCTTTACCGCCTTCTACCGCAGCCTGTTCGACCCCGGCCGCGAGGCGGCACGGCCCGTGATCGTGCGCGGTGCCAAGCTCGGCGAGGCCGTGGTCTCGGTCGATCCGGCGGTGCAGACCGCGGAGGCCTGGCACGAGGCCGGCCGCCTGATGACCGCGCTTGCGATCGCGCTGCCGCTGCTGTGCCTTCTGGTCTACGCCGCGCTGGCGCGCGCGCTG
>RXJC01000186.1 GCA_003963435.1 Bradyrhizobiaceae bacterium | reverse complement strand
GCCGCGTCGGTCCCCTTCGACCAGACCGCGCCGACCTGGATCAGCGATTTGGACTTGTAGCCGAACACGTAAGAGAGCTCGGCGGTGCCTCCGTTCGGCAGCAACTCCGGAACGGACAGCAGTATACTGTGCGTCAGCTCGGCCGCGTTGTCCTGCGCCTTGATCGCCTCGGACTTGGCGTTGAAGTCCTTCGCCATCGCCGCGCGCACATCGGCCTCACTCATGCCGAACTTGGCGGAGCGGAAGCCGTCGATCGCCTTGGTCTTGTCCTCCGCGCCCGGTACCTCGGCGGAATTCGACCCGGCGGCGACGGGCGCGCCGGCTGCGGAGGGCGCGCCGGCCGCAGCGGCCCTGGGCGCCGGTGCAGCCTTCTGCTTCGGCACGGCGCCTTGGGCGGCGAGCGGCCCGGCAGCGACGGAGGTGAGCAGGCCGACGACGACCGGAATGAGATAGATCTTGCGCATCGAAAACCTTCGAAACAAACCTGAAACAACGCTTTCCAAAAATCGGCAGCTGCGACATCGGCCCTCGAACCGTCACCGCAACCGAGACGGAAAATGTTGCAACGCCATAAGGCGTTACAAGGCGCCACCGAGGAGACAAGGTTCGAAACAGCGACTCTTTGGCTGCGTAGGAATACGGTATCGGGCTGCCAAACGCTGCGAATGAACGTTCACAAGCGCTTTTTTTGATCAATTGTGGACACCGGCGGTTCGCGCTAAGCATCTCAACTGGGGCAAGAAACATGCAAAGAACTCCATGACCGAACGGCGTTCCGCTTTCGCGGTCGATCGCCGCGGCTTCATTCGTCTTGCGGGAGCAACCGCTGCGGGATGGACCGCGCTCGGCGCAACATCGGATCGCATGCGGATCGTCGCATCCTTGACCGCATTGCGGCTCGACGACGAACTGACGAGGCGGAGCATGATCGACAGCCCGAGCTCGCGCCTCGGCGGCCTCATCGCCGGCTTGAGGCAGCGCGGCTGGGTCGAAGGCGTCAACTTCCGTCTCGAGCTCCGTTCCAGCTTCGGCCCACCGGAGCGGCTGAAGGCGGCCATTCAGGAGTTGCTGGACCTCAAGCCCGACGTGATCCTGACGGGGTCGACGGTCGAAACCGCAGCGGTCTTTGCCGCCACCAGGACCATTCCGATCGTGTTCGCGACCGCCAACGACCCCGTCGGCAACGGCTTCGTCGAAAGCCTGGCCCATCCCGGCGGCAACGTCACCGGCTTCACCAACAGCACCGCGGACATGGGAGGCAAATGGCTTCAACTGATCCGGGAGGCCGTGCCGGACGTCGCCCGCGTGGGCATCCTGTTCAACCCGGCGACCACGCCTCGGGCGGGCCGCTTCTTCCTCGATTCGATCGAGCAGGAGGCGGCCGAATCCGGCGCGTCCGTCGTCCCTGCCCCTGTCAACGCGGTTGCAGACATCGACGCAGCCTTCAAGCGCTTCGGCGAACCGCCCAAGGCGGCGATGATTGCCCTGGTCGACAGCTTCCTCGTCGTCAACCGGCAGACGGTCGTTGCGGCCGCGGACAAGTATCGCGTGCCCACGATCTATCCGTTCCATTATTTCATGGATGCAGGCGGGCTGATGAGCTACGGGCCGACGCTGGAGGTGCGCTCGGCCGATTACGTCGATCTCATCCTGCGCGGCACCAAGGCCGGTGATCTTCCGGTGCAGTCGCCGCGGAAGTACGAGCTTCTGATCAACCGCACCGTGGCCCGCACGCTGGGATTGACCCTGCCATTCACGCTGCTCGCGCGCGCCGACGAGATTCGCGAGTGAACGAGACGGCCGACCAGGGACCTTTGCGGACGCCCCCCGGCCGGCTATTCCGCAAATATCTCTACTCGATCGTCGCCCTGGTCTTTGCCGCGCTCGCCATCAACACCGGCTTCGACGTCTGGTTCTCCTATCGCGAGCAGAAGCAGCTTCTGGCGGCGACCCAGCGCGAGCAGGCAGCGTCCGCCGCGATCCAGATCGGCCAGTTCGTCGGCCAGATCGAGAGCCAGATCAGATGGCTCTCGCGGCTGCCGCCGGAGCTGTCGAGCAACGAAGACGCGCGCCTGAACGCCATCCGTCTCCTGCGCCTCTCACCGGCGATCGCCGAAATCGCCGAGATCGACTCGCGAGGGCACGAGCAGGTGCGGGTGTCGCGCCGCGTCGCCGACAAGGTCGGCAGCAACATCGACCTCTCCGCGTCCCCCGCCTTCCGCGGCGCCAACGAAAGCCGGGCCTATTACGGGCCGGTCTACTTCTTCGGCGACACCGAGCCGTACATGACGCTCGCCACGCGCGGCACCGGCCGCAATCCCGACGTGATCGTCGCCGAGGTCAACCTCCGCTTCATCTGGGACCTCGTTGCCGGCATCAGGGTCGGCAACACCGGCAAGGCCTACGTGGTCGACCGCATGGGGGTGCTGATCGCGCATCCCGATCTGTGGCGGGCGCTTCAGCGCAGCGACCTCTCCCACCATGCCGACGTCCGCGCCGCGCTCGACGGCGTGGGGCCGGCTTCAGGCGGACTGGTCAAGCAGGATCTGACCGGCCAGCGCGTGCTCTCGACCTATGCGACGGTCCCCTCGCTCGGCTGGCTGGTGTTCGTCGAGCTGCCGCTCACCGAGGCCTATGCGCCGATCTACGCATCGATCGGCCGTTCGACCTTTCTCCTCGTCGTTCTCTTCATCGGCGCGGTGCTGGTCTCGCTCTTTCTCAGCCGGCGCATGACGGGACCGATCCAGCTCCTGACCCAGGGCGCGCGGCGGATCGGCAGCGGCGATCTCGGCCTGCGGCTCGCGATCAGGACCGGCGACGAGCTGGAAGCGCTCGGCGACCAGTTCAACCGGATGGCGGCGCACTTGCGCGATTCCTACGCGACGCTCGAGCGCAAGGTGATCGAGCGCACCTCCGAGCTGGAGAAGGCGCGCGATCACGCCCTTGCCGAGCACGATGCCGCCGAGCGCGCGCGCAGCGCGGCGGTGGCGGCCAATGAGACCAAATCGCGCTTCCTCGCCGTCGTCAGCCACGAGCTGCGTACGCCGCTGAACGGCGTCATGGGCGTGCTGCAGCTGCTCGACGACGGCAGCCTCAGTGATGCGCAGCGGCGCCACCTCACCACTGCAGCCGCATCCGGCGAAACGCTGATCGCCCTGGTCGACACCATCCTCGAATATGCGCGCCTGGAGGCCAGCACTGAGGTGCTTGAGCCGCGCAATTTCCGCCTCGACCAGCTGATCGAGACCGCCGCCGAGCTGATGCGTCCGCAAGCCCTCGGCAAGGGACTGACCTTCGACCTTGCCTGCGATGCCTCGGTCAATATCGCCGTGCACGGCGACCCCGTCCGGCTCAATCGCATCCTGCTCAACCTGATCGGCAACGCCATCAAGTTCACGCCGTCGGGCGGGATCGCCGTGAACGCGGCTGCGATGCGGCATGACGACCATGTTCTGCTGCGCATCACCGTTCGCGACACCGGCATCGGCATCGCCCCCGACATGCACGAGCGGATCTTCGAGGATTTCGTCCAGGCCGACGACAGCATCGCGCGACGGTTCGGCGGCACCGGCCTCGGACTTGCGATCGCACGGCGCCTCAGCCGCCTGATGCGCGGCGAGTTGACGGTTGCGAGCACGCCCGGCGCGGGCAGCACGTTCGCCTTCGAGGTGCCGCTGG
>RXJC01000210.1 GCA_003963435.1 Bradyrhizobiaceae bacterium | reverse complement strand
CTCGATCGCGGTCGCGACCGATTTCAGCGTGACGCCGGCGCAGGCGACCAGGGCTTCGAGCAGCATGTCGCCGGAGCAGAGCTCGAGGCCGGAACCGCCGGTCCCAGGATGCAAGCCGGCAAGCGCAATGGCGCGGCCGGTCTCGACCTTGCAGGCAATGCCCTCGCTATCGGTTGAGCCCTTGGCCTTCAGTGTGATCAGCGCGGTCTTGGGATCGGTCTTGTAGCGCTCCTTGATCGGAGCCTGCATCTGGCGCAGCTCTGCAGCGTCCATGTTCGTTCTCTCCCGGCGTATCGCGTCTGACGAGCGGTATAGGAGGCGATCCGTTTCGTGTCAGCCCATGATTGATGGAAGCTGCCATGAACGACCGGAACTCAAGTCAAAAACTCACGTGTATTCATAGAGTTACGCGACCTTTTCGGGAACTGCGCCGCGACCCTCCGATCGGGGTCACCAGGTTCATCTGTCGCCCTCTCACGAAGTCTCGTGACAGCGCCTGCCGCCTCTTATATCCGGTGAGACATGGACAGCATCGCGACTGAGCACAGGGCCGAGGGGGACGATCGTTTCGACACGGCGCGGATTACCGCCGCCGTCGATGCGCTCGCCGAGAAGCACCAGGGACGCGAGGACGCGTTCCGCACCGCCATGGCGCAATTGCTCAAGGCCGAGCTGCTCGCTTCCCGCGCTGCGGCCCAGGAGATCCTTTTGAAGGACCGCCACGGCCGCCGCTGCGCCGAGCGGCTGTGCCATGTCCAGGACGAGATCATCCGCATCCTGTATTCGGCGGCGACCCGCCATCTCTACCGTTCGCCGATCCCGAGCGGCGCGGAGCGCATGGCGGTGGTCGCAACCGGCGGCTATGGCCGCGGCCTGATGGCCCCTGAGTCCGACATCGATCTCTTGTTCATCCTGCCCTACAAGCAGACCGCCTGGGGCGAGCAGGTGGCCGAGGCCATCCTCTATTGCCTCTGGGACATGGGGCTGAAGGTCGGTCACGCCACGCGCTCGGTCGACGAATCGATCCGTCAGGCGCGTGGCGACATGACCATCCGCACCGCGATCCTGGAGACGCGTTTCCTGACCGGCGACAGGCCGCTTTATGACGAGCTGGTCGCGCGCTTCGACAAGGAGGTGGTGCAGGGCACCGCGTCGGAATTCGTCACCGCAAAGCTCGCCGAGCGCGAGGAACGGCATCGGCGCGGCGGCCAGTCGCGCTACCTGGTCGAGCCCAACGTCAAGGACGGCAAGGGCGCCCTTCGCGACCTGCACACGCTGTTCTGGATCGCCAAATACGTCTACCGCGTGCGCGACACCAGCGAGCTGGTCGAGCGCGGCGTGTTCGACGCGCAGGAATACCGAACCTTCCGCCGCTGCGCGGACTTCCTCTGGTCGGTGCGCTGCAACCTGCATTTCTACTCTGGACGCGCCGAAGAGCGGCTTTCGTTCGATCTCCAGCGCGAGATCGCGGTGCGGCTCGGCTACACCTCGCATCCCGGCATGCAGGACGTCGAGCGCTTCATGAAGCATTACTTCCTGGTCGCCAAGGAGGTCGGAAACCTCACCGCCATCCTGTGCGCCAAGCTCGAGGACCAGCAGGCCAAGCCCGCCCCGGTGCTGAGCCGGATGATGGCACGGCTGCGCCCGACCGCGGCGAAGCGGCGCGTCCCCGACAGCGACGACTTCATCGTCGACAACAACCGCATCAACGTCGCCGCGCCCGACATCTTCAAGCACGATCCGGTCAATCTGATCCGGATCTTCCGCCTCGCGCAGAAGAACAACCTCGCCTTCCATCCGGATGCGATGCGCGACGTGACGCGCTCGCTCGGCCTGATCAACGCGCAAATGCGCGAAAATCCCGAGGCCAACCGGCTGTTCATGGAGATCCTGACCTCCGACA
Organism: Bradyrhizobiaceae bacterium; assembly: GCA_003963435.1. GTDB lineage: Bacteria > Pseudomonadota > Alphaproteobacteria > Rhizobiales > Xanthobacteraceae > Bradyrhizobium. Next base: position 1,789 of record RXJC01000210.1, on the reverse strand, counting down.
ATGCCGAGATCGTGCTGCGGCGGATGAACGAGACCGGCGTGCTCGGCCATTTCATCCGCGCCTTCGGCAAGATCGTCTCGATGATGCAGTTCAACATGTATCATCACTACACCGTCGACGAGCATTTGATCCGTTGCGTCGGCTTCCTCCAGGACATCGAGCGCGGCGGCATCGAGGAATTCGCGCTGGCCAGCGACCTGATGCGCAAGATCCGGCCCGAGCACCGTGCGGTCATCTACATCACGACGCTGCTGCACGACATCGCCAAGGGCCGGCCTGAGGATCATTCGGTCGCCGGAGCGAAAGTCGCGCGCCGGCTCTGCCCGCGGCTCGGCTTCAGCGCCGCCGACACCGAGCTGGTGGCCTGGCTGATCGAAGAGCACCTGACGATGTCCACGGTGGCGCAGTCGCGCGACCTGTCCGACCGCAAGACCATCGAGAATTTCGCCGCCGTGGTGCAGTCGGTCGAGCAGATGAAGCTCCTGACCATCCTGACCACCGCAGACATCCGCGGCGTCGGTCCCGGCGTGTGGAACGGCTGGAAGGCGCAGCTGCTCCGTTCGCTCTATTATGAAACCGAGCCGGTGCTCACCGGCGGTTTCTCGGAAGTCGATCGCGGCAAGCGCCTCACGGCCGCCTATGCCGAATTCCGCAACGCCTTTGCCGAATGGCCGGCGGACGAGCTCGACGCCTATATCGGCCGGCACTATCCGGCCTACTGGCTCAAGGTCGAGCTGCCGCGGAAAATCCGCCACGCCCGCTTCGTCCGCTCCAGCGAGCAGGCCGGCCACAAGCTTGCGATCAATGTCGGCTTCGACGAGGCGCGCGGCGTCACCGAGCTCACGATCTTCGCGGCCGACCATCCCTGGCTGCTCTCGATCATCGCCGGCGCCTGCGCTTCGGCCGGCGCCAACATCGTCGATGCCCAGATCTACACCACGACCGACGGCCGCGCGCTCGACACGATCTCGATCTCCAGGGAATACGACCGCGACGAGGACGAGGGCCGGCGCGCCACGCGCATCGGCGAGATGATCGAGGACGTGCTGGAGGGCAAGCTGCGCCTGCCCGAAGTGGTGGCGCGGCGCACCGTGCGCAGCAAGGCGCGGCCTTTCGTGATCGAGCCCGAAGTGACCATCAACAACCAATGGTCCGATCGCTACACCGTGATCGAGGTCTCCGGTCTCGACCGCCCCGGCCTGCTTTACGAGCTGACCACCGCGATCTCGAAGCTCAACCTCAATATCGCCTCGGCCCACGTCGCCACCTTCGGCGAACGCGCCCGCGACGTGTTCTACGTCACCGACCTCCTCGGCGCGCAGATCAACGCACCGACGCGCCAGGCCGCGATCAAGAGCGCGCTGACCCATGTGATGGCCGGCGACAAGGCGGTTCAGCCGGCGGCGTAGCGGGCGGCGGCTTCTCTACTCGTCATTCCGGGGCGAGCGAAGCGCGAACCCGGAAGCCATTCATCGGCACCGTCGGTGTGGCCAAATGGATTTCGGGTTCGCGGCTGCGCCGCGCCCCGGAATGACGTGTGGAGAGAGCTCGGCGCACTCCGGTTTCATACCTCCACCCCCTCGTGCCTCAGCAGCCACCTCTTCCGCTGCAGCCCACCGCCATATTTCACCAACGAGCCGTCCGCGCCGATCAGGCGATGGCAGGGCAGCACGACGCTGATCGGATTGGAGCCGTTGGCATGACCGACGGCACGAATGGCTTTTGGCATCTCGATCCTCGCGGCGAGCGCGCCGTAGCTCATCGTGGTGCCCGCGGGGATGTGCGCGAG
>RXJC01000181.1:4638-4969 GCA_003963435.1 Bradyrhizobiaceae bacterium | reverse complement strand
CGCGATCGAGGCGGCCGGCCGCCGCGTCACCGGCCTTCTGGTCGACTATCATCTCGACCGCGGCAACGGCATCGCCGCGATCCGCGAGATCCGTCGCCGCTTCGGCGACAGCATCCCTGCGATCCTGATCACCGCCGACCGCAGCCCCGCCGTGCAAATCGCCGCACGCGACGAGAAGGTCGCGGTGCTCAACAAGCCGGTCAAGCCGGCCTCCCTCCGCGCCCTGCTCGGCCAGTGGCGCACGCAGCAGATGGTGGCGGCGGAGTGAGTGGCGCTACAGGTCAAGATCGGCCGCGGCGTTGAATGGGCCCATCGCGCCATTGCGAGCAAG
>RXJC01000181.1:0-4588 GCA_003963435.1 Bradyrhizobiaceae bacterium | reverse complement strand
GTGAAATGTTGTCGCCCTCAAATCGGCGTCCCGTTTCGTAGACACGGCTTCGCCTTCTCGCGGCGCGTTTCGCCCGAGTTTTGCGCTTCTCGTCACGCCCTCTTGGAGATAAGGGCGCAGGGAAGGCCGGGTGCCGGCTGGCACCCGCGGTCCGCTGCGCGAAATGCACACGCAGGAAGAACCGCACAGCAGCATACAGGTGTAGCCGAACACACGGCCTTCCCTGCGCGATGGTCGGACGGCTTATGCGTGCTCTCCCGGGAGCCGAACTTTCCTTCTGGCCTCCCTCGCCTCACGGAACTCGCCGACAATGCGCCGGTTGACGCCATGCCGCATCCGCAAGACTTGACCGTGGCAACGACGGCCAGGACCACACGGTTTTGCCGTACGCTTGCGCGCCGCTCGTACAACGCGGCTTGCGAAATGCTCACGGGGATCGGCTCAATCCATCACCCCGCCCTGCGTCTCGCATCCGCGACGGCGCCCAGACGTCCACCGCAGCCCGATCCGCGGCTCGTGACGACGTACGACCGCCCCTTTTCGCCGGATCAGGGTAAGCGACATCTACGATAAATCAGAATTTCTGTAAAGCAGAATCTTTGACGGCGCCAGAATTGACCCATCTATTGCTGTTTCGCCGGCCAGACAACCCAATAGCTTGGGGCCACAGGTCGGACCTACCTGCGCGAGCTCCATGTTGCTGGCTACGAGCTGCTCACCACAACGTTCAACATCGCGCTTGTGGAGGGCCTGTTGGCGCTCGGGCAAAATCGAACAGAGCGGGCGCCTGATCGACGATGCGATCCGCCTCGTCGAACAAGGCGGCGATCATCTCTACATGCCCGAGCTGCTGCGGATGAAGGGCAGAGTCCTGTTGGCGTTGCCGGAGCCCGACGTCGAGAAGGCGGAAGCCTGCTTGGTGCGATCGCTGGACCTCGGCCGACGCAAAGGCGCGAAAGCCTGGGAGCTGCGGGCGGCGGTTGATCTGGCCAAGCGACTCGCCGTGCAAGACCGGCAAGTGGAAGCGAAGCGATTGCTTCGATCAGCGCTTAGAGGCTTCGCGGAGGGCTCGGAGATCGCGGGCGCTAGCAGACTGCTGGAAACATTATGACGGCCGGTCGCGGAGCCCGTGACATTGATCTAGCGGCGCGCCTTCAGGACTTCGACGATGAAGCTAAGCAAAAACGCTCCCCAAACGATGTACCAGACGGCCTGGACCCCGAGGATGAGCATGCCCTTCGTGCCGATATGAGGCCGCATCTTGCCAAGAAGCTGGCGCCCCGAGAGCGCCAGGACGTTCTCCTGAAGCCTGGCCGCCATATCGTTATACGACCGAACCTCTCCCGCCGGCATGGACCACGCGCCAATCACCAGTTCGCGGTAGTGAATGGCATTTCGCCCATCGAACGTCAGCCGGTTGATCAGGCCGAGATGGGATGCTTCGAATCGCAGCGCCCAGCCGCCGTTCCATTTCACCGGCATCTTGATATGCACGAGGTTCGTGATCTTCCGCGGGCGGCCGAGATAAATGTCGGCATCCCGCCGCGGCCCGGGAAGTGATTTCAATTCGTGCCCGGTCGCCAGATCGACCGTGCGAAAGAACAGTGGCTTCCCCGCTTCGCCCGCTTTCCAGGCGTCCGGGATCGCCAACTTCAACACCATTGAGAGTTTGTTGAGAGCGCGGTCGTCGTGAACCTCAACCGGCTCGGTCGCGGTAACACCGGGCCAGACGGACTGCCAATCCTTCAACATGCCCTGAACGAAGCCACCTGGCCCTTCGTTGGCAATGCGATTGCGCATCGTGTCGGCAGCCCAGAACGAATAGTCGATCTTACGGCGAACCCTGGCGAGCGATTCCCGCTTCGGCCCCAGCGCAATCTCGTCCTCCCAATGAAGGACGTGAAGCGCTTCTTCGCCGCTCATCCTCTCTAGCTCGATCGTCTGCGTCGTAAGGGGCAAGGCCCAGCCCGGATGAGGCTGGTACACGTTGGCCAGATTGCCAAACTGGACGGGAATCGTTGGATCGAGCCAATAGCTGCGTCCATCCAGGCGCAGACGCACGATGCAATGGTCGAAGACTGCCGCGCTTGGAAGAAAGTCCTTGAGCGCATAGCCGTGTGTCGTCGAGACCAGGGCCGCGCACGAATCTAGCCCGAGCCGCCTGGCGCCTGCCACATAGACCGTACTCGCGTCCTTGCAGTCACCGAAGCGCGTGCTCCAGATCGCCTCGACCGGGCGCGGCGTCAGCCCGCCCTCGCCCATTGAGACGGCGAAATATCGCAACTCCCGCTGCACGAACCGCAGCCACTCGACGGCTCTCTCGCTGGGATCTGCGTATTCCAGCCCGATACGATCGACCTCCAGGACCAGCGCCTCCGGGAGCGTCCCCGGCTCGTAACAAGGCGCAAGCAACAAGGCGACGTCATTCCAGTTCTCGAACTCGCTCAACTGCAGCACGGGATGCGGCAGATTCCATGACGGCGTGAGCTCTTCCGGCAGACGACGCGGCTGCCCGATCAGTTGCCATCGCAAATCCTCCCGCCCGGCATGTTCCGTGATGCGCGGCTGGGGCGGATCGTTGAAGGGCTTGATGTGAATCGTGCGATCCAGCGGCCGAAGCAGCCGCTGGCGATGCTCGAAGACAGGATTGAAGCCGTCGAAAGTAATCCACGACTGATGCTTGCCGCTTAGAAGAGGTGCGCTGCCGCAGAGCGTGACAGCAACCTCCACGATGTCATCGACGCGCACATCGGGAATCACCAGGGATGCAGTCAGTCGCCCATCGAACACCAACCTTTCCAGATTGGTTTCCCGGCGAAGGAGCTGGAAGGCTTCCGGTTTCGCATGCTCGATGCGATCCCCTCCGCGTAGGATGCTGATGAAATGCACCTCGAGCCGCTGATAGCCGGGATCGAAGTCGACCACGAAATGCGCCGCCCGCTCGGCCCCCTCGCGCGTCAGCACGCGGTGCGCGGCGCGATAATGCCATGCCGGCGAGCCCTGGCTCAGATCAGTTTGAATATCGTAGAGCAGCCGACACGTGCCGTTTGCGATGCAGGAGGTCTCGGTATCCGGGATCTGAGAGCGATAGGGCTGGTAATCCACCCAGTCCGGCACCGGCGCGCAGTGAACGAGATCACGCGCACTCCATTCCAACCCCACGCCCCTGCTCCGAACGAGATCCAATTTGCCGCAGAGGTTGTAGCAAATGGTTGCGGCAACACAACATACGAGGTCGGAGATTCCCTTCGACGAAGGATGCGCCGGCCGGAGCCAGCTCTCACTCCGTCGGCGTGCCCTGCTTCCACTGGCCGCCGGCGATCTTGGCGGCGGCGATCACGGCTTGCGTGCGGCTCTCGACGCCGAGCTTTTGCAGGATCGCGGAGACATGGGCCTTGATGGTGGCCTCGGAGACCCCGAGCTCGTAGGCGATCTGCTTGTTGAGGAGGCCCTCCGACAGCATCATCAGGACCCGGACTTGCTGCGGAGTCAGCGTCACCAGGCGGTCGCGCAGGCGCGTCATGTCGGGATCGGCGGCTGCCGACAGATCGGTATCGGCGGGAACCCAGACGTCGCCTTCCATCACCTTGAGGATGGCATCGCGCAACGTCTCGACGCCGAATCGCTTCGGGATGAAGCCGGAGGCCCCGAAATCGAGCGAGCGGCGGATCGTGGCGCTGTCGTCGGACGCCGAGACGATCACGACCGGGATCGCCGGATATTGCGCGCGCAGATAGATCAGGCCGGAAAAGCCCGAGATCCCGGGCATCGAGAGATCGAGCAGGATCAGGTCGACGTCCGAGGTCTGTTCCAGGAGCTTGGTCAGATCCTCGAACGATCCGGCCTCGTCGATGAGGGCCGAGGTCAAGACGCCCGCCACCGCCTGTCGCAGCGCGTCGCGGAACAGAGGATGGTCATCGGCAATGACGAGATGGGTCGAGGGAGCGTTCATCGTTCTCTTGCTGTCGTTCGCAGGCCGGCGGACCGATCCCGGGATGTCAATTCTTCCCCGAGCGGCCGTGGCATGCAAGTGCACATTATCCCTTTGCTGCAAAGGGGTTAATCTGGAAACCGCCGTGACCGCGCACCGCCGCCCGATACCGCCCGTCAGCTGCGCGTCAGTGCGCAAGGCCGAAAGTCGTATTGGGGCGGCTTTCACGCCGATGTTACCTTGCGGGCAAGACCTGGGTTGATCCGGCACGTCCGGACATCCGGGGCGCGAGGAAACGCATTTCGGGGAGCGACTCAACATGTCGACAATGGCTGTGTCTCAAGCACGAGCGGGAGGAATGACGAAGGACGAACGGTTCGTCATTCTCGCCTCCTCGCTCGGTACCGTCTTCGAGTGGTACGATTTCTACCTCTACGGCTCGCTGGCCAGCATCATCGGCGCGCAGTTCTTCTCGGCCTATCCGCCGGCAACCCGCGACATCTTCGCGCTGCTGGCGTTCGCAGCCGGCTTCCTGGTGCGTCCGTTCGGCGCGATCGTGTTCGGCCGCATCGGCGACATCGTCGGCCGCAAATACACCTTCCTCGTCACCATCCTGATCATGGGCCTGTCGACCTTCATCGTCGGCCTGCTGCCCAG
>RXJC01000675.1 GCA_003963435.1 Bradyrhizobiaceae bacterium | reverse complement strand
GGACTATCTCGACCTCGGCCTTTACGGCTTTGCGCTGTCGCGCTTCTCGGGCTGCTGGGTCGGCTTCAAGGCGATCAGCGAGACCGTCGAGAGCTCGGCCTCGATTGACAGCGATCCGGAACGCATCAAGATCGTCATTCCCGACGATTTCGAGATGCCGCCCGGCGGCCTTAGCATCCGCTGGCCCGATCCGCCGCTGGAGGCGGAGAAGCGCCTGTTCGGCCCCAAGATGGCCGCGGTGCAGGCCTTTGCCCGCGCCAACCAGCTCGATCGCATCGTGCTCGATTCCAAGCCGGCGCGGCTCGGCATCGTCGCCACCGGCAAGGCCTATCTCGACCTCCGTCAGGCGCTCGCCGACCTGGGGATCACCGACAAGGACGCCCAGGATCTCGGCCTTCGCATCTACAAGGTCGCGCTGACCTGGCCGCTGGAGGAAAGCGGCGCGAAGCGTTTCGCGGAAGGTCTTCAGGATATTCTCGTCGTCGAGGAGAAGCGCGGCTTCATCGAAGACCAGCTGATGCGCATCCTCTACAACATCGATGCATCCCGGCGCCCGACGATCACGGGCAAGCGTGACGAGCGCGGCGCGCCGCTGCTGCCCAGCGAAGGCGAGCTGACGCCGACCATCGTCGCGGGCGCCCTGGTGGCGCGCTTGCGCAAGCTCGGCCATCACAGCCCGGTGCTGGAGCAGCGCCTCGCCCGGCTCGAGGCCTTCGACCATCCCGTCACCACGAGCACGCAGATCAAGCTCGCGCGCACGCCGTTCTTCTGCTCGGGCTGCCCGCACAACACCTCGACGCGCGTCCCCGAGGGCAGCCGCGCCATGGCCGGCATCGGCTGCCACGGCATGGCCCTGAGCATGCCGACCCGCCGCACCGATCTGATCTCGCATATGGGCGCCGAGGGCGTGAACTGGATCGGCCAGTCGCCCTTCACGAGCGAAAAGCACATTTTTCAGAATCTCGGCGACGGCACCTACACCCATTCCGGGCTTCTCGCCCTTCGCGCGGCATCGGCCGCAGGCATCAACATCACCTACAAGATCCTCTACAACGATGCCGTGGCGATGACCGGCGGCCAGCCGGCCGAAGGCAGCTTCAACGTCGCGCAGATCGCGCATCAGGTCTGGGCCGAAGGCGTCAAGCGGCTTGCGATCGTCTCGGACGATCCGAGCAAGTACCCGCAAGGCAATTACTTCCCGCAAGGCGCCACCATCCATCACCGCCGCGAGCTCGATGCCGTGCAGCGCGAGCTGCGCGACATCAAGGGCCTCACAGTCATCATCTACGACCAGACCTGTGCCGCGGAGAAGCGCCGCCGCCGCAAGCGTGGGCTCTATCCCGATCCCGCCAAGCGCGCCTTCATCAACGAGCTGGTCTGCGAGGGCTGCGGCGACTGCTCGCAGGCCTCCAATTGCGTCTCGGTGCAACCGCTGGAGACCGAGTTCGGCCGCAAGCGCCAGATCGACCAGTCGAACTGCAACAAGGACTTTTCCTGCGTCGAAGGTTTTTGCCCGAGTTTCGTCACCGTGCATGGCGGCTCGCTCAAGCGGATGAAGACGTCGGCGGTGGATTCCGGCCAGCTGTTCGCCGACCTGCCGATGCCTCCGGTGCGTGAGCTCGACGGTCCCTACAACATCCTCGTCACCGGCATCGGCGGCACCGGCGTCATCACCATCGGTGCCCTGCTCGGCATGGCCGCCCATGTCGACGGCCGCGGCTGCTCGGCGCTCGACTTCACCGGCCTGTCGCAGAAGAACGGCGCGGTGATGAGCCATGTGCGCATTGCACCGAAGCCGGAGGACATCTCCGCGGTCCGCATCACCACCGGCGGCGCCGACGTCATCCTCGGCTGCGACATGATCGTGTCAGCAGGTCCCTCCGCGCTCAGCCGCGCCGAGCGCGGCGTGACCAAGGCCTACATCAACGCCGATCTGCAGCCGACCGCGAGCTTCGTGCAAAACCCCGATCTCGATTTCGAGATGGGCACGATGCAGACCGTGCTGCGCGACGCCATCGGCGACAAGAACCTCGACATCATCGACGCCACCGGCATTGCCGCCGCGCTGATGGGCGACAGCATCGCCACCAATCCCTTCATGCTCGGCTTCGCGTTCCAGAAGGGCGCGATCCCGCTGTCGCTGGAGGCGCTGCTCCGCGCCATCGAGATCAACGGCGCCGCAATCGAGATGAACAAGCTCGCCTTCACCTGGGGCCGCCTCGCCGCCCACGACATGTCGCGGGTGCGCAGCGTGCTGCAGTTCAAGAGCCGGGCCGCCGCGCCGACGAAGTCGCTCGACGACATCATCGCGACGCGCGCCGAGTTCCTGACCGGCTACCAGGACAAGGCCTACGCCGACCGCTACCTCGCCGCGGTCGCCAAGGTGCGCAAAGCGGAAGCCGCCGCCTCGCCGTCGTCCACCGAGTTGACCGAGGCCGTCGCAAAGAATCTCTTCAAGCTGATGTCCTACAAGGACGAGTACGAGGTCGCGCGGCTTTACACCGACGGCAGCTTCGCGAAGAAGGTGTCCGAAAAATTCGACGGCGACTTCACGCTGAAATACCACCTCGCGCCGCCGATCTTCGCCAAGCGCGACAAGACGACGGGCCGGCTGCAGAAGCAGGAGTTCGGCGGCTGGATGATCCACGCCTTCCGCGTGCTCGCCAAGCTGAAGTTCCTGCGCGGCCGCGCGCTCGATCCGTTCGCCCGCACCGAGGAGCGCCGGACCGAGCGCAAGCTGGTTGAGGAATACCTGGCGATGATCGACCAGCGCACCGCTGGGTTGAAGGCGGAGCAGATCCCGCTGCTGGCAAGGCTCGCGAGGGTGCCGGAGACCATCCGCGGCTTCGGGCATGTCAAGGAAGCCAACGTCAAGCTGGCGGCGGCCGAGAAGGCGCGGCTCGAGGCGGAGCTCGAGAACAGCCGCTTTGCGGCGGCAGCGGAGTAGCGGTTAGAGGCAGCGCTCCTTCCACGTCATTGCGAGGAGCCCTTGCGACGAAGCAATCCAGGCTGCCTCCGCGGAGAGATTCCTGGATTGCTTCGCTGCGCTCGCAATGACGTTGATGGAGCGTGCCCCAATCAAACGGATACCTTAGCGGCTCCAGGCGCCACCGTCCCGCTCCCCTCCGCCAGATGCCGTCCCGCGATATAGCCGAACGTCAGCGCCGGCCCCAGCGTAATCCCCGGTCCTGGATAATTCCCATTCATGATCGAACCCATGTCGTTGCCGCAGGCATAGAGGCCCGCGATCGGCGTGCCGTCCTCGCGCAGCACGCGTCCTTGCGCATCCACTTTCATGCCGATGGCCGTGCCGAGATCGGCTGGGTAGATGCGCATCGCGAAGAACGGCGCGTGGAGAATGGGCGCGACGCAGGGGTTGGGCTTGTGTCCGGCATCGCCGAGGTGGCGCTGGTAGATGGTGCTGCCGCGGCCGAATTCGGGATCACGGCCCTCCTGCGCGCCCTCGTTATAGCTCGCAAGCGTCGCGGTGAGCACCGACGGCTTGATTCCGATCTTCGCCGCCAGCTGCGCAACATCGGCCGCCTCGACCAGCTCGCCGCTCGCCACATGACGCCGCACATTGCGCGTGAACGGCTTGATGCGGCCGAGGCCGTAAGCCCACAGGAACCGGCGATCGCAGATCAGATGGAACGGCCGATCCGGCTCGCCATTGCCATCGCGCAGCATGCCGAGCACGAACTCATGATACGACAGCGCCTCGTTGACGAAACGCCGGCCGGCGGCGTTGACGGCAATCACGCCGGGCTTGGCCCGGTCGGTCACCGTATGCGGATAGACACCGCGGCTGCCGTCGGCGCGGGTGAACAGCGAGGCCGGCACCCAATAGGCCGGGCTGGTCGCATCCGTGTTGAGCGCAGCACCAACTGTCTCCGCGAGCCGGAGCCCATCGCCGGTGCCTGACGTATTCGTCGCGGAGACCTGTCCGGCCGCACGCGGGAAGAAGCGCTTGCGCAGCGCCGGATCGTGCGAGAAGCCGCCGGTCGCCAGCACCACACCGCGGCGCGCAGCAATCAGCCGGTCGCGCGCGCCATGGCGGATCATCACGCCGGCGACACGATCGCCCTGCATCGAGAGATCCTCGACATCCGCGCTGAAGAGGATTTCGACCCGACGCGCCAGCAGCGAAGCATAGAGCCGGGCAGCGAGCGCGTTGCCGAGATGCAGCGTGGTGCCGCGCGGACTGCGCAGGCGCTGCAAGGCGTACGCAGCCACCAGCCGCGCCGCGCGCAGGGTCGAGCGCAGCGATTTCCCGGCACGCCGCAAATGCGGAATGTCGAGACGATTGACCATCATCCCGCCGAACAGCGTGAACTCCGGCAACGGCGCGCGCAGCCGCGCAAAGCCCTCGCCCAGCCGCGTGCCGTCGAACGCCACCGGCTCCAGCACGCGCCCGCCCGATGTCGCGCCCAATCTCTCCGGATAGTAATCCGGATAGACTTTCACTGGCTGGAGCCGCACCTCGGTGTTTGCCTCGAGCCAGGAGATCGCTTCCGGCCCACGCGCGACGAAAGCGGCCCGCAGACCCGCATTCGCAGGCTCCGGCACCGTGCTTGACAGATACTGGACGGCGTCGGTGACGCTGTCCGAGAGCCCCGCCTCCTTCATCTTGGTATTGGCGGGGATCCACACCATGCCGCCGGACCAGGCCGTGGTGCCTCCGACAAAGGCGGTCTTCTCGATGACCAGCACGCGCAAGCCTTCGGCGGCGGCAACCGCCGCGGCCGTCATGCCGCCGGCGCCTGCGCCGATGACAATGACGTCGTAGGTCTCGTGTGCCGGCATCATGCGGCTGGGGTCCGAAGGCGAGGCATGACACCGTCATACCCCGCCCGTGGCCTCGCAGCTAGCGCGCCTTCTTCCGCTCGATCGGGTCGATATCGATCGCCCGCAGGCGGCCGAGCCGCAGCACGTCCATGGCGAGCCGCCGGCCGATGCGGTCGCGGTCGAGCACGCGGATCAGATCGTCGACGCCGTTGATCTCGACGCCGTCGAGCCTGATCACGACGTCGCCGGGCAGCAGGCCGGCCTTCGCCGCCGGGCCATCGGGCTCGATCTGCATCAGCAGCGCGCCCATCTTGTTTTCGACGCCGGCGAGCACGGCGTGCCGCCGCGGCACCGGCGCGGTCTGCCCGGCAACGCCGATATAGGCGCGGCGGACGTAACCGTGACGGATGATCTCCGACAGCACGAACTGCGCGGTGTTGCTGGCGACCGCAAAGCAGATGCCTTGCGCGCCGTTGATGATGGCCGTGTTGATGCCGATCACCTCGGCGTTCGACGACACCAGGGGCCCGCCGGAATTGCCGGGGTTGAGCGCGGCATCGGTCTGGATGACGTCCTCGATGGTGCGTCCGCTGACCGAGCGGATCGAGCGGCCGAGCGCCGAGACCACGCCGGCGGTCACGGTGGATTCGAAGCCGAGCGGATTGCCGATCGCGATCACGAGCTGGCCGCGCCGCAACGTCTTGGAATTGCCGAGCGCGGCATAGGGCAAGTGACGCACGCCGTTGGCGCGGAGCAGCGCAAGATCGGTGTCGGGATCGACACCGAGCACCCGGGCTTCGCCGACATGGCCTTCGACGTCGCGCAGCCGGATCTCCTTCGAGGTGCCGACCACGTGGCTGTTGGTGAGGACGAGGCCATCGGGCGAGATCACGATGCCCGAGCCGAGCCCGCCGCGCTCGCGTCCATCGGGCACTTTCGGCCCGGTCTCGACGCGTACGACCGCGGGACCGACCCGGTCGGTCACATCGATCACGGCGTTGGAATACGCGTCCAGCAGCACCCGGTCATCGACCGGGGCAGAGGCCGCCGGTCGCGATGACGGCGCGTCATCGACGATATCTGAGGTGAAGTCCAGCATGGCAAAAGTCCTTGAAGGCTCACACAGATGGTGGCCTGTGCCCTGCCGCGCAAGGTACGCAGGGCTGGACTGCCCGGATGGCTAGGGCGCCCGCCGGAGCGCGCCGCCTCTGGCCTTGACCGGATCGAGCAGCGTCCAGTCGCCGTCCGGGAGCACATGTCCCTTGGGGAACGGCGCGCGTTGCTCGATCCCGAGCGAGCGCAACACGCGGTCGTCCCGGTAGTAGCATTGCAGGACGACGCGGACGAGCGTTGCCGCCGGCGCGCCGCCCGCCTTGCGAAACTCTTGCGCGACGGCATTGCGCGCGTCGGGCGCGAGGTCGGCGAGCGGCATGCCCGCAAGCCGCGCCAGATGCTCGAGCGCAGCGACCACGGGCCTTGTGTCCCGGCCGAGCGTTGCGAGGATGTCAGCCTGGATGACGCCGTCATCCGCGCCGGGCACCCGATATTCCTCGCTCGCGGGAACGATCATCGCGGCAATGGTGCATAGATCCTGGCGCTGCCGAGGCGAGAGGGTGAGCTGTTCGGACATGTCGGTCCTCTAGTCGAACAAATTGGCGAGGCGCTGCTTCATCTGGTCGGCGATGTAGAGCGCAAGGGCCTGGATGGTGGAGGTCGGGTTCACGCCGCCTGAGGTGACGAAGATGCTGCCGTCGACGATGAAGAGGTTCTTGACGTCGTGCGCGCGGCCCCATTCGTTGACGACGGAGCGTTCAGGGTCGGTGCCCATCCGCGCGGTGCCGAGCAGGTGCCAGCCGCCCCACGGGATCGGCGAGTTGATGCAGATGTCGGTCGCTCCCGCCGTCTCCAGAACCTCGCGGCCGCGCGCCAGCGCATGCTCCATCATCTTCCGGCTGTTCTCGCTGATGGTGTAGTCGATCTTCGGCGCGGGAATGCCGTGGCTATCCTTCAGGACAGGATCGAGCGTGACCTGGTTGTGCTCCTCCGGCAAATCCTCGCAAATCGCGGAGAAGCCGAGCCGGTGGCCGTTGAGCTTGCGGAAGGCGCGGTGATGCTCCTCGCCCCAGGGCAGAATGCCCTTCTGCTCGCTGACGACGGCCTCGAACACCGGCCCCGCGCCGCGCACGAACTGCACGCCGTAGCCGCGCACGAAACCGCGCGACAAATCCGTGTCGTACCATTCCTTGCTCCACAGGCAGGTCGGCGGCGCGCGGTTGGAGTCGGTCGGCTCCTTCACATAGCCGTAGATCTGCGCGTAGGGGTGGAACATCAGATTCTTGCCGACGAGCCCCGACGAATTGGCTAGCCCGTTCGGAAAGCGGCTGGACGCCGAGTTCAAGAGCAGCCGCGGCGTGCCGACGCCGTTGCAGGCGATGATGACGACATGCGCTGGCTGAAACTGCTCGACGCCGTCCTTGTCGTAATAGACCACGCCCGAGGCCATGCCGTTCTCGTCGGTGGTGATCTCGCGCACCCGGCAATGCGTGCGCAGCTCGACGCCGGCGCGGATCGCATGCGGCCAATAGGTGATGTCGGTGGACGACTTAGCGCCTTGCGCGCAGGCCGGCGTGCAATGGCCGAGATTGATGCAGCGCGCCCGCCCCTCATAGTCCATCGTCGCCACCGTCGTGTCCGACGGCCACCAGTGCCAGCCGCGCTCGTTCATGGCCTTGCCGATGATCGCGCCGGACAATCCCATCGGCTGCTGCGGCATCGGCGGATGCGTCAGCGGCGAGAGCGGATCGCCTGAGAGGCCAGAGGTGCCCATCATGCGGTCGTTCTCCTCGAAGAACGGCGTGAGCGCGTCGTAGTCGATCGGCCAGTCGTCGGCGACGCCGTCGAGCGTCTTGACCTTGAAGTCGGACGGATGCAGTCGCGGCCAGTGCGCGGTGTACATCACGGTCGAGCCGCCGACTGCATTATAGTTGACGACCTTGATCGGCGAATTGTCGTCGTTGATGGGATAATCCTCGGGCCGGCCACGGACATTGGGGCTCGACGACCACTCGCCGTAGAACTTGGCCTCCCAGTCCCGGCCCGTGCTGGGATATTCCGCCGGGTTCATCCAGCCGCCCTGCTCCAGGCAGAGAATGTGCATCTTGGTCTCGGCCAGCGACCACGCCATCGCCGCGCCCGAAGCGCCGGCGCCGATGATCAGGACGTCCACGGGGTCTTTCATCGCAACCTTTCCTCCCGCCCTCGCCGCTTGCCGGGCGATTCGGCCTGCACTGTCCGCAAGGCCGCCGAACGATAGGGTCAGAGCGGGCGGGGAGTAAAGCCGCGCGGCCGGAATGTCGCACTTCGCAGGGTGCAGACCATTGGTATCGCCACATCCGAATGCTAGGAACAGGCGACCGAGCAATCGATAGCGAGACCTTATGTCCTTCCGAAATGTCTTTGCCGCCGCCCGCGCGTTTGCGCTCGTTTGTTTTTTCGCCTTGCCCGGCGTCCTGGCATCGTCGGCGCCGGCCTTCGCGCTGACTGCCGCTGCGACGGTCCGCGACGGCAACTCCATCCAACTCGGCGACGTCACCTACCGGCTCGACGGCGTCGACGCGCCCGAGCTCGACCAGGTCTGCATCGACGATCACGCCGATCCCTGGACCTGCGGCATCGAGGCGCGCGACCAGCTGGCGAAGCTGATCAACAAGCGTTCCGTGCGCTGCGACGATGTCGGGCCGGAGAAAAGCTTCGGCAAGCGCCACCGCGCCATCTGCACGGCCGACGGCGACAAGACGACCTTGAACGAGCAACTGGTCAAGCTGGGCTTTGCCGTCGCGCGGGAGCCGATCAAGGCGAACGTCAAACCGGCGGTGGGCGAGGCCAAGGCGGCCTCGGCCGGCATCTGGAAGGGCTGCTTTGTTGCACCGCAAGACTTCCGCAGCGGCAAGAAAGACGGCGCCCTCCTGGGCGCCGCCTGCCGCCAGGACCGCGACAAGGAAATTCGCGCCGTGCTGTTCCCGGAGGAGCTGACGATGCCGCCGAGCTGCAGCATCAAGGGCAAGCTGGCGGTGCGCGCGCGGGTCACCGGCAATATCGGCATCTATCATTTGCGGGGGTGCCCGAGCTACCCGGCCACCACCAAGCCGGACCGCTGGTTCTGCTCGGAGGACGACGCCCAGGCCGCCGGCTTCCGCAAGGCCTACAACTGCCGCCGGCCGAAGTGAACAAAGTCGCTCACGCAGCCGTGAGTGGTAGTTCGGGACCGTATTGATCCGGAATTGAACTCAGGCGGGACTTGCTGCATCTGTATGCGTACGCAAGCGCTTGCGCTGGCGTTTCCTTGGCGGACGGTCCTCATCGGATTGTCTTTGCTTGGGCGTTTCCTCCCTAGACTTGGGCCGCTTGTCATCACAAGCGGCTCTTCTTTTTTGTGCGGTGCTGCAGCCAAGTCCGTCATGCCCGGGCTTGTCCCGGGCATCCACGTTCTTCGTGCCGCGGAAATCAAGACGTGGATGGCCAGGACAAGCCCGGCCATGACGATGCGGCAAGATCAACGGATCGAGGTCACGAATGCCACGCGCTACTGCCGCATCATGATCTGGTCCATCGGCGGCATGTTGGCGTTCAGATGCGCCATGATCCAGACCGTGCCGCCCACCACCAGGAAGACCACCAGCAATCCGAAGGCCAGCGCCAGCACGTTGTTGGTGTTGTCGGGGCCGGTCGTGATGTGCAGGAAGAACACCAGGTGCACGCCCATCTGCGCGATCGCCAGCACGATCAGCGCAACCGGAATGGAGGGCTGCCAAACCAGATCCGTGCCGGCGATGAAGAACGATGTCGCCGTGAGCAGCAGGGCGAGCCCGAGCCCGACCACGTAACCGACGATTCGGGTTCCGACACTATGCTGCTCTTCCTCGCCCGGTGCGAGGTCATGTCCGATGTGCGACTGATCGCTCATGCGCCACTCCCAAGCAGGTAGACGACCGAGAACACTCCGACCCAGATGATATCGAGCGCGTGCCAGAACAACGCAAAGCACATCATCCGGCGCAGGACATCGGCACGAAAACCCTTGGCGAACACCTGGGCCATCATGGTGAGCAGCCACAACACGCCGGCTGAGACGTGCAGGCCGTGGCAACCGACCAACGAGAAGAACGCGGTCACGAACGCGCTGCGCGAAGGGCCGTAGCCGCGCGCGACGAGGTCGGCGAATTCGCGGAATTCGATGGCGAGGAATATCAGCCCGAGCACGCAGGTCACGCTCATGCCGAGATAGAACCAGAACCGGTTGCGGACGTCGGCCGCGATGCTGGCCATGCCGCAGGTGAAGCTCGACAGCAGCAGGCAGACCGTCTCGATCGCGACGTTCCGCTGCTCGAAGATCTCCGAACCCTTGGGGCCGCCGGCGGTCTGGCCCGATAGCACCGCATAGGCAGCGAAGAAGCAGGAGAACATCACGATGTCGGAGAGCAGGAAGATCCAGAAGCCGTAGGCGGTCACGATCCGCTTCGGCGCGGGTCCGGGATGCTCGATGACGACGCCGATGTGATGGGGATCGGCGTGCGCGTGGCCGGCTGTCGCGGTCATCGCCATCAGACTGCTCCCGCCATGCTGACGAGGCCGCGCCGCTCCTCGATATTGACGCGGTCGATTGCTGCGACTTCCTCGGCTGGAATGACGTATTCGTCATGGTCGCGCCAGGCGAACACGACGAAGGTCGCGAACGCGCCGAGGCCGCCCAGAATGACCATCCACCAGATATGCCAGATCAGCGCAAAGCCCATGATGGTGGCGAAGAACGCGCAGACGAACCCGGTCGGGGAATTTCGGGGCATCTCGATGTCCTGATACTCCGGCCTGTCGTGCTCGAGCGATTGCTGCCTCGCGCGCACCTTCATGTCCCAATAGGCGTCCTCGCCGCGCACGTCGGGATTGAAGGCGAAATTGAACACCGGCGGCGGTGACGAGGTTGCCCATTCCAGCGAGCGGCCGTCCCAGGGATCGCCGGTGCGATCGCGCAGCGCCTCGCGATTGCGGATGCTGACGACGAGCTGCATGATCTGGCAAATCACGCCGATCGTCAGCACGGCCATGCCGAGTGCCGCAATGATCATCCAGGGGCGCCAGGCCGCGACGTCATAATGCTGCATGCGGCGGGTCATGCCGAGCATGCCGGCGATGTAGAGCGGCATGAACGTGACGTAGAAGCCGAGGAAGGTGAACCAGAACGCCGCCTTGCCCCAGCGCTCGTCGAGACGGAACCCGAACGCCTTGGGAAACCAGTATTCGAAGCCGGCGAAGGCGCCGAACAACACGCCGCCGATGATGACGTTGTGGAAATGCGCCACCAGGAACATGCTGTTGTGGAGCATGAAGTCGGCCGGCGGCACCGCGACCAGCACGCCGGTCAGACCGCCGATGATGAAGGTGACCATGAAGCCGACCGACCAGAGCATCGGCGTCGCGAAACGGATGCGGCCGCCATACATCGTGAACAGCCAATTGTAGATCTTCACGCCTGTCGGTATCGCGATGATCATGCTGGCGATGCCGAAGATGGCGTTGACGTCGGGGCCCGCCCCCATCGTGAAGAAATGGTGCAGCCAGACCATGAAGGAGATGACGCAGATCGCCATGGTCGCGAGCACCATCGAGCGATAGCCGAACAGCACCTTGCCGGAGAAGGTCGACACCACCTCGGAGAAGATGCCGAAGGCCGGCAGTACCAGGATGTAGACCTCCGGATGGCCCCAGGCCCAGATCAGGTTCATGAACATCATGACGTTGCCGCCGGCTTCATTCGTGAAGAAATGGAAGCCGAGATAGCGGTCGAGCAGCAGCATCGCGAGCGTGGCGGTGAGGATCGGAAAGGCCGCGACGATCAGGAGGTTCGAAGCCAGCGTGGTCCAGCAGAACATCGGCATGCGCAGATAGTTCATGCCCCGGGTGCGCAGCTTCAGCACCGTGGTGACCAGGTTGATGCCGGCGACCAGCGTACCGACGCCGGAGATTTGCAGCGACCAGGCGTAATAATCGACGCCGACGCCGGGTGAATAGGACAATTCCGACAGCGGCGGAAAGGCGAGCCAGCCGGTGCGCGCGAACTCACCGATCACGAGCGACATGTTGACCAGCAACGCGCCGGTCGCCGTCAACCAGAAGCCGACCGAATTGAGCGTCGGGAACGCGACGTCGCGTACGCCAAGCTGCAGCGGCACGACCAGGTTCATCAACCCGATCACGAACGGCATCGCCACGAAGAAGATCATGATGGTGCCGTGGGCCGAGAATATCTGATTGTAGTGCTCCGGCGGCAGATAGCCCTGCGATTGATAGGCCACCGCCTGCTGGATCCGCATCATGATGGCATCGCTGCCGCCGCGCAGCAGCATCACCGAGGCCAGCAGGATGTACATGACGCCGATCCGCTTGTGATCGACGCTGGTGATCCATTCGTGCCAGAGATAGGGCAGATGCCCCTTCACCACGACCCAGACCAGCACGCCGAGGATCGCGATCAGCACGATCGCGCCTGCGATGAGCGGAATCGGCTGATCGAACGGGATAGCGGACCAGTCGAGCTTACCGAGCATCGTGGCCTCCACTGTGAGGACGGCCGGCCTCGGAGACCAGCTCCGGGCCCGGCCCCGGCGGAATGTGCTGGGTCGCAATCAGGTCGAACAGGCGGGGATCGTCGAGCCGATAGGTCGGCCTGCCCTTCTCGATCCCCTGCTGCATCAGCTTCTTGTAGCTGGCCTCGTTCAACACGGCATCGGTCTTCGCCGTCGCCGCCACCCAGTCCGGAAAGGCCAGCGGCGAGATCACGTTGACGTCGAACATCATGTCGGGAAAGCCGTCGCCGGAGAAATGCCCCGACAGCCCCTGCAGCTTGCCCTCGTTATCGGCGCGCAGGTTCAGCTTCGTCACCATGCCGTTCATGGTGTAGATCATGCTGCCGAGCTGCGGGATGAAGAACGTGTTCATCACGCTCGACGATGTCAGCTGCAAGTTCAGCTCGGCGCCGGCCGGCACCGTCAGCGTGTTGACGGTAGCAATGCGCTGGTCGGGATAGATGAACAGCCATTTCCAGTCGAGCGAGACGACCTGGATCCGCACCGGGCTGCCGGTGCCGGGTACGGGCGCGGCCGGATCGAGCTGATGCGAGCCGATCCAGGCGACGCCGCCGAGCAAGATCACAGTGAGCGCCGGGATCGACCACACCACCATCTCGACCCGGCCGGAATAGACGAAGTCAGGCTGGTAGCGCGCCCTGGTGTTGGAGGCGCGAAACCAGAACGCAAAGGCCAGGATCGCGATGATGGTCGGCACCACGATCGCAAGCATGATGAAGACGGAATCGACCAGGATGGTGCTGTTGGCCGCAGCCACGGGCCCTTGCGGATCGAGCAGATTCATCGGCAAGCCACTGGCGGTTGGGAAGCTCCCGGAGGAAGCGCAAGAGCGATAAGAATCCCCTCAACAAACGCGGTTGAGCGACGACGGTTCCGGAAACCGTCCCCAGCACCAGCCCGATCCCGCGCGGCGGCATGCAATTCCGAGCGATGTCAATGACATCCGCGCTGGCCCATCGGCCTTCTCTCCCCTGCATCCCGTTGCTATCGTCGGCAAAAAACAGCGGGATGAAACGAGATGCAGGGCCCTGAGGATGATGCCGGCCTGGCCGGCAGGGTGGCGCTGATCAGCGGCGGTGGCGCCGCAGGCGATGGCATTGGCAACGGCCGCGCTGCAGCAATATTGCTGGCCCGCGCCGGCGCAAACGTGCTCGTTGCCGATCGCGACCTGAAGCTCGCCGAACGCACCGTGGAGATGATCGCGGCCGAGGGCGGCACGGCGGCGGCGCACGGCGGCGACGTCACCCGCGAGAGCGATTGCAAGAGGCTGGTGGAGGCCGCACTCGACCGCTGGGGCCGGCTCGATTTCCTCGACAACAATGTCGGCATCGGCAGCCGCGGCAGCGTGGTCGATGAAGCGCCCGAGCAATATCGCCGCGTCATGCAGGTCAATGTCGAGACCATGTTCCTGCTGTCGAAGCACGCAATTCCCGCCATGATCAGGACCGCCGGGGGCGGCGCGATCGTCAACATCTCCTCGATCTCGGCGCTGCGGCCGCGCGGGCTCACGACCTACACGACATCGAAGGCCGCCATCATCGGCTTGACACGTGCCATGGCGGTCGACCACGGCCGCGACAACATCCGCGTCAACTGCATCTGCCCCGGCCCCATGTACACGCCGATGGTCTACGCCCGCGGCATGAGCGAGCAGGCGCGCGCCAACCGTGCCAAGGCCTCGCTGCTCAAGACCGAAGGCACCGGCTGGGACGTCGGCCACGCCGTCAAATTCCTGCTCAGCAATTTTGCGCGCTACATCACCGGCCAGGTGCTGGTGGTGGATGGCGGCGTGACGCTGCAGGCACCCGAACGCGAGTCACAGGAACATTAGAGGAATCACGGAAATGGCCCGCCTGCCCTATCTCGAGGCCGACCAGGTCGCCCCGGAATATCGCGACATGCTGAAGCGCAACACCAACCTGCACAAGCTGCTGGTCAATTCGCCGGACATGGCGCGCGCCTTCAACGGCATCGGCGGTTACATCCGCTTCAAGAGCAAGCTCGATCCGCGCCTGCGCGAGCTCGCCATCCTCCAGGTCGGCTGGATGGAGAGATCGGAGTACGAATTCACCCACCATGTGAAGATCGGCAAGGAGTTCGGCGTCACCGACGAGGACATCGCCGGCCTGATGGCGGAGACCGAAGGCCGGTCCTCGAAACTGGAGCCGCTGGCAAGAGCGATCCTGAAAGGCGCCCGCGAGATGGTGCGGGAGCTCGCCATGTCGGAGGCGACATTTGCCGAAATCAAGAAACACCTCTCCGACGAGCACATGGTCGATCTCGTTCTCACCATCGCCTTTTATTGCGGCGTGGTCCGTGTGCTCGCGACCATGAAGATCGACAACGAGCCGTATTACAAAGAGGTACTTCAACAGTACCCTATCCCGGGAGTGAACTGACATGCGCATGAAGGACAAGGTTGCGATCGTGGTCGGCGCCGGGCAAAGCCCCGGCGAAGGCATGGGCAACGGCCGCGCCACGGCGCTGACCTTCGCGCGAGAGGGTGCCAAGGTGCTGTGCGTCGACCATCATCTGGAATCGGCGCAGGAAACGGTGGCGATGATCACGGCGAAGCAGGGCGTCGCCGCGGTCTTCAAGGCCGACGTCACCAAGGCTGCCGACATCAAGGGCATGGTCGCGGACGCGCAATCGCGCTGGGGTCGGATCGACGTGCTGCACAACAATGTCGGTGTCAGCCTCTCCGGCGGCGACGCCGAGCTGTTGCAACTGACCGAGGAAGCATTCGACCGCGTCGTTGCCATCAATCTGAAGAGTTGCATTCTCGCCGCAAAAGAAGTGGTCCCGATCATGCGCGCGCAAGGCAGCGGCGCCATCATCAACATCTCCTCGATGGCCGCGATCACGACCTATCCTTACGTCGCCTACAAGGCGACGAAGTCGGCGATGATCGCCTTCACCGAACAGCTCGCCTACCAGAACGCCGAATA
>RXJC01000275.1 GCA_003963435.1 Bradyrhizobiaceae bacterium | reverse complement strand
AATCACCGGCGGCTTGGCCGGCGCGAGCTCAGGCAGCGCCGTGGCCTGCTTCGCGGTCTCGGCCAGCGCGGGCGCCTTGCTCTCGGATTTGGGCTCGGATTTAGGCTCGGGCGCCGGGACCGCCGCGGGCGCAGGTGCAGGTGCAGGTGCAGGTGGCGTCACGGCGGCCAGCTTTGACTGGTCCGCTTTGGGCTCATCTGCCTTGAGCTCGGGCTTGGGCTCAGGCTTGGGCTCGACCTTGGGCTCAACCTTGGCCTCGGGCTTGGCGGCGACGACGGTCTTGTTTCCGTCCGACAGCAGGCGGCGCAGCTCGGTCGGGCCGATCACCAGCACCGTGCCGACCAGTGCGAGCAGGCAAAGAGCAATGAAGGCCTTGGATGCGGTCATCATCGGAAAAGAACCTTAAGAGACAAATCAACCGAGGCCGGCAAGGTGCGCCGATTTGGCTGCGGCAGCAAGTCGGTCGAAGGGATGATCGCTTGGCCCGACGCGCCGCGGATGAACCGGCGCGGCCCCCTCGGCGTCAAAACAGCGAGGTCGCCGCCGCGGCGATATTCCAGGAATTTCCCATGACCGCATCTTTTCGCACCGCGCCATGGCTGGCGCTCGCCTTGACCCTCGCCGCCGCGCCCGCGCTCGCCGCCTCCGGCCCGCCGCCGGGGTTCGTCCTCACCGACAATCCCGACCTCGCCTTCACCTCGCCCGACGGCGCCACCAGGCTCGAGCAGTACATGAAGGACAGTGAAGACCTTTTCGGCGTCAAATGGCAGGTCTGGGCCCGACGCGGCGACCTTATGACGGAGCTGAAGCCGGAGCAGGGCTACGGCGCCGGCTTCCGCTTCACCAGCGACTCGCAATGGCTGGTGCGGATGCAGAAGACCGGTTCGGGCTCGCAGGACCTGTTTCTCTATCACGTCGAGAACGGCACCTTCGTCAACGCGACGAAGAAGTCGCTCAGCGACCTCGCCTGGGCCTATTTCCACAGCCGGCCCGACACCAAGAACATGAAGCTCGACTACCACATCTCCGCCAACCTGATGAAAGGCACCGAGGATGCCTATCGCTGGCTCGGCGTCGACTGGCCGAACAACCGCTATCTCGTGATCTCGCTGTCGGGCGCGATGGACAAGCATCCGAAGAACGTCGCGGTGAAGGGACTTGCCGACTGGAAATGCCGCTATGACCTCAAGACCGGCAAGTTCGACGTCCCCCAGATGTTCGCCAAGGGCAATGCGGAAGCGTTGAACTGGGAGATCAAGCGGTGAGGACGGCGACGGAACCAACCCACTGATTCCGTTCCGATTCATCTTTCCCTAACCGTTGCTGGTAACGGGGTCTTGTCGGTTTTGCCGCATCTTGCATCCCACGGGAGGGCTGGATGGGCGCATCGATCCGATGGACCGCGCGACTGCGCGCGTTGCTTCGCCGTTGGCAGGGAGCCCCGCTGACGTGGCTGATCGTCGGCGGCTTCGTGCTGATGGCCGCGACCGCCGTCGGCACCGCGCTCACTGTCGACCGTTTCCGGCAGAATGCGATCGAGGGCGGCCGCGACAGCCTTGAAAGCTCCGTGCGCCTGCTGGCCCGGCACTTCGACCGCGAATTCGAGGATTTCGCGGTGCTGCAGAAGAGCATCATCGCCGAGCTCGAGAGCCACGGCATCGAATCGGCCGACGTGTTCCGCAGCGAGATGGGCACGCTCGCCATGCACGAGGTGCTGCGTACAATAGCCAGCGGCTGGTCCGACGTGGCCGGCGCCAAC
Organism: Bradyrhizobiaceae bacterium; assembly: GCA_003963435.1. Taxonomy (GTDB): domain Bacteria; phylum Pseudomonadota; class Alphaproteobacteria; order Rhizobiales; family Xanthobacteraceae; genus Bradyrhizobium. The sequence continues at coordinate 6,212 of RXJC01000275.1, read as the reverse complement.
CTGTTCGATTCCAGGGGCATGCTGATCAACTCGTCGCGGCGATGGCCGGTCGCCGACATCTCGGTCGCCGACCGCGCCTACTTCAACCGCCTCAAGAACGATCCGGCCGCGCAGGAAGAGATCGAGGTCGTGCCCGGCCGGTTCGGCAACGGACCGGCAATCGTGTTCGCCCGGCGCGTGTCCGGCCCGCATGGCGAATTCCTCGGGCTGGTCTCGCGCGCGATCACGCCAGAGCAGCTCGAATCCTTCTTCGCCTCGGTCGGGCTCGGCGAGGATTCCTCGATCGCGATGCACCACCAGAACGGTCAGTTGCTCGCGCGCTTTCCGCGCGTCGACGCGATGATCGGGCAGAATTTTCGCAAGGGCACGCCGGAGCAGGTGGCGGTGTTCGACCGCTCCTTCGTCTCCATGCAGCTGGCGAGCCCGATCGACGGCAAGGACCGCATCGTCGCCTCTCGACTGCTCGCCGGCGAGCCGCTGGTCGTGGTCGCGACCAGGTCGCTGGACGCGACGCTCGCAACCTGGCGCACGCAAACCAAATTCTTCGTCACCATCGCCGTGGTGTCGATCAGCCTCCTGGTGCTCACGCTGTTCCTGATCTTCCGCCAGGTGACGAGCCGGCTCTCGCTCGAGAAGCAGCGGCTCGACACCGCGATGAACACGATGACGCAAGGGCTGCTGATGTTCGACCAGGACGAACGGCTGATCGTCTGCAACCGGCGCTACATCGAGATGTACGGCCTGTCCACCGCCATCGTGAAGCCCGGCGCCACTTTCCGCGACGTGATCCAGCACCGCCACGACACCGGCTCGTTCGAGGGCGACGTCGATTCCTATTGCGACGGCATCCTGGGCAGCGTCGGGCAAACGCACAGCAACATCGTGGAGACCGCCGACGGCCGCCTGATCGAGATCAAGAACCAGCCCGGCACCGCCGGCGGCTGGCTCGCCACCCACGACGACGTGACGGCGCGCATCCGCGCCGACGAGCGCATCGCGCACATGGCGCATTACGACGCGCTGACCGACCTGCCGAACCGCGTGCTGATGCGCGGACATCTGGAGCGGCGCGTTGCCGAGCTCGGCGAAGGCAAGCCGTTCGCCATCCTCTATATCGACGTCGACGAGTTCAAGGGCGTCAACGATTCGCTCGGACACGAGGTCGGCGACGAATTGCTGCGTCAGGTGGCAAACCGCCTGCGCGCCTGCGTGTCCGGCAACGACCTCGTCGCACGGCTCGGCGGCGACGAGTTCGCCATCGTCAAGGCCGGCACGCGCGACCCGGCCGAGCTGACCGAGCTGGCGGAGACCATCCTCAAGGCGTTGCGCGCGCCGGTGGATTGCAAGGGCCAGGAGATTCCGACCGACGCCAGCATCGGCATCGCGATCGCGCCCGACCACGGCGACAATCTCGACGACCTGCTCAAGCGCGCAGATCTTGCGATGTACGCTGCGAAGTCGGAAGGACGCCGCACCTATCGCGTCTTCGCGCCCGAATACGACGCCAAGGCACGGCTGCGCCGGCAACTCGAGCTCGATCTGCGTCAGGCGCTCGTTCGCGGCGAGTTCGAGCTGCACTACCAGCCGCTGGTCGATCTCGCCGCCAATGTCGTCACCGGCTGCGAGGCGCTGCTGCGCTGGCGCCATCCAGAGCGCGGCATGGTCTCGCCGGCGGACTTCATTCCGGTGGCGGAAGACACCGGGCTGATCGGCGAGATAGGCGAATGGGTCTTGAGGCAGGCCTGTGCCGAAGCCGCGTCCTGGCCCGGCCAGATTCACATCGCGGTCAACGTCTCGCCGGTGCAGTTCCGCTCGCGGACGCTGGCGCTCAAGGTCGCCGCGGCGCTCGCGGAGTCCGGGCTTTCGCCCGGACGGCTCGAGCTCGAGATCACCGAGACCGTGCTGATCCGCGACGACGAGGAGGCGCTGACGATCCTGCAGCAGCTGCGCGAGCTCGGCGTGCGCATCGCGCTCGACGATTTCGGCACCGGCTATTCGTCGCTGAGCTACCTGCACCGCTTCCCGTTCGACAAGATCAAGATCGATCGCAGCTTCATCAGCGACATCGGCGAGCCCGAGGATTCCTCGCCGATCGTGCAGGCCGTGGTGCACATGGCCGCGGCCCGCCGCATGGCGACGACCGCCGAAGGCGTCGAGACCGAGGCCCAGCGCGAGGTGCTGCGGAAGCTCGGATGCAGCCAGATGCAGGGCTGGCTGTTCAGCCCGGCGGTGCCGGCGGCGAAATTGAAGCAGCTCCTGGCGGCGCAGGCCGCGGCTTAGCGTGCGACACCCCTTCTTTGACGGGATGTCCGCTCCGCGAAATGGTCGCGGAAAAGGCGTCCTCCTTTAGGCCTCAGCCTAGAAGTCGCTATTCGCTCTACGTCTTCTTGCCCTGTCGACTGGTCGCGAGCAGCACGAGGAGGAAGGAGCCCGCCGTCATCAGCGTCGATATCGCTGCAATTGTGGGATCGATCTCGTCCCGAAGCGCCGTGAACATCCGCTTGGTCAGCGGCTGGTATTGCCCGCCGGAGATGAACAGCGCGACGATGGTCTCATCCATCGCCGAGATGAATGCGAAAATGCCGCCCGCGACCACGCTGGACTTGATCTGTGGCAGCGTCACCGCAAAGAAGCTGCGGAGGCGGTTCATGCCGAGGCTGCGCGCCACCATCTCCTGCGCGGGATCGAAGCTCTGCAAGCCTGCCAGCACCGAGATGACGACGTAAGGCAGTCCCAGCATCACGTTCGCCAGCACGAGACCGGGCATGGTGGCGACCAGGCCGACCTTGGCATAGACGAAGAAGATGCCTACGGCAGTGATGATGATGGGCACCACCAGTGGCAGCAGCAGCGTCATGTGGATCAGCCGCATGATCCGCAGCTTCGACTGGCTGATGGCATAGGCGGCGGCCACCCCGAAAGGCGTCGCGATCCCGACGGTCAGCAGTGCGACCGTCAGCGTCACCCGCGTCGCCTGCATCCAGGCCGGATTGGCGAAATAAAGCTGGTACCAGCGCAGCGAGAAGGACGGCGGCGGGAAGGTCAGAAAGCGCGCGCTGGAGAACGAGATCGGCGCGATGATCAAAACCGGCAAGATCAGATAGACCAGCACCAGCGCGCTGACCACGTAGAGGACAATCCGTGCGGGCGAGGCGCGCATCATTTCTGCCCCAACACGCGATCGAGCGAGATGAAGCGGCTGACGACGAAGAAGATTGCGAGCACGCTGAGCAGCAGCACCACCGCGACGGCGCTCGCCGCGCCGAACTGGTTGTAAAGCTCGACATTGCGGCTGACCAGCATCGACACCATCACGGTGCGACCGCCGCCGAGCAATTCAGGCGTGATGTAGAAGCCGAGGCAGAGCACGAACACCATGGTGCAGCCGGCGAGCACGCCCGGCAGCGACAGCGGCAGGAACACGCGGAAGAACGTGAGCGACGGGCTCGCCCCCAGGCTGGCGCCGGCTTGCATCAGGTCGTTCGGGATCTTCTGCATGGTGGCATAGAGCGGCAGCACCATGAACGGCAGCAGGATATGCACGGTCGCGACCACCGTGCCGAACGTATTGTGGACCAGCGCGAGCGGCTCCGAGATCACATCGAGATAGCGCAGGAATTGGTTGATCACGCCGGTACGCTGCAGCAAGGCCAGCCAGGCATAGGCGCGCACCAGCACGCTGGTCCAGAACGGAAGCACGACCAGCGACAGGACGAGAATGCCCCACCTTTTCGGCAACGAATTGGCGAGATAGGCCACGGGATAGCCGAGCAATAGCGCGATCAGGGTGACCGCGAGGCTGATCTCGAAGGTCAGCGCAAAGCTGCGCCAGTAGATGTCCTCGGTGAAGACGCGGCGATAATTCTCCAGCGTGAAGCCGTCATGGTAGACCGACTGCCAGGCGAGCCAGCCGACCGGCAGCACGATCAGCATCAGGATCACCAGCAGCGCCGGCGACACCAATGCCAGCATCAGCGCATGCTCGCGGCGCTGATGCCTTTCGGAGGGATCTGGCACGGATGTCGTCAACGCTGGCTCCGCCTACTTCTGCATGAACGATGCCCAGCGCTTCTCGGCGGCTTCGCCGGCCGGCGAGGACCACCAGGCATAGGACATCAGCGCCTGCTTGGCCGCATTCGCCGGCTCGCTCGGCAATTGCGCGGCACGCTCGGGCTTGATCACGTTGGTCTCGAACGCCTTGGGATTGCCTGGGCCGTAGTCGATCTGGAGTGGCAGGTTGGCCTGGTGCACGGGATCAACGGCCTCGTTGAGGAATTTCACCGCCGTGTCGAGGTTCGGCGCACCCTTGAGGATGCAGAGCGAGGTGCTCTGCAGGATGCCCTGATTGTAGGTGAACGACACCTTGGCGCCCTCCTTGGCGACCGCGCTGACGCGGCCGTTCCACGCCATCTCCATGTCGACCTCGCCGTCGTTGAGCAGCTGCGCCGACTGCGCGCCTGAGGTCCACCACACCGTGATATGCGGCTTGATCTCCTCCAGCTTCTTGAAGGCGCGGTCGACGTCGAGCGGATAGAGCTTGTCGGGCGCAACGCCGTCGGCCATCAGCGCGGCCTCGAGCGTGGCGAACGGGTGGTTGCGCAACGCGCGGCGTCCGGGGAATTTCTTCACGTCCCAGAAATCGGCCCAGCTGTTCGGGGCGCCCTTCGGAAAGGTCTTCTGGCTGAAGGCCAGCACGCTGGAATAGAACTCGTAGGACACCGAATAGGGGCTGCGATACGCTTCCGGCATCGCCGCACCGTTCGGAATCTTGGAGAAATCGAGCTTCTCGATCAGGCCCTGCTCGCCGCCACGCAGGCAATTGCCGGTCGGCGTGTCGACCACGTCCCAGATCGGCTTGCCGCTGCCGACCTGCGTCTTGATCGCGGGCCATGCGTCGGGAATGGAGTCCTGGTTGATGGTGATGCCGAGCTTCTTGGCGGAGGGATCGAGGATCGCCACCGTCTGCGCCTGCTGATAGGCGCCGCCCTGCGAGACGAAGGTGATCTGCTCCGCGGCATCAGCCGCGGTGCCGCCGAGCGCGAGTACTCCAAGCAGCGCGCAGCCAAGTTCGAAATTCCGTTTGGTGTTCATCATCGCCTCCTCCTTCGCCAAAATGAGCTTACCGGCCGATCGCATCGAGAAACTGGTACCAGCCGGCGACCGTGCGCACGGCGGGCTCGCGCAGCGGATACAACGGAATGGTTTTCATGCGCCTGACATCGAGCAGGCCGACGTCAGGCGTCTCACCGCGCACGAAAGCCGCGAGGTAGCGCCCCATCAGGCTCGACATCGCAACGCCGGCGCCGTTGTAGCCCATCGAGACCAGCGTGCGATCGTCGAGCCGGCCGATATGCGGCACCGAGTCCAGCGTCATCGCGACGAGGCCGGACCATTTGTATTCGAGCGGAATGTCGGCGAGATCGGGGAAGATGCCGACCATCGCCTTGCGCAAGGCGTCGAAGGCGGCCTGCGAGTCCTCTTTGCCGAAGGCGCCGCGGCCACCGAAGATGACGCGGTTGTCGACCATGCGGAACCAGCGCATCATGCGCTTGGTTTCGGTATAGGTGCGCCCGGTCGGCATCAGTTTTCCCGCGAGATTGCGTGGCAGCTTTTCCGTCGCGACCATGGCGCTGCGGAACGGAATCAGCGTGCGCTGCATGTGCGCGGTGGCGGCGGTCAGATCCGAATAGCTGTTGGTCGCGATGATTGCCTGTTTGGCGCGCACCGCGCCCTGCGGCGTCTCGGCGACGATGCCGTCCTTGCCCCGGTGGAGCTTGGCCACAGGCGATTCCTGGAAGATCGGCACCCCGCGGCCGGCCACGCCATCGGCGAGGCCGCGCAGATAATTCAGCGGATGGACGCCGCCCGAGCCGGGATTGAGCACGCCGCCGACGAAGATGTCGGAGCCGGTCTCCTCGCGCACGCCGTCCTTGTCGAGGATGCGGACCGCTGCCGAGCCCATCTCGCGCGTCATCCAGTTGGCCTCGTCGATCGCGGCCCGGAGCGTCGTCTCGTTATGTGCGGCCTTGACCTGGCCGGTGCGCGTCAGGTTCGCGCCGGCGATGCCGAACTCCGACACCAACTCCTCGACCATGTCGGTCGATTCATGCGCTATCTCGTACATGCGCCGCGCCATGGCGCGGCCGTGTACGGCGTCGATCTCGCGGAACGAGAGGCGGAACTTTGCGGTGATGACGCCGCCGTTGCGTCCG
>RXJC01000325.1 GCA_003963435.1 Bradyrhizobiaceae bacterium | reverse complement strand
CCGCGCCCCGCACCAGCTCGACAAGTTCGAAAAGGACGCCCTCGACGCGCTGCGCAAGGATTCCGAGCAGAAGATCGTGGAGACCGAGACCTCGCTGTTCTCGGACAAGGTCCGCCTGGTCGCCCCCGTCACGATGGGCCCGGCCTGCGTGAGCTGCCACAACAGCCACCCCGAGAGCCCGAAGAGGGACTGGAAGGTCGGCGACGTCAGAGGCATCCAGGAGGTGATCATCGCGCAGCCGATCGCCGCCAACATTTTCTCGTTCAAGTTCCTGCTGGCCTATTTCCTGATCGCCGCCGGCAGCGGACTGTCGTTCCTGTCGCTGCAGCGCCGGCAGGCGCGCCGCATCAAGGGCATGAACAAGGAGCTCGAATCTGCCAACGACTTCCTGGCCTCGCTCTCGATGAAGATCTCGCGCTACATCCCGCCGCAGGTCTACAAGAGCATCTTCTCCGGCCAGAAGGACGTCACCATCCACACCGAGCGCAAGAAGCTCACCATCTTCTTCTCCGACATCCAGAACTTCACGGCCACCGCCGAGCGGCTGCAGCCGGAGCAGCTGACCCAGCTCCTCAACGAATACTTCACCGAGATGTCGGCGATCGCCCACGACTACGGCGGCACCATCGACAAGTTCATCGGCGACGCCATGCTGATCTTCTTCGGCGATCCCGAGACCAGGGGCGACCGCGCCGATGCCGAGGCCTGTCTGCAGATGGCCTGGCGCATGCAGCAGCGGCTTGCCGAGCTCAACGCGAAATGGCGGGCGTCCGGCATCGAGCAGCCGTTCCGCTCGCGCATGGGCATCAACTCGGGCTATTGCAATGTCGGCAATTTCGGCAGCGCCGACCGCATGGACTACACCATCATCGGTGCGGAGGCGAACCTCGCCGCGCGCCTGCAATCGATCGCCGAGCCCGGCGGCATCGTGCTGAGCTACGAGACCTTCGCGCTCGTCAGCGACATCGTCCGCGCCCACGCCCTGCCAGCGATCACGATGAAGGGCATCAGCCGCGAGGTCATTCCCTATTCGGTCGACGCGCTGAACGACGCGGCAGAGAGCAGCGGCATCATCACCGAGCGCGCGCCGGGACTGGAGCTTTATCTCGACCCCGCCGTGGTGAAGTCGGGCGACGCCGCCCGCGTGCGCGCGCTGCTCGAGAGCGCGCTGGCCTCGCTGAAGCCGGCGTGAGGACTTGCTTTCCCTTTTCTGGAGGGGGAGAGAGGTGGCTCAGCAAAAGGTCGGAATACCAGGCGCACCGCCGATAACATGCGCCGCTACGGCAGTCCCCGCGCCTCCAGCTGCTTCACCAGCAGCAGGGTCGGCTCGGCGAGGCTGTCGCCGGAGCCGTCGAGGCCGAAGGCGCTGGCGATGCCGTCTCGGCTGCGCAGCAGGGCGCTGCGCGGGCAATGGCCGGCGCCGCAGAGCGTCTTCTGCAGCGTCTCCCCCTGTGCGACGGTGCCTGTGGAATCGTCGGCGGACCAGGCCAGCACGATCGGCACATCGACATTGAGGATACCCGGGAACGCCGAGCGCTTGTTGTATTGGCCGGCGTCGCTGCCGAGATAGGCCTTCTCGCTGTCGCTGGCATCCTTGCCGGCGCGGTAGATGCCGGACACCAGCACGACTGCGGCGACCTCGGCGCGGTCGGTTTGCAACTCGGGATGCGCCAGCAGGGTCGCGACATGGAAGGCGCCGGCGCCATAGCCGACCGCAACGATCTCGCGGGCGTCGCCGTTGAACAGGTCGATATTGCCGTGAACCCAGGACAGCGCCGCCGCCACATCGGTCGCCCCTGTCGGCCAGGTCGCTGAGGGCGCCAAGCGATAGTTGACGCGGACCCCGATCATGTCATTGCGCGCGGCGAAGCACATCGCCTGGTCCTGGATCTGGCGCGACAGCTCCGGCGCGGCGCGATCGCCGGTAAAGGTGTCGCCGGTCACGAACAGCAGCACCGGCCGGGGCGTATCCGCCTTGGTGGTGCTGGCGGCAACGTCGAGCACATTGGCCTCGCTCTCGCCATAGCGCAGCCCGCGCGAGAAGGTGACCTGCTCGCACAGCCGCGCGGTGCCGCCGGCGGTGGTGTCGGAATCGGTGAGGCCGACCCGGATGAGATCGGAGGATGGCGGCACCCGGGCCGGCAAGGGACCGTGGGCGGAGGCCGTGTCCATGGTCAGAAGCAGGAAGAGTGTCAGATAATTTTTCATGATGATGCCGGCCTTGGGGGCCGATATTGGCTCGCTGATCTGGCCTGTCTTTGCAATTCGTCTCATTAGTCGGCTGGCCTTGAGGCGAATTCGCGGCACCTTTGCTCGGCGCGCCGCTGGCCCGCCCGGCTGCAACGGGCCGTCCGCCCGCTGCCACCCTAGCCGCGCGAAAAGCGTTGGTCTCAGGCCGCCTTCTTCCGCTTGGCCGTTTTCTTGGTCGCCTTCCTCACTGCTTTCTTGGCCGCCTTTTTGGCCTTCCCCGCCTTCTTCGCGGCCTTCTGGGCGGCGAGATAGGCCTCGACCTTCCTGGAGGAATGGCCGGCGGTTGCGACCACGAGCCTCAGCCGGGCCGGGGTGATCTTGAACTTCTTGGACCAGTAGCGGACCTCGTAGGGCTCGCTCAGCGCGATCCGGCTCTTGTCGGAGGCGCGGTGCTTCTGGAGCTTGATGTACGCCTCAACCTTCCCAGCGGAACGGCCGACTTTCTTGACGGCGTATTTCAGCTTGGCGGGCGTCACCTTGAACTTCTTCGACCAGTAGGCGACTTCGTATTTTTCGGTGAGCGCGATCAGCGCACGATCTGCCCCGCCTCGCTTTGCCTTGTTGTCGGCCATGCTTCCCTCCCGCCGTGGACTGGTTCCAGTCTAGCATGCAATCGGACTGGGAGGGCAACGCGCCAGTCGCGCGGCGATTGCGCGGCCAGGTCGTTTTGCCACGTTGCGCCAAGTGGTTGAGCCCCGCGACCCTGCTTCGGGATGGAAGCGCCTTCTACTGTGCATGGGGTTGTTTTCGCGTTTTTTATTCCTCGCATTTCCGTGACGGAACCTTTTGCCGCCCCAAGCGACTTACATAAGACGCGGGGAGTAACGTGCGAGGCTGTCATGGCACAGAAGCATACCGCCGATCCCACCGAGGTCATGCGGGCGACCGGTCATCCTGAGCTGGAATACGCTGCCGGCTGGACCATCGCTGGTCTGGTCACCATCGGCGCCATCGTCGCGGCCTGGGTGTTCGCGATCTAGGGCATGATCCGGACCCGAAGGGCCGCGTGAGTGCAAAGTGTGAAGCGGTTTTCCGAATAGATCATGCCCAAACAAGAAACTGAGGGGCGATGATCTCATCGCGCCTCAGGCGACTGGAAATTGGAGCTCGAAGGCGGCGCCCTCGTCGGTCGGCCTCAGCCTGATCGAGCCGCCATGGCTCGCCATCACCGCGCGTGCGATCGCGAGCCCCATGCCCGTGCCGCCCTGGTCGCGGCGGGTGGTGAAGAACGCATCAAAAATCCTGTCACGGTTCGGCGCCGAGATCGGTTCGCCGTCATTGACCACCGTCAGACGCAAGGTCGTGCGCTCGAAGGTCGCCTCCAGCCTGATGGACCTCGCTCTGTGCCGCATCGCGTTGTCGGCAAGATGCGACAGCACGATCAGGGCCTTCTCGCCGGACATGCCGATGGGGCGGTCGAGGCTGCCGCTGGCCTCGATTGAGCTTTCCGGAAAGCGGCCCCTGAGGTCGGCGATCACGGGTGCCAGCTCCGTGCGCTCGTTCTGCGGCAGGCGCTCGGCGCGGGCGAGCTCGCGCAGGCGCTGCGCCATCGCCTCCAGCCGCTTCGTGTCGGACAGGATGTTGGCGATGAAGGTGTTCTGCTCGGCGGGCGTCAGGCTGCCGGCTTTGCCTTGAACCGAATCCTGCAACAGCTCGGCCGCGCCCTTGATCGAGGTCAGCGGCGATTTCAGCTCGTGGGTGAGGTGGGCGGAGAACGTCGCGATATAGTCCGAGCGCCGCGCCAGCTGCTCGGCCATGCCGAGGAAGCTGTGCGAAAGCTGGGCGAACTCACGCGTGCCGTAATGCCGGAGCGGCTGAAACGCTTCGCGGTCGCCGCGGCCGATTCTGGCGGCGCGGTCGATCAGCTCGCGCATCGGCAGCGTGATGGTGCGCGAGAACACGAGGCCAATCGCGACGGTGCCCAGGATGACGGCGAGCCCCGCCAGCACGAACTTGGCCCGCTCCTGGTAGAGATGGTCGAAAATGTTGCTTGGCGTCCGCGTCGTATAGATCACCCCCGCGACGCGGTTGTTGACGATGACGGGCATCGCCGAGAACACGTGCACGCCGAGGCCGCGGCTGAAGGAATAGATCGGCGGCGGCGGCTTGTCCGGCACGCGGTTGCGTAAAGTCGCGCGGTATTGCCCGTGCAGCGCGTCGGCGACCTCCTCGATATGGGCGAGCGACTGCCCGACCTCCTGCCGCCCGGCGATGACGACCCCTTGCGGATCGAGGATCCGAAAGCCCGCCAGCGTCACCTTCTGGGTCTCGCGGATGATCGGCGTCAGTTTTGCGCCGATCTCGACATAGGCAGGCTGCGCCGGCCGGGCCGCGGCCTGCGCATCCGGGCGCCGCCGCAGCAGGTCGTTGGCGGTGAGATCGAGCGCGGGCCGGATCGGCGTGACGGGGTCGCCGGGGTCGGGCAGCACGTTCGGCGGCACCTCGGCCCCGAGTATCAGGCCATCGTCGAGCCGCGCCGTGACCTCCTGCGCATAGATCGTCGCCAGCACGCGGCTCTGCGCGATCAGCTCGGCCTGGGTCTGGCGGATCAGCTGGTTGTCGTAGAGGCGGAAGAAGAACAGGCCGACCAGCGGCAGCACGGCG
>RXJC01000459.1:595-4232 GCA_003963435.1 Bradyrhizobiaceae bacterium | reverse complement strand
AGCGATCATAACACCCGAATGGAACGGCTATTCCGGCGCTCGAAACAGCGTTAACGCGGCGTATTAGGACTGTACCGCAGGGGAGGGCTGGTGTACCTCCAGACCTCAGCAAAAGCTCGACGGGACGATCAAAGATGGCGCAGAATTCAGGTCTGATGCAGGGCAAGCGCGGCGTGATCCTCGGTCTTGCCAACAACCGCTCGATCGCCTGGGGCATCGCCAAGGCATGCCACGCCGCCGGCGCCGAGCTCGCCTTCACCTATCAGGGCGATGCGCTGAAGAAGCGCGTCGAGCCGCTCGCTGCCGAGATCGGCGGTCTCGTGCTCGGCCATTGCGACGTCACCGATGCCGCGACCATCGATGCGGCGTTCGCGGTGCTGAAGGAGAAGTGGGGCAAGATCGACTTCCTGGTGCACGCGATCGCCTATGGCGAGCAGCTCGAAGGCCGCTACGTCGACACCACGGCGGAGAACTTCTCCAAGTCGATGCTGATCTCCTGCTACTCGTTCACCGCCGTGGCGCAGCGCGCCGAGAAGATGATGGCCGACGGCGGCTCGATGATCACGCTCTCTTATTACGGCGCCGAGAAGTGGATGCCGCACTATAACGTGATGGGCGTGGCGAAGGCGGCGCTGGAGGCCAGCGTGCGCTATCTCGCCGCCGATCTCGGCGAGAAGAACATCCGCGTCAACGCGATCTCGGCAGGTCCGATCAAGACACTCGCCGCCTCCGGCATCGGCGACTTCCGCTATATCCTGAAGTGGAACGAGACCAACGCGCCGATGCGGCGCAACGTGTCGACCGAGGATGTCGGCGGCAGCGCGCTGTATTTGCTCTCCGACCTGTCTCGCGGCGTTACCGGCGAAGTGCATCACGTCGATTCCGGCTATCACGTGCTGGGCATGAAGCGGCCCGATGCGCCGGACATCTCGTTCGGCGGCAAGGACTGATCTTCAGGCTGGAATGGCCGTGCCCACGATCTACTATCTTCGCCACGGCGAGACCGAGTGGAATGCGCTCGGCAGGCTTCAGGGCACCAAGGACATTCCGCTGAATGCGCGCGGGCGCAGTCAGGCCGTGCAGGCAGGTGGCGTTCTCGCCGATCTGTTCAAGCGCGAGGGGCGCGACAAGGCGGCATTGCCTTACGTGTCGAGCCCGCTCGGCCGTGCGCGCCAGACCATGGAGCTCGCGCGCGGCAAGCTCGAACTGCCGGCCGCCGACTACGCGCTCGACGATCGGTTGCGCGAGATCGGCTATGGCAGCTGGGAAGGGCTGACGTTGGCCGAGAGCGAGGCGGCCGATCCCGACATTTATGCGAGGCGCCTTGCCGACAAATGGACGGTGGGCCCTGCCGGCGGGGAGACCTACGCCGACGTCCAGGTCCGGGTCCGCGCCTGGTACGACCAGCTCCAGGCTGACACCGTCGCAGTCGCCCATGGCGGGACCTGCCGGGCCCTGATGGTGTCCCTGGGGCTGGAAACGCCGGCCAGTGCCGCCGAGCTCTACATCGAGCAGGGCGCCGTCTATGTGTTCCGCGACGGGCGGCTGGAGAAGTTCAGTTAGGTCCATCCACCGTCATTCCGGGGCGCCCGCAGGGCGAACCCGGAATCTCGAGATTCCGGGTTCGATGCTGCGCATCGCCCCGGAATGACGGAACGGGGTTGAATGCCTTGCCCCTGGGGGCTACGAACGTTGACATTCAACATAAGCGCTGACTGTCAGCACAAGGCGACCATCAGGCGATGTCCTTCAACACCTTCGGCCACATGTTCCGCGTCACCACCTTCGGCGAGAGCCATGGGGTGGCAATCGGTTGCGTGGTCGACGGCTGCCCGCCCATGATCCCGCTCACCGAGGCCGACATTCAGGGCGACCTCGACCGCCGCCGGCCGGGCCAGTCGCGCTTCACCACCCAGCGCCAGGAGCCGGACCAGGTCAAGATCCTGTCCGGCGTGATGGCGCATCCGGAGACCGGCGTGCAGGTGACAACGGGGACGCCGATCGGGCTCCTGATCGAGAACACCGACCAGCGCTCGAAGGACTATTCCGAGATCAAGGACAAGTTTCGTCCCGGCCATGCCGACTTCACCTATGAGGCCAAATACGGCCTGCGCGATTATCGCGGCGGTGGTCGCTCCTCGGCGCGCGAGACCGCGACGCGCGTGGCCGCCGGTGCGATCGCGCGAAAAGTGCTGCCCGACGTCAGGGTACGCGGCGCTCTGGTGCAGATGGGCCCGCACAAGATCGACCGCGCCAAGTGGGATTGGAACGAGATCGCCAACAATCCGTTCTTCTGCCCGGACAAGGACAAGGCCGCGTTCTTCGAGACCTATCTCGACGGCATCCGCAAGAGCGGCTCCTCGATCGGAGCAGTGATCGAGATCGTCGCCGAAGGCGTGCCGGCCGGTCTCGGTGCGCCGATCTACGCCAAGCTCGATTCCGATCTGGCGGGCGCGATGATGACCATCAACGCGGTGAAAGGCGTCGAGATCGGCGCCGGCTTTGGCGCGGCCGAGCTCACCGGCGAGGAAAACGCCGACGAGATGCGCACCGGCAATGACGGCACGCGCTTCCTCTCCAACCATGCCGGCGGCGTGCTGGGCGGCATCTCCACGGGACAGCCGATCGTGGTGCGGTTTGCGGTGAAGCCGACCTCGTCGATCCTGCAGCCGCGTCTCACGGTCGATCGTAAAGGGGCCGATACCGAGATCTTCACCAAGGGCCGCCACGATCCCTGCGTCGGCATCCGCGCCGTCCCCGTCGGCGAAGCCATGATGGCCTGCGTGCTGGCCGACCATTTCCTGCGCGACCGCGGCCAGGTGGGGCGTTAGCGCCGGGCAGGGCGTTCTCGTCGCGGTACCAACCCACCGCGCAGCTTGACGATCCCGCAACTTCGTCCGCAAATGCGGGCATGCAAAACTCCGAGATCCAGCGCATCACCAATTGGCTGATCGACGGCGCGAGATCGTCCGGGACGCCTTCCGAGATGATCGCGGATGTCTGCGAACATATGGTCGAAGCCGGCCTGCCGCTGTGGCGGTTCGGCATCTTCATCCGCACCCTGCATCCCGAAATCTTCGGCCGCAACTTCATCTGGCGGCAAGGCCAGGAGGTTGAGATCGGCACCGTCGATTTCGAGATCCTAGACACGCCCGAATTCGCCGCGAGCCCGCTTCGCATCGTGTTCGAGCAGGGTGTGGAGGTCAGAGGGCGAGTTGACGATCCCGACAGCAAGCGGTTTCCGTTCGTCGAGGACATGCGGGCCGAAGGAGCGACCGACTACGTCGCGGTGCCGATGCCGTTTCTCGACGGATCGGTCCACGCGACGAGCTGGGTGACGCGGCACCCCGGCGGCTTCAGCGACGATCACATCGCGGCGATCCGCTCCATCGTGACGCCGCTGGCGCGGGTCACCGAGATCATTAGCCAGCGCCGCACCGCCGAGATGCTGCTCGACACCTATGTTGGCAACCGCGCCGGCGCGCGGATCCTCGGCGGCCAGATCCGCCGCGGCCACCACGACACCATGCAGGCCGCGATCTGGCTGTCGGACCTGCGCGGCTTCACCGCGCTGTCGGACCGGCTGCCGCCCGAGACCGTTGTCGAAATCCTGAACCACTATTTCGACTGCCAGGTC
>RXJC01000459.1:0-545 GCA_003963435.1 Bradyrhizobiaceae bacterium | reverse complement strand
CAGGTCACCGCGATCCGGGACCATGGCGGCGAGGTGCTGAAGTTCATGGGCGACGGCCTGCTCGCGGTGTTTCCGATCGACGAATATGTCGGCGACGCCGCCCATGTCTGCACGCGCGTGCTGGAAGCGGCGCGCGAATCCCGCGCCAGCGTCGAGGCGCTGGCCTTTCCGGTGGGCGACGCCATCGAGCGCTTCCGCTTCGGCGTCGCGCTGCATGTCGGCAACATCCTCTACGGCAATATCGGTGGCGGCAACCGACTCGACTTCACCTGCATCGGCCCCGCCGTGAATCTTGCCGCAAGGCTGGAGAAGATCACGGGTCGCCTGGGGCGGACCGTCGTCGCCTCGGAAGGTTTTGCCAATGTCTGCCGGCACGACTGGCACGAGCTCGGCGAATTCCCGATTGCCGGGTTCTCCAAGGCGCAGCGCGTGTACGGACTGGCGGAAGAAGCGTCGGTGGTGATCGGCTGAGCCGCTACTCCTCCGGCTCGGTCGTGAACAGCAGCGGATAGCCCTTGGCGCGGCCGGCGTCGGTGGCGCGCGTC
>RXJC01000367.1 GCA_003963435.1 Bradyrhizobiaceae bacterium | reverse complement strand
GCGAGCGCCTCTCTGGCGTCGGTCTTGATGCGCTCGACCATCGAGCGCAGGCCGTTGGAGCGCTGCGGCGTCAGATGGTCGCGAAAGCCGAACTCGTTGAACACGGCGATCGCGTCGGTATCGAGGATCTCCCGCGGCGTGCGGCCGGAATAGAGCGAGAGCACGATCGCGACCAGCCCGCGCACGATATGCGCGTCGCTGTCGCCGCGATATTTCAGGACCGGTGCGCCGTTGCTGCGGTCGACCAGCTTCTGCAGCCAGACCTGACTGACGCAGCCGTTCACCTTGTTCTCGGCGGAGTGCTCGGCCTCCGGCATCGGTTCCAGGGTACGGCCGAGCTCGATGACGTACCGATAGCGGTCGTCCCACTCGTCCAGAAGCTCGAAATTGTCCCTGATTTCGTCGATCGTCGTCATGCTGGCCCAAAGTTCCCGCGTCCCGGCCAATATAGGGATGCGAGGAGCCGAAATCGATAGGGTTTGAGCGCTAATTCGCCGGCTGCGGGCCGCGCCATTCCAGCGCGAGGTCGTCCTGGCTCAGCGTGTCGGGCGGCGCTTCGCTCGATACGGCGTCCCCTTCGCCGGCCATCGCGATCGAGCCGGTATGGTCGGGCGCCTTCTTGTCGTTCTTCTCGTTCTTGTCGTTGCTGATGTGCTCTTTCTTGTCGTTGATGATCTGGTAGATCTTGCGCGCGCCGTCCTGGGCGCGCTGGCCGATGATGGTCGCGGCCTGTCCGCCGACCTCGCAGGCTGCCGGCTGTCGCTTGCAGAACTGGGTCATGTCGGAGACGGCCGCAGTCGCAGCCTGCACCGCTTCGGCGGCGCCGATCTGCGGTAGCTTCTCCGATTCGGGTGTCTTGTCCCTGGGCAGGAGCACCAGCACCAGCCCGAGCCAGAATGTGATGCGGAGCAGAAAGCGCATCTTAGCGACCTGTACGTTCGATCCCGCCCGCGGCGAACTCCGCGGACGTCGGACCTAGCAACTCTCGATAAATCGCAAGTGATTGCCTTGAGCTTAATTCGCGAAAAATTGACGCAAGATTCTTCGGGATCGAGGCTGTCGTAAATTTTCGATTGACGCCGACGTCCGTGATTCTGCCGGCCGGCGCATCCACCCTTTCGAAACCATGCCCGGATGCGTGAAACCCTGTGTTCACCATCCTCGGTGAAGACGTCGCCAAATCGTCTAAAAAGCCCCGCGATGTCCCGGCGTACGGCTGCGCGCGGCGGCGCCTTAGCACTCGTTTAAGGTCGCTCTGACACGTTGGCTCAACGACAAGGAGGCGTTCCGGCGCGTCTTCTCAAAGACGATTGAGCTGAAGCGCGAGACCCGTGACAGTTTTGAGTATCATCCGCGATTGTCTCGATGCGCTGCTGCATCCTTCCGCGCGTTACGATGCGCTGATGCGAGCGCGACATCGTGCCTTCATGGCGCCGCGGCTGCTCGGCAGCCTGGCCGCCTTTGCCGCATTCCCGGTCTATCTCGCCATGCGCGGCGCGCCGAGCGCGGTCGAGGTCGCCGCCTTTGCGTGGCTGATCGCGCCCATTCTGCTGTCCTGGTTCCTGTCGCGCACCGGCCGCTATGAAGGCGCGCATGTGCTGTCGTCGCTGGCGCTCGCCGGGCTGATCATGGCGGTCGCGGGCTCTACGGGCGGCATCGACTCGTTCGCCGCGGTCTGGCTGGTCGTGGTTCCCCTGGAAGCCGCGCTGTCCGCCTCGCGCCGCGTCGCCGCTTTCGCATCCTTGCTCGCGCTGTCTTGTGCGGGAATGCTGATCCTCGGCAGCCAGCTCGGCTGGCTGCCGTCAGGAGACATCAGCGCTGCGGAACGCGGCGTTCTGATGGCCTGCGGCGTCGCCTCGGCAACGCTTTATGCCGCGGGCCTCGCCTTCGGCGCGGAATCGCTCGCGCGCACCAGCGTCGCACTGCTGTCGCGCGAAGAGGAACGCTATCGCCTCCTCGCGCGCAACATGAGCGACGTGATCTCGCGGCACCAGCGCAACGGCGCGGTGCAGTTCATCTCGCCGGCGGCGGAGACCATGCTCGGCATGCCGGTCGCGCAACTGCTCGGTCATGGCCTGTTCGATCGCGTGCATGTCGCCGATCGTCCGGCCTATCTCACCGCGCTGTCCGATGCCGCGCGCGGCGAGGTGCGCAGCGTCGAGTTCCGGCTGCGGCGCGAGCCTCACGATTCGGAGCGCGGTCGGGTCGATTTTCTGTGGGTCGAGATGCGCTGCCGCCCGCTCGACCAGGATATGAGCCAAAATCCTCATGGCGAGGCCGAGGTCGTCGCCGTGATGCGCGACGTCACCGACCACAAGCTGTCCGAGCAGGCGCTGGTTCAGGCGCGCAGCGCCGCGGAAGCCGCCGATGCCGCCAAGACGCGCTTCCTCGCCACCATGAGCCACGAGCTGCGGACGCCGCTGAACGCCATCATCGGCTTCTCCGAGATGATCGCGCAGGAGAAGACCCTGATGCTGGGTGCGGCCCAGCGCCAGGAATATGCCCAGCTCATCAACGATTCCGGCCAGCATCTGTTGTCGGTCGTCAACGGCATCCTGGACATGTCGAAGATGGAGTCGGGCAATTTCGAGATCGCGTCCGAGCCGTTCGCGCCGCGCGCCTCGCTGCTGCATTGCTGCAATCTGCTCGCGCTGAAGGCGCGGGAGAACGGCATCGACCTCGTCACCGACGCGCCCCAGGACCTGCCGGTCATGACCGGCGATCCCAGGGCGTTCAAGCAGATCGTGCTCAATCTCGTCGCCAACGCCATCAAGTTCACCGAGCGTGGCGGCCAGGTTTCCGTTTCCGCCGCGGCGAGCGGATCGCAGTTCACGCTGCGCATCAGCGACACCGGCGTCGGCATCGCGCCCGACGACCTCGAGCGCATCGGGGCGCCGTTCTTCCAGGCGGGCAAGACCTATCAGCGCCGTCACGAAGGCACCGGCCTCGGACTTTCGATCGTGAAGAGTCTCGTGGCGTTGCATCTCGGCGAATTGACGGTACAAAGCAAGCTGGGCGAGGGCACCGCCGTCACGGTCAAGCTGCCGCTCGTCTACACGCCGCCGCAAGCCGGGCTGGTCGATGAGGCGGCGAGCGGGAGCAAGATCGCGACCCTGACGCCGGTGCTGCGCCAAGAATCTCGTGATGACTCTCGTGACGAATCTCACGACCAAACTCAGGACCAACCCGCTCTGGTGAAGAAAAGTGCCTAGGAAGTCTGCCAAGGACCAAACCGCTCCGCGCCGCCGCGGCGCCAAGGCCGCGGTTGTCGACGTCGAGACCGAGCGCAACCTCGTGATGCGCGTGCTGCTGCACAGCCCCAAGGACACGCTTGCCGGCCTCGTCGCGGTCGCCGCGATCGGCGCGATCGTCGCCAATGCGCTGTTCCTGCAGACCGGGCGGCATCCGGCGCCGATGTTCGGCACCGTGATCAATCTTCCCGCGCCGTCGTCCGTGCCGCTGGCCAATCCCTTGCCGCGTCCGCGCCCCGTCGGCGCCGACACCTCGCCGCTCGAGCCGCGCGCGACCGAGTTCCGCGCCGAGCCCAAGCCGGTCGATAGGCCCACCGAGAGGACCGCCGAGAGGCCGGTGGAGAAAGCCGTCGAGGCGACCGCATCGACGCGCTCGCACGATCCGATGACCAACCTGGTCAAGGCGACGACCGCGACGCCGCCCTCCGCCATACGTCCGCCGGCGCCTATCCCGCAGCAGAGCCCGGCCGCACGCCGTGTCGCCGGCGTGCAGCGCGCCCTGTCCGAATACGGCTACGGCAATCTGAAGATCACGGGTACGATGAGCGGCGAGACCCAGGCCGCGATTCAGAAGTTCGAGCGCGAGCACAGGATGCAGGTCACCGGCCAATTGTCCGACCGGCTGCTGCGCGAGCTGGGGGCCGCGATCGGCCATCCCGTCGAATAGCCACATCCATCCGTTGTCATTGACGCGGGTCAACTGCCGGGCCTCGCGCGCCGGCAGGCCGGGTCGCGCCTCGAGGCGCGATTTGCGTGGGATCAATGACGGCCGGCGGCGTCAGGAACATGATCGCGCATCTTCAACGAAGAAGAGAGGGTGCCATGTTCAAGGTCTCGGTTCTGGTCTGGATCATGCTGGGTACGGTGCTGGCTGGCGTCAGTATGATCGTCGTGCTGATGGTGCCGAGTTTCGCCGCCGACGCCATCAGGAACATCCCCTATGCGGTCGCGGTGGGATTTGCGTTGGCGATGCCGCTGTCATATCTCGTGGCACGTCAGATCCGCGGCGGCCAGGGCCTGAGTAACGTCTGACGGGCGCGAGCTGAGACTGGCGGCGGGCGTCGCGCTGGCCTATCGTCCGACTCATGCGTTTGAAATCCAACATATGGGTCGCCGCGTATTTGCGCCGATGCCAGACCGAGGGCGTGTTCGGCGCGGTGCGTCGTCGCGGCGCCGAAGAGGCGGGGGCGGTCTTCGTGAAAGTGTCGCTGCTCGACGGCCATGCGATGCTGTATGCGCCGGCGCCGCAGACCTCTTACGACGACGGCCGCCCCGTCGATCGCTTCTTCGTGCCGGTCGCGCCGCAGCCCCTGCCGGAGCACACCGTCGAGGAACGCCTCACCAAGGAAATCCGCTTCGACCCGGACGCCTGGATCGTCGAGACCGAGGACCGTGCCGGGCGGCATTTTCTGGAATTGGCGAAGACGTAGCTGCGACGATGCTATCGCGCCGTCATAGCCGGGCTTGTCCCGGCCATCCACGTTCTCTTCACATGCAGCCAAGGCGTGGATACCCGGGACAAGCCCGGGCATGACGAGTTTGCGGAGCGAGCGACCGTGCCAAGTCGCATTCAGCCTTACCGCTCCGATGATCCGTCGGTGCCGGTGCGGCGCGGCATCGCGCCGGGCTGCACGCCCGGCCGCGTCTGGCTCGCGCCGGCGCGGGCACGCTGGCGTTCGCTGTCGTGCAGTGACGGCTGGTACTTTGCGCGGGTGACGGCGAGCGTCGAGCCGCGCCAGGCCGCCAGCATCACCAGCGCCGAGCGGTCGCTGAGACGGTCGTAGAGCCGTGACAGCCGGTACACCTCGTTCACGGAGGTGCCGATCGCCGGCTTGAAGAACAAGAGGATGCGCTGGAAGTTCGGGCTCGGCATGTCGAGCGCGCGCGCCGCGACCGCGAGGGCTTCGCCGCCGGCGTCGTCGACGATCTGGGCTGCGACGCGCGAGGGCAGGATCAGGCTGTCGCCGAGCTCCAGGGCGAAGTTCTCGGCGTCGCCCGCGATCGCCGCCATCTCCAGGATCTGGATCGCGCGCTTGGCGCGGACGGTCGGAATGCGCGGCGCGGCCTTCAGTGGCGTCTGCGCCAGATTGTGCAGGATCAGCGCGCGTTCGGAAGGACCCGCGCGGAAGAACATGTCGTGGATCTCGGCAGCGTCCTTCGGCTGCATCGCCATGCTGGCGGCCATGCGCAGCTCGGCGTCGGTCGGCGTACGGGCCGGCGCGGGGGCGGGTGCGGGCGTCGGGATCTCGCGCGCGAGCGGAACCCTGCGGCCTTCCCGGGCCGCGACCAGTCCGAGCTTCTGCAGCACCGGGACGGGCGTCTGCGGATAGATCGCGAGCTTGGCCTTGACGGCCGCGCGCGTGGCATCGTCGACCTGGTCGATCAGCCGTGTCGCAAGCTCGGTGAACTGGCGCTGCTCGTCGTCGCTGTGGAGGCGGGTCTGAACGTAGAGGTCGGTCAGCACGCGCAGCAGCGTCGGCCGAACATCGACGCCTTCGCGACGGGAGAGCGACATCAGCCCGTCGAATCCGGGAAACAGCGACTTGGTCATGGAAAAATACGCGACCTGGAAGAGATACTTGCTGCCAGCCTATCGCAGGCTCCTTTAAAGGCTCGTTAAGGAAAACGAGGCGTGAAGCCGAACGCTCGACTTGTCGCGATCCCGTGCCTTAACGGGACGTCGCGGACCGGCCCGTGCGGCTACGGTCCGGACGCCGCGTTTACACCCCGTTAACCATGAACTGATCTTAATGAATTGCATGTTGCAGGGGCGCGTTCGGTCGCGCGGCAATTGAAGAGAGCTGACATGGGGACCATCATTGAATTTCCGGCCGGTCGCCGGGTGGGCTCGTCGGGGGATGTCGCTCCGCGCGCGGACATGGGAACGATCCTGATCCTTCCCGTCATCCGTATCGAGCGCGAGGCCGATGAAACCAGCGGCGACCGCGGACCCGAGCAGGGCACAGCGCCGGGGCGCCGTCGTCGCCGTCGCTGACGTCCGGCTTCATGCAATGCCGGACACCATCCGCCAGATCCGGCCCATCTTATCGGCCGTCCTGCTCACGCTCATCGGCGCGACGCTCGCAGCCTGCAGCGGCGGCGATTTCGGCCGCACCCGCGCCGACATGCGCAGCGACGACATGCATCGCTGGCTGGGGACGGAGGCGACTGGCAGCGTCGGCCTGAAGCCGTCCCAATTCCAGCTCACCGACGAGGAACGCCAGCTGCGCGACCTCGCCTATCCCATGATCGAGCCGCCGCTGTCGCGCCCCGCCTGGAAGAGCGTGTTCGGCGACTACAAGGCGATGCCGTCCCCCTGGCGGCAGAAGATCGTGTTCGACCGCACCATGTACGGGCGCACGCTGATCGACGAGCCGCATCGTTCGCATTCCTCGCGCTATGCGCAGCTGATGGAGGACGTGCGCAACGACATCACCCGTTTCGAGCCGTTCTTCGCCTCCGCGATCCGCGTCATCGACCTCGACAGGAAGCGCGACGCCAGCATGGCGCGCGTCTCCGCGCTTTCGCCGAGGGAGAAGGACGATGCGGTCGCGCGCATGCAGGAGAACTCGCTGATCATCCAGTGGGTGCAGCAGAGCCTGGAGCAGCGCGTCTCGTCCTACCGCTGGGCGCTGGAGCGCCTGGTGATCCAGGCCCCCGACGGTATGGCCGCCGACGCCGACCGCCTGATCGGCGAGCTCGCCGCCCAGACCGCCAACCCGCCGGTCCAGGGCCAGCCGCCCTACGGCCGCGCGGTCGTCTCGAAGGGCTGAGCGGCTAGCGCGCGCCAACGCGGCGCTCGGTTCGATGCGACCCGCGCTGCTTCTGCAGCTTTCCGACAAGCTCCTTCAGAGCATCCGCCAGCGGCGCCGAGGCGCGGTAGGCGAGGCCCACCTCGCGCGTCACCTTGACCTCGATCTCGCGCACGGCGACGTCCGGATTGCCGCGTGCCACGCCCTCAGGGACGATGGCGATGCCGACCCCGGCGGCAACCAGCGCGATGGCCCAATCTTCCGATTGCGCGATCGCCGCGGTCTGGCGGCGCTGTGCGGTGCGGCCGAAGAACGCGCTCTGCTCGCAATGGCAGCGGTCGATCAGCGGCACGCCGGCGAGATCGGCGGTGCGAAGCGTCTCCTTCAGCGTCAGCGGATGCGAGGGCGGGAGCGCGGCGACATAGCGCTCGCTCCACAGCGCGACGAACTGCTCGTCCTTGCGCAGCATGCTCCTGGAGATGATGCGCGCATCGGCCGCCTCGTCGCTGCCGACGAGCCGGAGCGCGACGTCGCTGCGCGCTGTCAGGGGCTTGAGCAGCGCGATGATCCGGGGCACGTCGAGCGTGCGCATCAGGCCGAGCGTGACCGTCGTCCTCATGCTCGGCTTTTTGAACAGCCCGCGCGCCGCGTCGGTCTCGTCGATGATGCGGCAGGCGTGGGCGTGAAACTGCTCCGCCGATGCGGTCGGCGCGACGCCCTTCTTGTGCCGGACGAACAAGGTGGTTCCGAGCTCAGCCTCGAGACTGGTGATCGCGGTCGAGATCGACGGCTGCGACACGAAGCAGGCCCGCGCGGCGGCGGTCAAACTGCGTTCGCGATAGACGGCGGCGAAGTAGCGAAGCTCGCGGATATCCATAGGAGTAGCCTAGAGATAATATCAACATTCGATATTTTACCTATGGATCGAACGATGACAAGACCGTGTGGCTCATAACCGGCAGGGACATGCGATGAAGATCCACCATCTCAACACCGGCACGATGTGCCCGATCGGCCGCCGCCTGGTGAACGGCACTGGCGGCCTTTTCCAGCGCGCCCGGCTGGTCTGCCACTGCCTGCTGGTCGAGACCAATGACGGGCTCGCTCTGGTCGACACCGGCATCGGCCTCGACGACATCGCAGCGCCCGGGCGGCTCGGGCAGCGCTGGGTGCGGCAGACCGCGCCAAAACTCGATACCGCGGAGACGGCGGCCGAGCAGGTGAAGGCGCTCGGCTATTCCCTCAAGGACGTGCGCCAAGTGTTGCTGACGCATCTCGACCGCGATCACGCCGGTGGCGTACCTGATTTTCCTCACGCCGCGATTCACGTCCATCGCGCCGAATACGGCATGGCGGTGCTGCGCAAACCGGCGCCGCCACAAGGACGCTATGTCACGGGGCAGTGGAGCCACGGCCCGCATTGGTCATTCTATGACGAAGCCGGCGAGGACTGGTTTGGCTTCAAGGGTGTGCGCGCGCTCGGCGACAAAGAGGCGGACATCCTGATGATTCCGCTCGCCGGCCACACGCTCGGACACTGCGGCATCGCGGTGCGATCAGGCGACAAATGGCTGCTGCATGCCGGCGACAGCTACTTCCATCACGGCCAGCTCGACGCATCGCCGCGCGTGCCGCTGATGCTAGGCTACTTCCAGCGCCGCGGCGACATGGACCGCGACATGCGGATCGCCAACCAGGAGCGGTTGCGCGCGCTGAAGCGCGATCACGGCGACCACGTGACGATCGTCAACAGCCACGATCCCGCCGATTACGAGCGCTGCCGCTGCGGAGGGCACTGAGCCCGCGCGTCAACGCTGCCCGTCATGCACGGAGATATCCGATGCCTTGAGGCCGCCGATGCGTGCGTGGGGGCGGCCGCCGGTGGCCATGACGAGGCCGAAGGCGATCTCGTCGCGGCGCGGCGCGTCCCACAGCGTCATCTCTGCGGTGCCGAAATGGCTGCGCACATAGGCGGCGTGGATGTGGCCGAGCGGCACCATCAGGCGCGTGCCGGGACCGCCGATCGTCTTCGCCGCCGGCACGATCGCCTTCGGCTGCCCCAGCACCTCGCGCATGCCGTGGCCGCCGGCCTCGTGCCAGACCGCGCCGTGCTCGAGCTCGCCGTCCTCGCCGACGATGATGCCCTTGCCATAGGCTTCGACGCGCTCGGCGCCGCCGAGCTGAGCGATCAGGTTGCCCGCGAGTTCGCGTCCGAGCTCGCGCAAGGAGGCCTGGAACGGCATCAGGTCGGGCTCATAGCGGCCGGCGAAGGGATTGCGGATCACCGCAATCGCGGTGCCGACCAGCAGCGGCTTCTCCAGCCGGGGCCCGCGCTCATGCCAGATGGTCTCGACGCCGAGCGCGGTCTTGCGAATGTCGTAGGACATGCGGCGCCTTACGCCTCGTCCACGACGGGATTACGGAGCACGCCGATGTTCTCGATCTCGACCTCGACCACGTCGCCGGGCTTGAGAAAGACCGGCGGTTTGCGGGTGAAGCCGACGCCGGCCGGCGTGCCGGTGGCGATGACGTCGCCGGGGACGAGGTCGAAGATGGTCGAGCAATATTCGATCAGCCGCGGGATCGAGAAGATCAGCATCGAGGTGTCGGAGGACTGCACGGTCGTGCCGTTGACCCGCGTCTCGAGCTTGAGTTTCGTGGGATCGCCGATCTCGTCCGGCGTGACCAGCCACGGACCGAACGGGCCGGTGCCGACGAAGTTCTTGCCGGAGGCGATCTGCTGCGCATGACGCTGCCAGTCGCGCACGCTGACGTCGTTGTAGATTGAGTAGCCCGCGACGTGGCTCCAGGCATCGGCTTGGCTGATGTGACGGCCGCCCTTGCCGATGACGACCGCGAGCTCGCCCTCCCAGTCGAAATTGTCCGAGACCTTCGGCCGGATCACCGGCGCGTTGTGGCCGACCTGGGAGCGCCAGACCCGCAGGAAGATCGGCGGAAACTCGGTGATCTCGCGCTTCATGCCGAACGCCACCGCCTCGTTGTGGTGGTCGAGATAGTTACGCACGGCGCAGACGATCTTCTCGGGGCGCGGGATCACGGGAAGATATTTGATATCGCTCAGCGCGATGGTCGGCTTGTGTCCGGCGACGATCGCCTCGCGCCTGGCGTAGTCGTCGCTGCCGAGGAAGTCCGCAAGCGTCGGGTACTGGGGCAGGGCGCGGCCGAGATCCACCACGCCGTTTTCGACAACGGCACCCCAGCTTTCCCGATTTCCGTCCAAGAACGACAGCAGCTTCATGGTTACGCCCCAAAAGTTCGATTGTAAGGGTTCCGATTTTCGATCTTTTGTATTATTTTCGAAAATGAGGCGCGGCGCAAGCCCGCCGCGCGAAAATGCCGTTCGCCTATTCGGTGTCGAGCAGGTGGGCGGCGTAGGTCGCGACGTTGTCGGCGGTCGAGCGGATATGCGTCTCGATCAGCTGCACGGCGAGATCGGCGTTGCGCGAGATCGCGGCCTGCATGATGGCCTGGTGCTCGCCGGCCTTGTCGCGCGGGCGCGGCCGGAAATTGGCCGACAGATGCCGGTAGCGCTCGGCGCGGTCGAACAGCTCGGCGCGAATGGCGAGCAGCGTTGCCGAGCCGCAGGCGGAGACCAGCGCCTGGTGGAATTGGCGGTGCGCGATCTTCCATTCGGGATCGCGCAAGGGGTGTTCGGGATCGCGCTGCTCGATTCGCTTCAGCCTGTGCAGTGTGGAGATCACCGCGATTTCCCAATCGTCGTCGCCCCTTTGAATCGAGCGGCGGATCAATTCCACCTCAACCAGCACCCGCGCATCGGTGATCTCGATCAGATCCTGGCGGCTGACCGGCGCGACACGGAAGCCGCGCTGCTCCTGGGCATCGACCAGCCCCTCCGCGGCGAGCGCGGTCAGCGCCTCGCGCAGCGTCGTGAAGCTCGCGCCGAACCGTTCGCGCAGCACGTCGAAGCGCAAAGGCTCTCCCGGCGGAAGCGCGCAGGCGATGATCTCCTCGCGCAGCCGATGGGTGATGTCGGCCGCGATAGTCTTGCCGAATTCCTTGCGAGGGCGGATGGCGCTGTCGGGCATGGCTCTGACAATTGAATCGATGGCTCAACATGCCGCGCCAACGACCATCTTGCAATAATTTTCGTAAACGGTATGATTTTCGAAAATATGGTCTAGGGAGCGTGAAAGACATGAGGGCGGTGCTGGTGCGTCAGCCGGGTGGGCCGGATGCGCTCGAATTGGTCGAGCTTCCGGTGCCTGCGCCCGGAGCTGGCCAGGTGCAGATCCGGGCCGAGGCGTTCGGTGTCGGACAGCCCGACGCACTGATCCGGCGCGGCGTCTACAAATGGATGCCGCCGCTGCCGGCCAATCCCGGCAACGACGTCGCGGGCCGCATTTCTGCGCTCGGCTCCGGCGTCGAGGGCTTTGCCGTCGGCCAGAAGGTGCTGCTGAGCGCGCGCGATCTCGCCCAGCGCGGCGGCTGCTACGCCGATTACGTGGTCGCGCCCGCGGATGCCGTTCACGCGCTGCCGGACAATGTCGACCTGCAAGCCGCGGTGTGCCTGTCGAACTACCAAGTCGCCTACGCGCTGCTGCACGAGTGCCGCCATCCGCGCGCGCCCGCAAGCGCGCTGGTGATCGGCGCCGCGGGCGGCGTCGGCACCGCGCTGGTGCAGCTCGCCAAGCTTGCCGGCATGAGCGTCATCGGCACGGTCTCCACCGAGGAGAAGGCTGCCTTCGCGAAAGCGAACGGCGCCGATCATGTCATCTTCTACCGCAGCGAGGACGTCGTTGCGCGCACCCGCGAGCTGACGGGGGGTGAGGGCGTCGGCCTCGTGCTCGATCACGTCTGCGGTCCCGAGTTCGCCGGCTATCTCGGTGCACTCGGAAAATGGGGCACGCTGCTGTCCTACAACGCCTTCGCCGGGCTGCCGGAAGAAAACCTGATGGCGGCGATGCGCAACCATCTCGACATCTGCCCGGCCGTGCGCTGCTTCTCCTTCCACATCTACGATCACGATCGCGACGGACGCCGTGCCCTGATGCGCAGCGTGATCGAGGCGCTTGGCCGCAACGCCATCAAGCCGGCGATCTCGGCGGTGCTGAAGCTCGACGAGGTCGGCAAGGCGCATACGCTGCTCGAGCAGGGCTCGGCGCTCGGCAAGATCATCATGATTCCATGAGGGGGTGGACTGCACGATGAGCACACAAGCACCCATTGCACGCTTCACCCGGCTGCGGCACGCGACCTTCGCCTCGCCAGATCCGGAGCGGCTGCTCGACTATTATCGCGGCGTGATCGGACTTGGTCTGGCCGGCCGCGAGGGAAACCGCCTCTTCCTTGCCAGCGAGTCCGAGCAGCTCTCGCTCGTGATCGAGCCCGGAGATGCCGCGCTGAGCAGCATCGCTTTCGAGATATCGCCCGATGTCGAGATCGAAGCGCTCGGCGCCGCGCTGAAGCAGGCCGACCTGCGGCCCGAGCTGCGCAGCGATTCCCTGCCGGGTGTGCCCAGGCTGCTGGCGTTCACCGATCCCGAAGGCACGCGCTTCGAGCTGATCCAGGGCTGGACGCCGACACCGGCGCAGGAGCGGATCGGCGGGATCACTGTGGCCAAGCTCGGCCATGTCGCGCTGCGCACGCCAGATCCCAAAGCCGCTTCGGAGTTCTACGCGAAGGTGACGGGCCTGCGGGTCTCCGACTGGATCGAGGACCGCTTCGTGTTCATGCGCAGCGGCTTCGAGCATCACACGCTCAACTTCGCGCGCGCGCCGGCGCGCAGCCTGCATCATTTTGCCTTCGAGCTGCGCGGTCCCGACCACATGCATCGGGCCTGCGATCATCTCGCACGGCACAAGCTGCCCGTGCTTTGGGGCCCGGTGCGTCACGGCCCCGGCCACAACACCGCGATCTATCACCGCAATCCCGACGGGCATCTGGTCGAGCTGTTTTGCGATCTCGACCGGATGGTGGACGAGGAGCTCGGTTATTTCGAGCCGCGTCCCTGGCATCGCGATCGCCCGCAGCGGCCGAAGGTCTGGGTCGGGCTGCCGCGCGACGTCTGGGGCATGCCACCATCGCCTGAATGCACGGAGTTCGCGCGGTAGCAAATTCAATTCGATCTGAACAACGCCGCACGCGTTGCGGCCAACGACATAACAATCAAAGGGAGGATGCATCCATGCGTCGGATGAAGCGGCTTGCTGCGGCCATTTTTCTGCTCGGTAGTTGTCTCGCAACGGGGCCGGCGTCGGCGGATAATTATCCGTCGCGACCGATCCGCCTGCTGCACGGCTTTGCCGCCGGCGGCGCGGCCGACACGCTGTCGCGCATCATCGCCGACGGGCTGTCGAAGAAGCTCGGCCAACCGATCATCGTCGAGGCCAAGCCGGGCGCCGGCGGCAACATCGCGGCGGATGCGATCGCCAAGGCGGCGCCCGACGGTTACACGCTCGGTCTCGTCACCGGCGCGCATGCGATTTCCGCGGCGACCTACAAGAGCCTCGCCTACCAGCCGGCCGACAGTTTCGAGATGATCTCCACGCTGGTCTACTACGCACTCGTTATCGCCGTGCGCAACGACTATCCCGCAAAATCGCTCGGCGAGCTCATTGCGATGGCTAAGGCCAAGCCGGGCTCGCTCAGCTTCGGATCGGTCGGTTTCGGCTCGACCCATCACCTCGCGGGAGAACTGCTCAACGCCACCGCCGGCGTCGAGATCGTGCACGTGCCGTATCGCGGCGACTCGCAGGCCATCACCGCGCTGCTCGGCGGCGAGGTTCCCGTCATCGTCGGCACGCCCGTGCTGCTGGCTCCGCAGATCCAGAGCGGCGCGATTCGCGGCCTGGCGGTGACATCGCCGACGCGCACCGCGCTGCTGCCCGACGTCCCGACGGTGCAGGAAGCCGGCATCAGGGATTACGACGTGCGCACCTGGGCCGGCCTGCTGGCGCCCAAGGGCACGCCGGCCGCCATCATCGCCGCGCTCAATGCCGCGACGCTGGAGGCGCTCCGAGATCCCGAGCTCAAGCAGCGGCTGGAGACCGCCGTCGGCGGCGAGGTCCGCGGCAGCTCGCCGGAGGGGATGAAGAAGCTGATCGAGACCGAGATCGCCAAATGGACCGGCGTAGTCGAACGGGCGAAGATCCCGAAGATCTGAGCCGGAGAGGGGCTGGACGAGCGATGTCGGGACAGTTCGGAACGATGGGATTGGTCACCGCACGGATCGCCATCATCTGACGGGAACGCCACGCGGCGAGCCGCGTGGCATCTGGTCCGTCAGAAACTGATCCCCAGCCGCGCGTTGAACGAGCGGCCCGGTCCCTTGACGTTGTACCCGTAGGCGGCTGACGACCCCATCATCGAGACCACCTTGTAGTCGACCAGGTCGGCGCCGCCGAGCGGCAGGTAGTAGTTCTGGTTGAACAGATTGTCGATGCCGAGGTCCAGCCGTACGTGCTGCCACCGGTAACCCGTGCGCAGGTTGACCAGCGCGTAGGACGGTGTCGTCAGTTCGTTGTGGACCTGGCTCACCTGGTCCTTCGATCCGACGAGCTGCAGCTCGACGCTGTTGGTCCAGCCGCCGAGGCGATGGTCGAGCGCGAGCTTCGCGTTGATCGGCATCATGTGGTAGAGGTCCACACCGTCCGTGCGCTGGCCGCGGACATAGCCGATCAGGCCGCGAAGCTGTCCCTGGCCGTATACCGCATTGTCCCACACGGTCAGTCGTCCCTCGACATTGACGCCATACAGCGTCGCATCGTGGTTGGCGAACCGGAGGTAGACGAAGCCGGTGTTGGCGGTCAGGTTGGCGGGATTGCTCGCAAGGCAGCTTGCGGTCGCGCAGCGATCGACGTCGATATAGTCCTGCACATAACTGGCATAGGGCGTGACCTTGACGTCCCAAAGCCGTTGCGCGGGATCGTGCCATCCGGCCGTGAAGCTGATCGTGTGGGCCTTCTCCGGCGCCAGGTCGAGATTGCCGACATAGCCGTTGCCGTCACCGAACCAGCCGATCATCTGCATCGCCATCGCATTGGTGGACCAGGCGTAGCGCTCGTAGAGATTCGGCGAACGGGTCTTGCGCGCAAAGCCGAATTCGTACTGGCTCATGTCGTTCGGCTCGTAGCGGAGGAGGGCGGAGCCGTCGACATGAACGTCGCTGCGGGCGTGATTGACCGCGTTGAACGCGGCCGCGTCGGCGCCGCTACTCATGGCGTTGTAGCCCTGCACATTGCCGGTGTTCATCCACACGACGTCGTTGCGCAGGCCGACGATCGACGTCCACTGCCGGTCCCAGTGGCGTTCCCATTCCACGAAGGTGCCAACGCGGTCGCGCTTTCCGCCGTTGATGTCGATGAACGAGTTCGGACCCATCATCATCGATCCCGCCACCGGGCTCCACCAATCGTCGAGCCGGTTCAGCGTCAACTCGTTGCCGATGCGCAGCAGGTCGTGGCCGGACAGGGCCATCGTCGCTTTCATCGCGTAGCCGCCGTCGAGGCCTTTGGTGTCCATCGGCATGTTGCCGATCTTGTCGGGCGCGATGAAGCCCATGGTGTGCCGGATCTGATGCACGAAGGCGCTGGCTTCGAACTTGCCCCAATCGAACACGCCCTCATAGCGGCCGTTCGCATAGAGGCCGCGGTTGTAGACCATGTCCATGTATTGGTTGACATAGCCCTGGTACGGAATGAACTGGCCGCCGACCTGGAACGTGAAGAGATTGCCGAACGTCTGTTTCGAGATGCTGATCGAATGGTTCTGTGTCTCGTAGAGCGTCGACTTGATGGTCGTCCCGTCGCCGGTCTTGTAGTCGCCGGCACGAACCCAGCCGCCGGTATAAGTGATGCTCGTATCGTGGTTGGCCATGGTCGCGGCTGCGTCAACGCCATAGGCGTTGCCGTTACTGCGGAAGAAGCTCGACAGTTGCGTGCTGGTCACCCATCCGGCCTGTGCCGGCACGAAGGCCGGCGGCGCGGTCGTGACGTCGATGCGGCTGCCGATATAGTCGCCGCCGACCGATACCGGCCCCACGCCGAGATAGGCTCGCAGCTTCGCGATCATCGCCGGATTGACGAACGACAAAGGCGGATTCATTTCGTTCGGGCAGGCCGGGCTGATCAACATGGAGTTGATCGCGACCTGCAGCCGGTCGGCGCCAAATCCGTTGATTGCGGGCAGGCTCGACACGCCGCCGGCTCCCCAAGCCGCGCCGCCGGGCAGGTCGGTGATGAGAGAGGCGGAATCGCTCGACGACAGGCCGCGATCGAAGCCTGC
>RXJC01000321.1 GCA_003963435.1 Bradyrhizobiaceae bacterium | reverse complement strand
CTCTTTGGCCTCGAGCCCGGCCTGCCGAGCGATCGCCATGGCCGTTGCAGGATAATCGCCCGTGATCATGACGACGCGAATGCCGGCCGAGCGGCATTCGGCCACGGCCTCGGGCACGTGCGGACGCAGCGGATCGGCCAACCCGACGAGACCGAGGAAGCGAAACGGAAAACCTTCCTGCGAGGCCGGAAGAGTCTCGCCGTCGTACGTCGCGACGGCCACGCCCAACACGCGAAGACCATCTTTCGCCATCGTCGCCACCGAGGCCTGCATCGCCGCCTGCTCCGCACCGTCCAGCTTGCAGAGCCGCGCAATCGCCTCGGGGGCGCCTTTCGCCGAGACGAGGACGCCCTCGCGGTGCGGCAACCGCCACACCTGGCTCATCGCCAGCAGTTCGGGACGCAGACCGTAGGTGCGTATCAAGGTCCGGGCGCCCTCGGCTTCGCTCTCCGCCGGCAGTTCGGCCTGCACGAACGCGTGCAGGGCTTTCTCCATCGGATCGAACGGTTCTGGCGAGCTCGCCAGAACGCTGCCCCGTGCCAGCTCGAAAAACTCTGCGCCTGCGTGAGCCGGCTGCGACGACGGAAGGCGGAAGCATATCCCGCCGGGCAGGCGCAGTTCCGCAACCGACATCCGGTTCTGGGTCAGCGTGCCGGTCTTGTCCGTGCACAGCACGGTGGCAGAGCCGAGCACCTCGATCGCGGCAGCGCGCCGCGTCAGTACGCGCGCCTTCGAGATGCGCCAGGCGCCCATCGCCATGAACACCGTGAGGACGACGGCAAACTCCTCGGGCAACATCGACATGCCGATGGCTATGCCGCCGAGCAGCGCCTGCAGCCAATCGCCGCGCAACGTTCCGTAAAGCAGGACGGCAGCCAGGCTGATCGCGGCCCCGCCGAGAAAGCAAAGCCGCACGAGCCGCGCGGTCTGCTGTTGTAGCCGCGGCGGCTCCGACTGCAGGCCATGCAGCGACAGTCCGATCTTCCCGATCTCGCTGCGAGGACCGGTGGCTTCGACCTCGGCCAGCCCCTCCCCGCGCACGACCAGCGAGCCCGAATAGACGAAGGGCAAGTCATCACCGCCTGGGCGATGGTCAACCAACGCGGCATCGGCGACCGGCGTCTTGACGGCCTGCTTGCGCACCGGGACCGACTCTCCGGTCAACAGCGACTCGTCGACGGCGAGGTCATGCGCGCTGAAGAGCACCGCATCTGCCGGAACCCGGTCGCCTTCGGCCAGGACGAGGAGATCGCCACGGACGACCTCGCGGCCCGCGATCCGCTGCCGCTCCCCGTCCCTGACCACGAGCGCTCGCGGACTGGTCAGCTCGCGCAGGGCTTCCAGCACGCGTTCGGTGCGGGTCTCCTGCACGATGGTGATGACGACGGAGATGGCGCCGAACGCCAGGAGCAGCAGCGCCTCGCGAAGGTCGCCGAGCAGCAGGTAGACCAGCCCGCCGCACAGAAGCAGCGCGAGCATCGGCTCGCGCAACACCTCGAGCACGATGCGCAGCGGCGTGCGCCGTTCGGCCCGGGGCAGTTCGTTGAAACCGTCCTGTTGCAGTCGCAGCCGGGCCTCGGCTTCGCTGAGCCCGGCCGAACCTGCGTCTTCTTGCTTGCTCACGTCTTCCGCCGCAGGCTCCAGAGGCTTCCAGCGCCCACGATCGCCGTCACGAGCAGGACGGCGACGAAGGTCTGAATGATGGTGAAGTTCAGGGCGTCACGCGCGACGAACAGCGCGGTGATTGCGCCTGCGAGGACAAAGAGGATGCGAAAGATGATGCTCATGGCCGTGCCTCCAGTCGCATGACCTGGAGCCCAGCTCATCCTCGACATCGGGGCAATGTGCTTGGCAATCATGCAGGGGCGGACAATACCGGCCGGCGCCGACACGCGCTTGCGACATGTCAAGCCGCGTCTGGGACCCGATGTCGCTGCTTCGTGAATTTCGGCGCCTCTTGCCTGCGGCAAGACCCGTCCGCGACACGCACGCCCGAGACGATCGGCGGGTGACTCACGCGCGGGATTTGCCGGGCGGCAGGAACTAAAGTTCCCGTCAGACGGGAACTTGAACAATTCCACAATCGATTACGTTTTGTTAGGAGCCTCGCTCCTAACTAGCACAAACATTTCGGCGCAACCTCTACAAGTTTCCGTCACCCACCGACGGAGATGCGGGACGAGTCGTGCCTGCCAAAGGGCGCCCCTCATATGAATCTGCGAGCATCCATCATCGCGACGTGCGTAGGTACGGCACTTTTCGGAGTTGGGTACGTCTGGAACTACCAGCCCGACATGATCAATCCCGATGAGGTCTGGAGCACGTTTCAATCCGAGCATCGCAAGGCCCGAGCCGCGGTTTCTCGCCTGCTCATCGAGCCGCACTCGGCTCGCTTCAGCGGCCTGCGAACGGTCGATGCGGACGCTGCGAGGTACGTCTGCGGCTCAGTGAAAGCGATGAACAAGGGCGGCCATTATGTCGTTGCCGCGTTTGTCTACACTGTCGCCAGCGACTTCGCCCGGGTCGACGACGAAGGCCGGATAACGTCCCGACAATCGACCTACAGGCCGTGCCCAACCGAGGCCGACGTCAGCATTGCCGAACGGCAAATGCCGATTGCCCCCGGCGCGCTGATCGTCGCCAAGACGATCGGAACGGCCATCCCTGGATCCGGTGGCGGGACAATGGAGCAGCAGCTTGGCCAACTGGCCGCACAGACGGCCGCCGTCGCACCGGAATCGGGACCCTCTCTGAGTCCCGTCGGGACGGGACCGGCGCTGGCACCGCCGCCTTCAGGCTCCGAGGCGAAGACGGCGGCAGAAAACGATTTGACTTGGCAGGCCGATCGGCCGCCGGCCACATGGCCGGCGTTCTCCTCAGACCAATGCCAGACGAAATCGACGCAACGGCTGACGGCCGCTGAAGCCTTGGCTCTTGCGAAGGACATCGAGGCTCGCTGGCAGCGGTCGAGGCCATTGGAGGTGCCGACGAAGCGCCTGTTGTCCGAAGAGATCAAGAAAGCCCGCTGCGCGCTGCTTGCGATCGATCCACAAGACAAGGAGTATGCGCAGGCCTGGGCCGCCTTCGTGCGGCTGCGAGACATCGATCGGGACCTGACTGGTTGAAGCCGTCAGCTCGCGCATGGCTTCATCGCAGCCACGCCTGCGCTCTCAATCCTCGTCCGCCGGACCGCACCAGCCGGGGAGATGCGTCAGCCCGCTAGCGCTTCGCCATCAACTCGAGCGCCGGAGCAAAGCGCTCGGCAAACGTCAAAGACTTGGCGTGGTGAACTGCGGCAAATGATGCCGAGATTCCGGCCGACGCGACCGCGAGCAAGGCAATTACGAAAACCAGACGGCGCATGTTCGCCTCCTGTGTGAACTCGTCTACCCCACAGAAGAGATGGGACGGCTCTGTTTCAGGACGGTTTCATGGGGGCGGAGATTGATTTCACTCAAGCACCTGTGATGGGATTCGGCTTATCCAGGCACAGGCCGTAACCAACTAATGACAATCGACGTGTTTTGCCGCGGAGCACGAGCCGCGTCGGGAATTTTGCACCCGCGGCTGCGATCCCGAGCAACGCTACGGCAAGCAGCACACGCAGGAAGTTGGAATCACCGAGGACTACTCACATGAAGATCGTGATTCAGAAGCTCAATGGCCTGTGGCACCTGATCGTCGGATCGTGCCAGATCCGAACGCCTTTCCTGGACACCCAGGACC
>RXJC01000464.1 GCA_003963435.1 Bradyrhizobiaceae bacterium | reverse complement strand
GAGGCCGCGCAGCTCGTCGAAGGCCTTGGCGATGGCGTCACCCGTGGTGGCGATCATGGCGGCGGGGTCGCGGTGGGCGCCGCCGACCGGCTCCTTGAGGATGGCGTCGATCACCCCGAAGCGGAGCATGTCCTGGGCGGTGATCTTCATGTTGTTGGCGGCTTCCTGCGCCTTGGTGCCGTCGCGCCAGAGGATCGAGGACGCCGCCTCCGGCGAGATCACGCTGTAGATCGCGTGCTCCAGCATCAACACCCTGTTGGCGGTGGTGATGGCGATGGCGCCGCCCGACATGCCCTCGCCGGTGATGATGGCGACGTTCGGCACGGTCAGCGCGAGGCAGGCGTCGGTCGAGCGCGCAATGGCTTCCGCCTGGCCGCGCTCCTCGGCGCCGATGCCGGGATAGGCGCCGGCGGAATCGGCCAGCGACAGCACGGGCAGGCCGAACCGCTCGGCCATCTCCATCAGCCGCACGCATTTGCGATAGCCTTCCGGCCGCGCCATGCCGAAATTGTGCTTGATGCGGCTCTCGGTGGAATCGCCCTTCTCCTGGCCCATCACGCAGATCGGCTCGCCGCGGAAGCGGCCGAAGCCGGCGACCAGCGCCTCGTCCTCGCCGAACTTGCGGTCGCCGGCGAGCGGGGTGAATTCGGTGATCAGGCCCTTGATGAAGTCGTTGAAATGCGGCCGCTGCGGATGCCGCGCCACCAGCGTCTTCTGCCACGGCGTCAGGTTCTGATAGAGGTCGGCCAGCGCCTGCGCCGCCTTGTCCTCGATCCGCGAGACCTCCTCGGCGATGTCGGTGCCAGAAGCCGCCATGGCCCTGAGTTCATCGAGCTTGGAATCGAGCTCGGCGACGGGCTTTTCGAAGTCGAGATAGCTGCGCATCTGGTCTTGCATCAACTCTATATAGGGGGACGGGGCGAGAGAGCGAAGCGAGGTCGGGGTCTCGGAAAGAAATGTAGCGTCTTCAATGGTTTGGCTTGTGCGCTTCCGGCAGGGAGCCAAATCATGCATGAGGCCACGGCTCTTTCTGCGGAGATGTGGCCGAAGTCAAGGCGGTTTCGGTTGTCGTCCGGGGCAGGAGACCTTCCTACTTCTCCGCCAGCGGATGCAGGTCGCGCACCAGGCTCTTCAGGCGCTCCTCGACCACATGGGTGTAGATCTGGGTCGTGGAAATATCGGTGTGGCCGAGCAGGGTCTGCACGATGCGCAGATCGGCACCATTGTGCAGGAGGTGGCTGGCGAAGGCGTGGCGCAGCACGTGCGGGGAGACCAGGCGGGCCTGCAGGCCTGCGGCGACCGCGAGCTCCTTGAGGTCCCGGGCAAAGTGCTGCCGCGTCAGGTGTCCGCTCTCGCCGAACGAGGGGAATAGCCATTTCGAGGCGGCCAGGCTGTCTTTCTTCTTCTCGGTTCTCAAGGCTTCCGTCGCGGCGAGGTAATCCGCCATCGCCTGCAGCGAGGCCTCGTTGAGCGGCACCAGCCGCTCCTTGTTGCCCTTGCCGCGCACCACGATCATGCGGGCGTCGCGCTTGGCCGCCGAGCGCGGCAGCGCCACCAGCTCGGAGACGCGCAGGCCCGTGGCGTAGAGCACCTCGAGCAGGCAATAGAGCCGCAAGGCGCGCAGCCGCTTCGCCGGCGAGGCATCCTCCGCCTCGCTCAATTCCTTGGCGCGGCGGAGCATGCGGTCGACATCTGATATCGACAGCACCTTCGGCAGGCCGCGGCCGCGCTTGGGTCCGGACAGGATCGCGGCGGGATCCTCACTTCGGATGCGCTCGTTGAGGAGAAAGCGGTAGAGATGCCGCATCGCCGACAGCCGCCGCGCGACGCTGCTGGATTTGAAGCCGCGGCTGTCGAGATCGGCGAGATAGTCGCGCAGCGTTTGCGTCTCGGCGTCCACGAAGGTGTGGCCGACGCGGCCGAGAAAGTCCGAGAAGTCGGTGAGGTCGCGGCGGTAGGCGTCGAGCGTGTTCGGCCCGGCGCCCTGTTCCGCCGCGAGCATGTCGAGGAACAGGCCGGTGAGCTTGGCATCTGAGGGCTTGGTGCGCATGCCCGGAAGCCTAGCGCCTATTTCTTGAGGAACTTATCCGGCGGGATCGTCACCGTCATTTCCCGCGACTTGGGACTGACGAAATTGGCCAGTGCGAAGACCACGCCATAGACGATGCCGGCGATCACGGCGACGACCGTCAGGAAGCGGAACAGGCTGGGCATCGGGCAAGGTCTCGGGAGAAGGTCCAGACGGGCAAATTAACCAATGAAATCATCCAACATGTTCGCCGTTTCGTGGCAAGAGTCCTCTGGCGAGGGCCCCCTCGGGGTCGTATAGGTGGCCAAAGCAAGCCGCCTTTGGCGGCAGATCGAGCGGGATCCAATCGAGCGAGACATGTCCGACGCCGCGTTGCCGATACCAGCTTCGCCAGAGGCCGACATCCTGTCGGCGCTCGGTGCGCGCTCGATCGTGCTCGTCGGTATGATGGGAGTAGGCAAATCCACCATCGGCCGCCGCCTGGCGGCCCGGCTCAAGCTGCCCTTCGTCGATGCCGACACCGAGATCGAGACGTCGGCCCAGATGAGCATCCCGGAGATCTTCGAGCGCCATGGCGAGCCGTATTTCCGTGACGGCGAGGCGCGGGTCATTGCGCGGCTGCTCGATGGCGGGCCGGTGGTGCTGGCGACCGGCGGCGGCGCCTTCATGCGCGAGGAGACGCGGGCGCGCATCGCGGCAAAGGCGGTGTCGATCTGGCTCAGGGCGGACCATGACGTCATCATGCGCCGCGTGCGCCGCCGCGCCGATCGCCCGCTGCTGCAGACCGCCGATCCGGAAGGCACCGTCACGCGGCTCCTCACCGAGCGCGAGCCGGTCTACGGCCGTGCCGACCTCACCATCGCCTCGCGCGACGTGCCGCACGACAGGATCGTCGAGGAATGCATCGCGGCGCTGCGCGCCCATCTCTGCGGCGAACAGGCCGCACCATTACCTGCCGACGTTGCGAGTGCGTCAAGATGACCGCCCCGTTGAAACATTCCGATCCTGTCAAGGTCGAGGTCGCGCTGGAGAATCGCGGCTATGACATCGTCATCGGCCGCGGCGTGCTGGCCTCGCTCGGGATGCGCGTCGCAAGCTTGCGGCCGGGCGTCCGCACCGCGATCGTGACCGATCGCACCGTCGCCAAGCACTGGCTCGAGCCGACCGAGGCTTCGCTCGCAGCAAGCGGCATTGCGACCTCGCGCATCGTGGTCGAGGAAGGCGAGATCTCCAAGACCTATGCCGGCCTGGAGAAGGTCAGTGAAGCCCTGATCGCCGCCAGAATCGAACGCAACGATCTCGTCATCGCGCTCGGCGGCGGCGTGGTCGGCGATCTCGCCGGCTTTGCCGCCGCGATCCTGCGCCGCGGCGTCGATTTCGTGCAG
The DNA here is from genome assembly GCA_003963435.1 of Bradyrhizobiaceae bacterium. Classification (GTDB taxonomy): domain Bacteria; phylum Pseudomonadota; class Alphaproteobacteria; order Rhizobiales; family Xanthobacteraceae; genus Bradyrhizobium. The sequence goes on along the minus strand of RXJC01000464.1, from coordinate 329 downwards.
GTGCCGACCTCGCTGCTGGCGCAAGTCGATTCCAGCGTCGGCGGCAAGACCGGTATCAACTCGCCGCAGGGCAAGAATTTGCTCGGGGCCTTCCACCAGCCGGTGCTGGTGATCGCCGACACCGCCGTGCTGGACACGCTGTCGCCGCGCCAGTTCCGCGCCGGCTATGCCGAGGTCGCCAAATACGGCGTGCTCGGGGACGAGGCCTTCTTCTCCTGGCTGGAGAAGAACCATGCCGACATCTTCAAGGGAGGTTCGGCGCGGGAGCATGCGATCGCGACCTCCTGCCGGGCCAAGGCGGGCGTCGTCTCCCGCGACGAGCGCGAGAC
>RXJC01000438.1 GCA_003963435.1 Bradyrhizobiaceae bacterium | reverse complement strand
GCGTCAGTTCGCCGGAGGGTTCATCCAATGACAGAACGCCAGTTGAGAGAACAGGAATGCCGGATCGCGCGATATCGGTATTTGGAGCGGGAGGTGACGGACCCGCTTGCTGCCTTCCTGCTTCACGGCATTGCCGACGAGCTTGAAGCCGAGCTGCGAAAGGATCATCCGGATTGGCACGGGTCGCGCGGTTAACGCTTTCTTAGCGTTGATCATGCGGATTGGTGTGCGGGAATGGCCAAGGGAGACTGCTCCCATGCTGAAGGACGGCACATATGCGGCGTGGTACAAGACGCCGCTTGATCAGGGGACCGGGATCGTCCACGTCGCAGCCGGGCAAATTTGGGGCCGCGACAGCCTGATGACCTATCACGGCTCGTGTCGGATCGACGGAGATCGCTTCACCGCCACCGTGTCGACCAAGCGCCATACCGAAGGGCGTGCCACAGTGTTCGGCGTGGAAGACGAACTCACCTTGGACATCGCGGGAAACTGCCCCGGCAAGATCGCGACCTACACCGCGACGGCGCAACAGGTGCCGGGAATGGTCCTCCAGGGCACGCTCATCCTCACCGAACAGCCGCCGCCGCCGCGTGAACAGGCCGTGCCGCGTCCGGCGTTCAATCCCGCCAAGTTGCCAAAGCTGCCGAAGCGCTCGCGCTGATCGCGGGACCGGCGCCAGCCGTCCGATCTGATACCCGGCTGCCGGACCAGGCTGCGTTCGCTGCTGCTCCCAAGTCAAACTGACGAAGACCGCCCGAGGCTCTTCCTCCGGTAGATGCCGTGCGGTCACTCAACCGATTAACTTGGCGTTAACAGACTCTACCGCAAATAGCTTCGGAAGATAATAACAACCCTGTCGGGTTCCAATACCCGGAACGTCTGCGTGAATGTACCGGCCCTCCTGACCGCGGAAGATCTCTTCGCGCGCAGCGCCCGCCAGGATCGATCGGTCGCCACCGTCGTGTTCGTCCTGCTCGCGGCTGCCTCACTTCTTCCGACGCTGCTCGCTCCCATTCCGGCGATGGGAGATTACGTCAACCATCTCGCCCGCATGTATCTTCTGAGCGAAATGGGCACCGCCGATGCCAATCCACATTACCAGGCGGCGTGGGCTTTCTATCCGAACCTGGCGATGGACCTGGCGATCCCGCAGATGGCGCGCCTGTTCGGTGTCGAGATTGCCGCCCGGCTGTTTGTTCTTTTCAGCCAGGTCTCGATCGTCGGCGGCTCGCTTGCGCTTGAATGGGTCGTGAAGCGGCGCGTTCACCTCGCGGGTTTCGCGGCACTGATGTTCCTCTACTGCCTTCCGTTCGCCTGGGGCTTCACCAATTTCGAATGCGGCCTCGGCATCGCGCTTTGCGGCATCGCCGCCTATCTGGCCGTCGCCGAGCAGTCAGCGCCCGTACGGTTCGTTGTCAACGCAGCTATCGTCATGGTGCTGCTTGCGGCGCATTTCTTTGCCCTGGGGGTCTATGGCGCGACGCTCGGATTCTACGAGCTGTGGCGCACTTTCGACCGCAAGCGTCCTGCGCGAGAGGCTGCATTGCGCCTCGTGACGCTCGCAATCCCGCCCCTTGCGCTGTTGGCCATCATGCGGCTGACCGCCGGCGCGGTCGGAAACGAGGGCACCGTCTGGTCGTTCGACCACAAGCTGCTCTGGCCGTTCTTCATCATGAACGGCTACAGCATGGCGGTCTCGGGGGCGAGTGCGATCGCGCTCATGGCGGCATTATACGTCGCCGCCAGATCCGGCATGCTGAAGCTGGCGGCTGCCGGGATCTGGATCGCAACCGGCTTCGCGTTGCTCTACCTTGCGATTCCGTCAAGGCTGTTCAACACGGCGTTCGCTGATATCCGGGTTCTGCCTGCGATTGCCCTGATCCTTCCGGCTTTCTGCTCGCTGTCGTTGCCCAGCCGACGTTGGACGATGGCTGCCCTGGTCATGGCCAGCGGCATCACGCTCGCAAATCTGGGAGTGGTGCTCGATGTCTGGCTCTCCTACCGTTCAGAGTATTCGGCGGTCATCGCGTCGTTTCAGCATATCGACCGCGGCTCGAAGATACTGATCGGGACCAGCGCGGAAAGCGAGGATCCGCCGTTCCAGGATCTCACCCGGTTCCCGGTATATTATGCGCCGACGCTCGCGGTGCACTACGCCCATGCCTTCGTGGCAAACGTGTTCACCGAGACCGGCAAGCAGCCGATTCAGCCACGCGCCGAACTCCGCCATCTCGCCATCCCCAATGGCGGGCCCGTGCCGATACGCTTGCTCCGTGCAATCGCCACAGGACAGACGACGGTGTCCGATGATGCCGGTGTCGTCCGCACCTGGGATCGAGATTACGACTATCTCTATCTGGTCGGATCTGCCGTGCCGAACCCGCTGCCGGACCTGCTGGAGCTATTGGACAGGTCCGGGCGCTTCGCTCTCTATAGGATCCGCCGCAGACCTTGAGCGGGCAGGGCAATTTGCCGCGTCCAGCAATTCTGCACCCTCAGCCTTCGGCTCGCCCGCTTCTCAAACCGCCCCGGACCCGCCATTGTGCGCCCGCAACAGGTCGGAAGTGGAGCTGCATCAATGTCGGACAAGGTCTCGCGTCGCCGCTTCGCGAAACTCGCGGGGCTGTCCGCTGGGCTCGCCGGTTCTCTCGATGCGGCCGAGGCCCGGCCGGCATCGCGCTCGCGCAGCGGAAGCGGATTTCCGGCCGGCTTCGTCTGGGGCACGGCGACCTCGTCCTATCAGGTCGAGGGCGCGGTCGACGAGGACGGGCGGGGGGCCTCGATCTGGGACAGGTTCGTGCGCATCCCCGGCAAGATCGAGGACGGCACCAATGGCGACCGCGCCAATGAACATTATCACCGCTACAAGGAGGACGTCGCGCTGATCAAGGCGCTCGGCTGCAAGGCCTATCGCTTCTCGGTGGCCTGGCCGCGGCTGTTTCCGGACGGTGACGGCAAGCCCAACCCGAAAGGGCTCGACTTCTACAACCGTCTGGTCGACGAGCTCCTGAAGAACGGCATCGAGCCGTGGCTGACGCTCTATCATTGGGACCTGCCGCAATCGCTCGAGGATCGCTTCGGCGGCTGGCGCTCGACGGAGACGTGCAAGATCTTCGGTGACTATGCGGCCTATGTCGCCGAGCATCTGACCGACCGTGTCAAGAACGTGTTCACGCTGAACGAGAGCGGCCGCTTCGTCTATTTCGGCTACGGCATCGGCATCGATGCGCCCGGCCTGACGCTGCCGCAAGCCGATGTCAACCAGATCAGGCACAATAGCGCGCTGGCGCACGGGCTCGCTGTACAGGCGGTGCGCGCCCATGGCCGCCGCGGCACCAGGGTGGGACCGGCGGAGAACGTCGATGCCTGTATCCCTGCGATCGACACCCCAGAGAACGTCCGTGCGGCCGAGATCGCGCTGCGCGAAATGAACGCCGGCTATCTCAACGTCATCATGACGGGCCGCTACACCGACGCCTTCCTGAAATACGCCGGCGCCAATGCGCCGAAATACACCGATGCGGAACTCAAGATCATCTCCTCGCCGGTCGATTTCCTCGGCCTCAACATCTACGCGCCGCAGAACTACGTGGTGGCGTCCGAGCAGGGTGCGGGCTTCATGCCGCTGCCGATCCCGAAATCGTTTCCACACATGAACTCGGACTGGCTGCGCGTCGGACCCGAGACGATCTACTGGGTGCCGAAGCTGGCGGCCAGGATCTGGAAGACGGATGCGATCTATATCA
>RXJC01000141.1 GCA_003963435.1 Bradyrhizobiaceae bacterium | reverse complement strand
CGCCAGCCCGACCGCCGAACCGCCGCCGGTGTTCCGGCTCATCGCACCGGCCAGCGTCACGACCGACAGATCCTGCTGCGCCAAGATGCCGACCGTCGGCGCGTAGACGGTGGCCTGGCTCGAGATCGAGGCATGCGTCGTGTTGTTCAGGAAACCGAGCGAGGTGATGCCGTTCAGCGCCAGTGCGCCGGCGGCCTTGCCGGACGTCGGGGCCACGGCGACGAATTGATCCGAGGTGATCGCGTTGACGGCGATGTCGTCCGCGGCCCGCACCGTCGCGCCGTCCGAAATGCCGGCGATGGTCTTGGTGTTGAACTGGACCAGATTGAGCGCGCCGCCAACCGAGGAGCCGCCCGACGTGGTGCCGGACAGGAAGCCGAGCGTGCCGACGTTGCCGGCTGCGTCGATCGATGCCGTCGTCGTGGTGGCCGCGACCTGAAGGCTGGCGTCGTAGGTGTGGACGTCGCCATTGTCCATCCCGACCGACCAGCCGGTGCCACTGCCGCAGGCCGCGGCCGCGCAGGTCGTGGTCAGGTTCGCATCGCCGGCAACCCAGGCGGTCGTGTTGTTGTTCACGACGAAATGGTTCAGCGAGCCGGCAACGCCGATCGTATCGCCGGCATCCGCGGTGGCGTTGGCGTAGCTGGTCAGGATGTTACCCCCGACGCCGAGATTGCCGTTGAGGTGGCTCAGCACCGCACCCAGCCCGTCCCATTTCAGCCAGGAGTTGGTGATCGGCAATTCGGTGGTGGCGTCGACAGCGATGTTCGCAGCGTTGATCAGCGTGCCGCCGCCGACATAGGCGTTCGAATTGTGGGTGAAATTGCCCCAGGCGACGGCCGCGCTGATCGCGGTCCCCTCGCCCGTCGTCACGTCCTTCGTGATCGCGCTCGACGTCGCATTGCTGCGCACACCGCGATCGATGACGTTGCTGGCGACGGCGACATTGCCGCTGGCATAGATGCTCGGCGCGCCGCCACTCGGGCTCGCCGCGATCGCCGCGGTCGCGCTCTGCGTGCTGTTGGCCAGTGAGAGCGCGCCTGCGACCTTGAAATCGAAGCTCAGCGGCACCAGCGAGGTCATGTGGTCGAAGATGAAGTGGCTCGGCGAATCGACGTTCGACACCGCGAATTCCTGGATCGCCGCGATCAGCGCCGGCAGACCGGCCATGGACGAGGCCATGGTGGAATTGCTCGTGGTGTCGGAGGTCGCCTCGACCAGAACCGAGCCGTTCATCCGATTTCCGGCGCTGGTTCCGAGCGACGCGCCGAGCGTCGCGGTCGCGGACGTCGTGATGTCGCTGATGGCGACCGCGCCGCCGACGGCGCCGCTCGCATTCGGCCCGCTCGCCGCAACCGAGGTTGCGCTGGTCGAGAACGAGTTGTTGTTGACCGCGCGCACCTTCAGCGTGCCGCCGCCCGCGTTCACCGTGCCCGCCGCGATATGCGCGCCGGTCTCCACATTCGCAATCGTCGTCACCGACCCCGTGGAATAGGCCACCGTCGGCACGATCTGCGCGCTCGTCGATGCCGCCAGCGCAGAGACGGCGACGGTCGCGTCGTTAAGCGCCTTGATCTCGAGATTGCCGCCGGCATTGATCGTCGCGCCCGAGGCCACGTTGGTCGTGGCATTGCCGTCGATCCTGCCGACAACGACGCCGGCCGCGACCGGCGTCAGGCTGCCGAGCAACGTGGAGGCGATCGCCGGATCCGAGGCGGTCTCCGACGTATGCGCCGAGATGGTGACGTCGCCACGACCGTTGATGTCGGCGTGGGCATTGATGTTGATGGTCGCGGTGGCGCTGGCCGCGACATAGCCACCGTTGAGCCCGAGCAGCGAGGCGGCCAGCGTCGAGCCGACGAGCGCGAAAGCCCCAGCGGGCGAGCCGTCCAGGAAACTCGACACCGCGGTCGAGGTCGCGGTGATCGAGACGGTGCCGCCGGTGATCTTGCCGTCGACCGTGATCGCCGTCGCGGCGGTGGCCTGGCCGGACAGCTTGATGTTGCTCGCCGTTGCCGTCAACGTGACATTGCCGTCGGCGTAGGTGGTCCCACCGAAATTGACCGCCTGGGCCAGGATCTGCGCGCCGTTCTTGATGTCGATGTTCGGCGCGTCGATGATGACGTTGTTGGCATTGGCGGTCGAATGGCCGGAGCCGTCGAGGCGACGGGCGTCGATCAGCGCATGCGCGGCGAGCGTGATGGAATGATCGGCCTGAATGAGGTAGTCGGCGCCGGCGCTGAGCCCCGCGAGCGCAGCCGCGACGGAGCTGTTCGACAGCGTCACGCCGGTATCGCCCTGAGCGGCATCGCCTACCACGAGGTCGGTCGGGTCGATGAGCAGCGTGCCAGCCTTGCCTTTGGCTGCGGCGAGGTTGACGTTGATGCCTCGACCAATATCGATGACGCCGTTCGCGCTGAAATCGACAAGGCCCGCATTGCCGGTCTTTGCGCTGGCGTTGAACCTTGCCCCGCCCGTCACGGTCAGATTCTGCGCCGCCTTCAGACGAATCTCGCCGGCATCACCTGTCTTGCTGGCGATGTTCAGACGAGCGTTCCTGCCGACCTCGATGTTGTTGCCGGCCTGCACCGTGATGTTGCTCGGCGTCGAGGTCTTGCTGTGCGCGGTCAGGCGCCCGTTGACGCGGGCGTTGTTGACGGCGCCGATATGGATCGAACCGTTGCTGACGGTGATCGAGCTGGCGCTGCGCAGGCCCTTCGAATTCACGGACGCCGCGAATTTGGCGGCATGGTCGAGATTGGCGATGTCGCGCTGGCTGGCGCCGCCGACATAGACGTTCTGCCCGGTCAGGCGCACACCGTCGATCGCGTTGACGCGGCCGTAGATGCGGATGTTGCCGTCCGGCGAGACCGGGAAGGAGCCCGCCATCAAATTGCCGACGGCCGAGTGGTTGATCTGACCGTTCGCGCCGACCAGGCTGTCGGTGAACTCGCGCGTCGGCGTCGAGACGTTGAGGCTGCCGACATTGACCACGCCGCTGCGGCCGACCACGAAGCCCTTGGGATCGGCGAAATAGACGTTGCCGCCGATCGCACCGTTCATGTAGGAGTTCAGCGTGCCGTTGACGTAGACCGGCGCGTCGCGAACGATATTGACGAGGTTTTGTGTTCCCGTCGGCAGCTGCAGATTGACGGTGTTGCCCTGCCCGACGCTGAACTGCGAGAACGAGTTGAAGGCGTTGTTGCCCGCCACCGTCGACGTCGTGACGTTGGTGACGCTGCCGGAGGTCTGCAAACTCGTCCCGGTTCGCCCGTCCGGCAGGATGACGTTCGCCGTCTGCGCCTGGACGCGGACGCTGTACACCGGCAGGAAGACCATCTGCATCGCGCAGAGCAGCGACATCGAACGGAACCGCGCCAGTCCGCGCAGGCCCAGTTCGTCCTCGCCTCGCATCGCAGACGGTCCGCGCATGTCAGATCCTCTTCAGAACTGGCCGGGCGGCAGCTTGAAGATGTCGGGGCTCTTGGCGTCGGCGACATAGAACAACAGCAGGCTGGTCGGGGTCAGCACGCGCTGGTTGTTCTCCTTGTTCTCGAACGTGCCCTGCAGCAGCAGAATGACCGAGCGATCCTTGGCGTCGCTGCCGCGGAACATCACGATGCCGCCGGCGACGGGCATGTTGACCGCGATGGAATCGGGCTTGAAGCCTTCGCCCATGAAATGGGCGCGCAGGATGTTGGCGTTGGAGAACAGCTTCTCCGGCGTGATCGCCGCGTCGGTCC
>RXJC01000266.1 GCA_003963435.1 Bradyrhizobiaceae bacterium | reverse complement strand
CTGGCTCGACGTGCCCGGCCTGATCAGGAACTGCCCGCACGCCTATGAATATCCATTGGTGGACCGCGATCCGGTCTCGCAATGGACCTTTGGCAAGGTCACGCTGATGGGCGATGCCGCGCATCCGATGTACCCGATCGGCTCGAACGGCGCCTCGCAGGCGATCCTCGACGCGCGCGTGATCACCCGCGAGATTCTCGCCCATGGCCCGACGACCGCGGCGCTGCTCGCCTATGAGGCCGAGCGCCGGCCCGCGACCACCGACCTCGTCCTGCTCAACCGCAAGAACGGTCCCGAGCAGGTGATGCAGCTGGTCGAGGAGCGCGCGCCCGATGGTTACAAGGTCGTCACCGACGTGCTGTCGCAAAAGGAGCTGGAAGACATCGCCGCCAACTACAAGCGCGTTGCGGGATTCCAGGTGGAAGCACTGAATGCCAAGCCGCCAATCGTGGGCAAGGACGCGCGGGTGAGTTAGCCGTCTCCGGCTCTCTTCACCTCGCCCCGCTTGCGGGGCGAGGTCGGATCGCTTTTGCGATCCGGGTGAGGGGGTACAGGTCCCAGGGCAATCGCGTTTGCGGAGAGAAGCCCCTCACCCCACCCTCTCAGCGCGAGCGAAGCTCGTCGCGGCCCCGTAAGAACGGGGCGAGGGAGCGAGAGAGCGGTACCTGCCTTACCTCACCACCCTCGCCGCTTCCAGCAGCCGCTCGCTCGCGCTGGCTGTCGCCAGCACCGTACCGTCCTCCGCCGTCAGCTTCGCTTCGACGAACGCAATGGTCTTGCCGAGCTGCGTCACCTTGGCTTCCCCGATAATTGGCCCGGGTTTGGCCGGCGCCAAAAAGTTCACGGTCATGCTGATGGTCGTGGTGTAGAGCCGGCCCTCGCTCATCACCAGCACGGCCGGGCCCATGGTGTCGTCGAGCATGGCGGAGAGCATGCCGCCCTGGATGAAACCCGCCGGGTTGCAGAACTCCGGCTTGCCTTCGAAGCAGAGCTTGATCCAGCCGTCCTCGGGACGGGCATCGAGCAAGCGCCATCCCAGCAGCTCGGCGCAGGGCGGCCTCTTGAAGTTGTCGAGCGCGGTTTTGACCATTGGTAGCCCCCGGATTGCACACCGATACCGCAGGGCTGCTGCCAGCGTGCTGTCAGGAGGATCGGTCCGGTGGAGGATCGAGCGCGTGCGCAATGACCTTGCGCATGACGTTGGGCAGCGCTTCATCGGCCAGAGTCCCGGTCGGCACCCAGCGCATGCCCTCCGGCGCACGCGTGCGCGCCTCCGCCTTCGCGGTATAGACCACCAGCTCCAGCGGGAAATGCGTGAAGACGTGGGTGACGACGCCCACCTTGCGCTGCCAGCGCGACAAGCCCTTCAGCTTCGGCGCCTGCCGCTTTGCGGTCGCATCGTCCTGGCCGGCGAGCCAGTCCGAGCCCGGCACCTCGGTCATGCCGCCGAGCAGGCCCTTTTCCGGCCTCGAGCGGACCAGCAGCTCATCGCCGCGGGTGACGACAAAGGCGGCGCCGCGCCGCAGCGTTCCGCTCTTCTTCGGCGCCTTGCGCGGAAAGGTCTCCTGCGTGCCTTTCGCATGCGCGATGCAATCCTCAGTGAACGGACACAGCGCGCAGGCCGGCTTCTTTGGCGTGCAGATCGAGGCGCCGAGATCCATCAGCGCCTGCGCACTATCGCCGGCGCGCGCGTTTGCCAGCAGCGTCGTGGCCAGTTGCTGGATCAGCGGCTTTGCCGCCGGCAGCTCGTCCTCGACCGCAAACAGCCGCGACACCACGCGCTCGATATTGCCGTCCACCGGCATGGTGTGGCGGTCGAACGCAATCGCGGCAATCGCCGCCGCCGTATAGGGCCCGATCCCCGGCAGCGCGCGCAGCCCCTCCTCCGTGTCCGGAAACACGCCGCCATGCTCGCGCGTCACGGCCACCGCGCAGGCGTAGAGATTGCGGGCACGCGAGTAATAGCCGAGCCCGGCCCACATCCGCAGCACGTCATCCTGCGAGGCGCTTCCCAAGGCCGTGACATCCGGCCAGCGCGCGACGAATTTTTCGAAATAGGGCCCGACCGCCTTCACGGTGGTCTGCTGCAGCATGATCTCCGAAAGCCAGACGCGGTACGGGTCCGACACCTCTCCAGGCGCGGCGCGCCAGGGCAGCCGGCGGCGGTGGCGGTCGTACCAGGCAAGCAGGAGCGTCGGACGCGATGATGCTTTCGACGGCGCGGATTCCGGCCTGGCCTTGAGGGCAGATTTGGAGCTCATGCCCTCACTTTAACGACGTTACGCAGATCTCTCCACGTCATGCCCGCGCTCGTCGCGGGCATCCACGTCTTTCTTCGCGGGAGAAACGTGGATGGCCGGGACAAGGCCCGGCCATGACGGCGAAGTACATGTGGCCCGCCCGCCGAAATGCTATAAGGCCGCATGGCCAAATTCCCTCCCAAACCCGGCCCCATCAGCGCCAAGCCGCTCGGGATCCTGCTCAACGACGTCTTTGCCGAGGCCTATGCCAAGCAGGGCTTTGCGGCGCGCGAACTGGTGACACGATGGGCGCAGATTGCAGGGCCCGAGATCGCAGCGCACGCCGAGCCCCTGAAGATGCAATGGCCGCGGCCGGTGGAGGGACAGCCGCAGGAGCCGGCGACGCTGGTGCTGCGGGTCGAGGGGCCGATGGCGCTGGAGATCCAGCACTCCGCCGACGTGATCCTGGAGCGGGTCAACCGCTTCTTCGGCTGGAGCGCGGTCGGCAGGCTGGCCTTCCGCCAGGCCCCACTGTCCCGGCCCCGGGCCCCGAAGCGGCCCAGCCCGCCAGACCCCAAGAGCGTCGCCAAGGTGGCCGAGAGCCTCGGCGACATCGAGGATGAACAACTGAAGACGGCGCTGGCGCGGCTGGGGGCCGCCATCAAGCGAAATTGAGCCTTATTTCGCCGCCAATCTGAACCTGCCCATGGCGCTCGCCATTGCCTCAAAGCACATTTCAAGCTAGCGACAGGCCGCCCCGACGGGAACTCACCAAAACCTTCGGGCAAGACCACATCAATTCGGGAGCCGACCGTGATCATCACCCGCCGCGCCTTCACCACGATGCTGTCGCTGACCGGGCTTGCCGCGCTTTCCGGGCTCTCGCCGCTGCGGTTCATCTCCGAAGCCATGATCCCTGAAGCATCGGCGCAGTCGGCGGCCGACGTCGCCAAGCCGGTGTCGCTGCCCGACATGGCGCTCGGCCCGAAGGACGCTCCCGTCACCATCACCGAATACGCCTCGATGACCTGCCCGCACTGTGCCGCCTTCAACGAGCAGGTGTTCCCGAAGATCAAGAAGGAATACATCGACACCGGCAAGGTGAAATACATCTTCCGCGAGTTCCCGCTCGACATCAAAGCCGCCGCCGGCTCGATGCTGTCGCGCTGCATCGCCAAGGACGACGCGCCGAAATACTTCGCGGTCACCGACATGCTGTTCCGCCAGCAGAGTGACTGGGTGGTGAAGAACACCACCGAGACCCTGACCCGGATCGGCAAGCAGGCCGGCCTCACCCAGCAGCAGGTCGAAGCCTGCCTGAAGGACCAGGCGCTACTCGACAAGATCGCCGCCGACCAGAAATACGCCAGCGACGTTCTGAAGGTGGATTCGACGCCGACCTTCTTCATCAACGGCGAGAAGATCAAGGGCGAGGCCTCGTTCGAGGAGTTCGCCAAGAAGATCGATCCGCTGCTGAAGAGCTGATTCGCCCGTCAAGACTCTGATTCGCATCTCGAAAGCCGTATCTTTCCCGGCATAAATCCCTTGGGAAAAGCGGCTTTCGCCGGTTGCCCTCGCGGCATACCGCGGCCATTGTCCAGCCGCATGAGGCGCCTCGCGCGACTCGCCCGGATAGCGACACTGCCTTCCATGGTATTGTCCCGGCAGGGGGATTCGCGCCTGCCAACAGAGATGCGTGCTTATGAAAATCACCCGCCTGCGCCTTCACGGCTTCAAGTCCTTCGTTGAGCCCACGGACTTCGTCATCGAGCCCGGACTGACCGGCGTGGTCGGACCCAACGGCTGCGGCAAGTCGAATCTCGTCGAGGCGCTGCGCTGGGCGATGGGCGAAACCTCGTACAAGAGCTTGCGCGCCGCCGACATGGACGCGGTGATCTTCGCCGGCTCCGGCAACCGCCCCGCCCGCAACCACGCCGAAGTGACGATGACGATCGACAATGCCGATCGCACCGCGCCGGCGGCGATGAACGACAGTCAGTTGCTGGAAGTCTCCCGCCGCATCGAGCGCGAGGCCGGCTCGGTCTATCGCATCAACGGCCGCGACGTGCGCGCCCGCGACGTGCAGATCCTGTTTGCCGACGCCGCCACCGGCGCGCGCTCGCCTGCCCTCGTCCACCAGGGCAAGATCGGCGAGATCATCCAGGCCAAGCCGGAGCAGCGCCGTCGCGTGCTGGAAGATGCCGCCGGCGTCGCCGGCCTGCATGCCCGCCGCCACGAGGCCGAGCTGCGGCTGAAGGCGGCCGAAACCAACCTCACCCGCGTCGAGGACGTGATCGGCCAGCTCGCCGGACAAATGGAGGGCCTGAAGAAGCAGGCCCGCCAGGCCGTGCGCTATCGCGAGGTCGCGGCCAAGGTCCGCAAGGCCGAAGCCACGCTGTTCCACCTGCGCTGGATCGGCGCCCATGCCGACGTCAACGAATCCGGCCAGACCCACGATCTCGCCGTGCGCGAGATGGCCGAGCGCACCCAGCACCAGGCTGAAGCCGCCCGCATCCAGGCGATCCGCGCCGCCGAAATGCCGGCGCTGCGCGATGCCGAAGCGCGCGCCGCGGCGGGCCTGCAGCGCCTGACCAATGCCCGCGAGCTGCTCGACCGCGAGGAAGAGCGCGCCAAGGAGCGCGTCGCCGAGCTCGAGCGCCGCCTCGCCCAGTTCGAAGGCGACATCTCCCGCGCCCAGCAGCAGACCATGGACGCCGACGTCGCGCTGCAGCGGCTCGACACCGAAGACGCCGAGCTGAAGGAAGAGATCAAGTCGCGCGTCGAGAAGCGTTCCGGCGTCGACGAGCGCGTCGCCGAAGCCGAGGCGGTGCTGACCGAGACCGAGCAGCAATTCGCCGAGCTCACCACCGCGCTCGCCGACCTCACCGCCAAGCGCAACCAGCTCGAGGCCAACGTCCGCACCCATCGCGACAAGCTCGCCCGGCTCGACCAGGAGATCGCGAATGTCGCGGCAGAAGAGCAGAAGCTCGCGGCCGAGACCGGCGGCTTCGGCGATCTCGACGAGCTGACGGCGACGGTGGAGACCGCGGAGCAGACGCTGGCGGCTTCGGAAGCTGCGGCGCAGGCGAGCGAAGCTGCCCACGTGGCGGCACGCCAGACGCTGGAATCTTCGCGCTCGCCGCTCGTCGAGGCCGACAAGCGCGTGCAGCGGCTCGAGACCGAGGCGCGCACGATCTCCAAGATCGTCAACGGCGAGACCAAGAATCTGTGGCCGCCGATCATCGACGGCATCACCGTCGACAAGGGCTTTGAGAAGGCGATCGGCGCCGCGCTCGGCGACGATCTCGACGCCCCGATCGATCCGTCGGCGCCGATGCGCTGGACCAATGTCGGACACACCGAAGGCGATCCGGAGCTGCCCGAAGGCGCCGTGCCGCTCGCCAACCACGTGCAGGCGCCGGCCGAGCTGGCGCGTCGCCTGGCCCAGATCGGCGTGGTGCCGCGCGAGCGCGGCGCCGAGCTGGTGTCGCAGCTCAAGACCGGCCAGCGGCTGGTCTCGCCCGAGGGCGACGTCTGGCGCTGGGACGGCTTTGTCGCCGCCGCTCACGCCCCGACCGGCGCAGCCCGCCGCCTCGCCGAGCGCGCCCGTCTCGTCGACATCGAGAACGAGCTGGAGCAGGCCCGCATCGACGCGCAGATCAAGCGCCAGGCGCTGGAGAACGCCGAGTCCGAGCTGCAGATGGCGGCCAGCACCGAAGGTGCCAGCCGCGAAGCCTGGCGCGCCGCGCAGCGCGAGCTCAACGTCGCGCGCGAGCGCCATGCCGCCGCCGAGCGCGAGATCAGCCGCCACGCCGCGCGCAAGGCCACGCTGTCGGAAGCGCACAGCCGCCTCGCCGCCGACCGCGCCGAGGCCGAGGCCGCTTACGAATACGCCGAGGCCGGCATCAGCGAGCTGCCATCGAGCGAGGACACCGAGACCCGTCTCGCCGCCGTCCGCAGCGACATCGAAGGCCATCGCCGCATGGCCGCCCAGGTCCGCGCCGAGGCACAGGCACTGGCCCGCGAGGCCGAGCTCGCCGACCGCCGCGTGCAGGCGATCCTCGCCGAGCGCACCGAGTGGCAGAACCGCAAGGAGAGCGCGGCTTCCCACAT
>RXJC01000706.1:2719-6362 GCA_003963435.1 Bradyrhizobiaceae bacterium | reverse complement strand
AGGATCTCGCTGGGCACGCCCGGCAGCGCGGTCGGGACCGCGAAGCCGAAATACTTGTCGGTGCGGAATTCGACGTTGCGCAAGCTACCATCCAGGGCCGCGGTGAGCAGCGCACGCGTCACCTTGATCGGCATGCGCGAGCCGACACCGTACTTGCCGCCGGTCCAGCCGGTGTTGACCAGCCAGCAATCGACATTGTGCTGGGCGATGAGGTCGCGCAGCATGTTGCCGTAGACGGAGGGGTCGAGCGGCAGGAAGGGCGAACCGAAGCAGGTCGAGAATTCCGGCTGCGGCTCGTTGCCGAGACCGCGCTCGGTGCCGGCGACCTTGGCGGTGTAGCCGGACAGGAAGTGATACATCGCCTGCGCCGGCGAGAGCTTTGCGATCGGCGGCAGCACGCCGAAGGCATCGGCGGCGAGCATCACCACGTTCTTCGGCTGCGGCGCGCGGCCGGTGCGCGAGGCGTTCGGGATGAAGTCGAGCGGATAGGCCGAGCGCGTGTTCTCGGTCTTGGAGCCGTCGTCGAAATCGACGACGCGCGTGTCTTCGTCGAGCACGCAGTTCTCCAGCACCGCGCCGAAGCGCGTCGAGGCGGCATAGATCTGCGGCTCGGCTTCCTTCGACAGCTTGATGCACTTGGCATAGCAGCCGCCTTCGAAATTGAAGACGCCGTTCGGGCCCCAGCCATGCTCGTCGTCGCCGATCAGCGTGCGGTTGGGATCGGCCGACAGCGTGGTCTTGCCGGTGCCGGACAGGCCGAAGAAGACCGCGGTGTCGCCCTTGGCGCCGACATTGGCCGAGCAGTGCATCGGCATCACGCCGCGCTCGGGCAGGTAATAGTTCAGCGTGGTGAAGACCGACTTCTTCATCTCGCCGGCGTAGTAGGAGCCGCCGATCAGCACGATCTTGCGGGCGAAATCGATCGCGACGACGTTCTCCGAACGCACGCCGTGGCGCTTCGGGTCGGCGCGGAAGCTCGGCATGTCGATGATGGTGAGCTCCGGCACGAAGGTCGACAGCTCGATCGCCTCGGGGCGGATCAGCAGCGTGCGGATGAACAGCGAGTGCCAGGCGAGCTCGGTGAAGACGCGTGTCTTGATCCGGTAGGCCGGGTCGGCGCCGCCGTAGAGATCCTGCGCGAACAGCTTCTTGCCTTCGGCGTGCTTGAGGAAGTCCTGATAGAGCGTCTCGAACTGCTCTGCGGTGATCGACTGGTTGCCGGCCCACCACATCTTCTTGTCGGTGGTGGCGTCACGCACCGTGAACTTGTCCTTCGGGCTGCGCCCGGTGAACTCGCCGGTGTCGGCGCAGAGCGCGCCGTCAGCAGACAACACCGCTTCGCCCGCGGCGAGCGAGTATTGATAGAGCTGCGGCGCACCAAGATTCCAGTGAACCTGCTTGAGATTCTTTAAGCCGAATTTGTCGGCGCCGAAGGCACCGTTGCGCACGCCCGTCTCTTGCACGAAAAAATCCTCCTAGAACCCGCGACATCCTGCGCGACCAAGTTTGGACGCCATCGCAGTCACCGTGATGAATGGGCCATTCGGCCTCGGCTGAACGACCTAATAATCATGAACGCTGGCGTTGCCAAGCCGATCCCGCAGGATTTGGTTTATTCAAGGACCGCGCCAAACGTCGCGCATGTCAGCTCTGAGCGGATGCGTCGAGAAATCAGCAATGATCGCGCAACCAAATGCTCATTTGCGCGTTATGTCAGGTTATTGCGATGCACAATCGCTGCGGCGTCGTTTCATCTTACCTCGCCTTCGCCGATCAGCGCGAACGGCCCCCACATGGCAGGGTAGGCGTTGCGCGGCGACGAGGCGTCGTCAACGAATGTTAACATCGCGCGACGCAAGGCTTCGGCACGGCCGATTTTCGGTTCGTTCTTGAGCAGCTCGAACGTCGAAGTGGTCAAGCGGGTGGCGGCTTCCGAATCCACGGCCCAATGCGAGACCAGCAGCGCGCGGGCGCCTGCATAGAAGAACGAGCGCGCCAATCCCGACAGCGCCTCGGCGCCCGGCTTGTCGCCGGCGATGGTGTTGCAGGCGGACAGAACCACCCAGTCGGCATTGAGCTTGAGCTGAGCCACTTCGCTCGCGGTCAGAAGACCGTCGTCCAGTTCGGACGGCTGATCGGGAATGGACAGCGCAAGCGAGGGCTCGCCCAGTCCCTTGACGTCGCCGGCAACGAGGCCGTGGGTGGCGAAGTAGATGATGCCGTATTGAGCAAGCGCTGCACGCTTCAACGTCGTCTCGCTGGCATCGCGTCCGAGATGGATGTCGTCGGCGGCCGCGCCGACATCCCTCGCCACGGCGTTCAGCTCGTCCGCCGTGTCGGGCAGTTGCGGCAGCGCTTTCGCAAGCTGC
Source organism: Bradyrhizobiaceae bacterium (assembly GCA_003963435.1). Taxonomy (GTDB): domain Bacteria; phylum Pseudomonadota; class Alphaproteobacteria; order Rhizobiales; family Xanthobacteraceae; genus Bradyrhizobium. The sequence goes on along the minus strand of RXJC01000706.1, from coordinate 3,993 downwards.
GCGCGATCGACGCCGGCGCCGCGCCAGAAATCGGTATAGGCGATCGTCGCGATGCTGCGCGCCGCAACCTTGCCACCGGCGGCGCGACGGTCGGCGGGTCCTTCGGCCGCGGGGTTGAAGATGGGATCGCCGAAACCCGTCATCGGCTTTGCGCCCTGATCCCTGCGGGCGAAGGCACGCAGCGACTTCAGGGAGATCACCGAGGGCAGCACCGAGACGGCCTGACGCCGCAGCAGCCACGCGGCGTCGCGATAGCCTTCGAGCTTGTCCGGAATCGCAGCCTTCGGCTTCTCCGTCACCAGGAGATGAAACGGCAGAGCGGTCAGCGCCGCCGACGGCACTACCAGCAAATTGCGCTTGTCTTTCGTCAACGCCTCGACCGGGCCGAGCAGCGCGACATATAGCTCGTTGGCGAGCGCAAGATCGAACAGCCCCGATTTGCCGGAGGCATCGCGCGCCTTGCCGACGTCCAGCCCCTTGCGGAAGGCCGATACCTTCCGTGCCATCTCGTCAGCGCCGAGCGGGATCTGCTTCCAGTCGGCACCCTCGCGCGTGATCGCGACGACATAGCTCTGCTTGTCGACGACCGAATAGATCACCATCGCCTCGTCGGCCGACAGCAGCGGCTGGATATCCTTCACCGCCAGCGGCAGCGGGTTGGAGAGCGAGGCATAGTCGGGAAACTCGAGCGTGAGCGTCTTCTGCAAGCCCGCGCGCTCGTTCGCAATCGTTGCAATCCGCGCGCGGCTGCGCTGCTCGGTTGCCGCATCGCGCTGCGCCGAGGGCTTCGACACCGCCGCGATGATCGCCTTGTCGAGCGCCTCGGCTTCAGTCGCGAGATCCTGATCCCGGCGCACCAGCTCGGCGAGCCGATCGCTGCCGGCCGCCATCCGCACCGCAAGCTTGTTCACGGCAGAAGCGGCGGAGGATTGCGTGCCGCGTTGAATAGCGGCGAGCGCGTCATCGAGCCCCTTGTCGCTCGCCAGCAGCGCCTGCTGCCGCGCGGCGTACAGAACCGGCAGCACGACGCGCAGCTGCGCGCGATTGCCCGCAAGCGTCTTCTCCGCGAACGGCAAAGCGTCGGCGGTCCGGCCCGACCCTTGAAGGAAGTTGGCGAGATTGCTGGTCGAGGTCGCCACATCGGGGTGATCGGGTCCGAGCGCGCGTTCACGGATCGACAGCGCGCGGCGATAGAGCGGCTCGGCTTCGGCGTAGCGTTGCTGATGCTCGTAGAGCCCGGCGAGATTGTTGAGCGAGCGCGCCACGTCGGGATG
>RXJC01000706.1:609-2669 GCA_003963435.1 Bradyrhizobiaceae bacterium | reverse complement strand
CGAGCGCTTGATCGGCGCCTCGGCATCCGCATCGCGGTTGAGGTCGCGATCGACCTGACCGATATTGTTCAGGACGGTGGCGACCGCGGGATGCTCGGGCCCGGCGACCTTCTGATAGATCGCCAGCGCCCGCTGGAACAGCGGTTCGGCGTCGGCAAAGTGCTCCTGCTTCACGTAGAGCGTGGCGAGGTTGTTGAGAGCCCGGCCGACATCGGGATGCTCGCGCGACAGGCTCTTTTCGCTGACGGCCAGCGCGCGCTTGAACAGCGGCTCGGCTTCGGTGAAGCGGCTCTGCCGCTGATAGAGCGCCGCCAGATTGTTCAGGAGCGGCGCGATCTCGACGCTGCCCTGCCCGGTCCCCTTCTCCATCAGCGCGATGGCACGCTTGTAGAGCGGCTCGGCCTGATCGTCGTGGCCCCGATCGCCATAGATCTGCGCGAGATTGTTGAGCGCCGCGGCAAGGTCGCGGTTGTTGCTGGTCTTCTCGAGCGAGGCCACCATCGCCTGCGCCAGCGGCAGCGCCTCCGCATATTTGCCGGCACTGCGGAGCGCGTTGATGCGCGCGCTCTGCGCCGACAGATCGCCCTTCTGGGCAAGACCGGGCGCGGCAAACGACGTGGTGATCGCGAGTGCCAGACCCGCAGCCAATGCCAAACGACGACGCGCCATGAACCCTCTCGCTGCGAGCCTTACAGACCTATCGTCTTGGGTCGCAGCGACGGGTCGCAGCGTTCAAATTGTGCGTTCCAGGGGGTACTTCAAAATCCGGCGCTTGGTTTGGGCGCTCTCGGGTGTCCGCTCTCCCCTCAACAGCGGTACAAAACCGGCCATCGCCGGAGGTCGCTGATGGGCCACAAGCGGACATTGTACACTCGTTTCCTTGGAGATTGGCGTCGTCCAACGATGATGGAGTTTTGCGGTCCTTAACCATTACTTCAGAGGCGATATTACGTCGCGAACTAAATCGCTGCCGTACCGAGTAGATTATGACCGCGCAACCGGGGGTGGATGAATAGACTATGGTGAAGCTACCAACGTGCTGCCGGGAGATCGTCGTTCGCCGCGGCGTGATGTTGTTCGTCTTCCTTGTCTCTGCGTTGGCGACACAGTGCGCATTGGCCGATGATTGGCCGAATTTGCCCGACGGTCGCATTGTTCTCGACATAAAGGGGGTGCAACTGGCGTTGCCAAAAAAGGGAAGTGATCTTCGTACTATTAGGTTTAGCAGCGACGACGGAAGAGACGTGGCCCGGCCTGGCGGCCAACGATGGGAACTGACGCTCGAACGGGTCTTAGAATCCCCTGACGAAGCACGCGACCTATTTTCTCGCTCCGGGACGATCCATGTGAGCATCTGGAACGTTACTGGCAGAAACGATCTGTGGCTTAATAAATTTGATCGGTGGCAACTTCGCACGCTCCAAATAGGCATATCAATTGGAGCTCCTGCTGCCGTCGCCAACTGCAAAGCTTGGGACTCCGATTTCCGTCAGCTCAGTGCCTCCCTGACAGCGAACGACTCCAGAATCGCCGATGATGGGTGGGCCGAATTCGTGCGTGGCCGGTCGCCGGTTTCAAGAACCTTTGTCCAAGTGGAGTCTCCGGCTTTTATTTCTGATCTGACCTGCAACGCTTTGGGGAGTTGTTACGTGCCGAAGTGTCTCAGTCCTGATGTTGGATTGTCGTATGAATTCAGTGAACGCGTGCACAATCGGACATCGTGGACTACCTTCAACGCCAAGGTTACCGACGTTCTAAGGTTTGTTCTTTTAGATCTGATCAAATGACAAGCTATCCCTTGTCAGGTCATCCAAGTCGCCGCGCGTATGGTAGGTCGGCTTTGGGTCCATCAGCAGTCATGCTCTAATCAATCAGAAGACTTCCGCTCGGCGCTCAGAGCCGACCTCAATTTCAGAACTACGCCCTAGTCGCCCACCTTGCTGCGCGCTTCGCCAGCGAGGCGCACCAGCATCTTGCGCAGCGACGTGCCGTCGGTGACCCGCTCCGGGAAGTCGAGCCGCAGCGCGATCTGGCCGTCCTGCATGTCGAGCCCCTCCGGA
>RXJC01000706.1:0-559 GCA_003963435.1 Bradyrhizobiaceae bacterium | reverse complement strand
CAGCTTGGTCGCGTAGAGGGCCATGGTCTCGCGGTGGTCGGCGTTCATGTGTTCGACGGCGCCCTCCTCCGCCGCCAGCAGATCCTCGGCGCCGGTGAGGTCCGTGAGAAATCGCTCGGGCTTGAGGTCGACGATCCGGCCGAAGCCGGCGACCAGATGGGTTCCTGTGGGACGGATCCGGAAAAAGGAAAAATCCTTAAAGGAGACAAAGCCTTCCGCCGACGGATGGGCATTGAGATACCGCCGCTGCAGCAGATTCTTCTCGGCATCGTCCTGCTCCGCCCGGCCGGACAGCATGATCCGGGCACCTTCCAGCGGATCGCCAGCCGCGCGCTCGTCCAGCATCAGCGAGACCCGGCTGTCCGCCAGGATGTTCCTGGTGTGCACGGCGAGGGCCGAAATCAGCAAAATGGGCGATCCGTCGGGGTGGCTGGCCAGATTGACCAGGGAACAATAGGGATCGCCGCTGCCGGCCATCAGGGTGGCCAGGGCCCCCTGGCGCGATCGCCGCAGCAGGGATTTGGCGAGCTTTGCGGGGTCGAAATCGGAGGTCGGTTGC
>RXJC01000506.1 GCA_003963435.1 Bradyrhizobiaceae bacterium | reverse complement strand
GAGCTCGCCGACGGTCTGCACGGTCCGGTCATACAAAGGCGGGCGGTTGTTGATGTCGGTCGCGATGGCTTGTGCCAGCGCCTTGAAATCAAGCCGCACATCGTCGTCATGCGCCAGCAGAAGACGCTTGAGGTCCAGCATGTCCTTGGCGATGAAGAGCTGCAGGGCGTTGAGATCGGGAAGCTGGGCACCCTTGTCGGTGGCGCCGAAATCGCGCGCGCCCCTGGATGTTTCGAGCAAATCCGTGGTCTCGAAGAACAGTGCGTGCCCGGTGCTGTGCTGCGAGAATCCGGCCATGCTCAGAGGCCGTGACAGCCGGACGAAGCTGTCGGCCAGCGCGGCGTTGGCGATGCCGGACGCCACGTCGGGCGAGAGACCGATGAAGTAGCGGCCGGCGGTCGCAAGCATCCGATCGACGACACTGCGGCGAACGAACGAATTGTAGATCATCGGCAGATGCGCATAGTGCACCTGGAAGCCGAAGATGCGCGCCAGCTCCGCTCGCGACGAGACGCGCTTCACCGACGAGGTCAGGTCGATCTCGGCCAGCAGCCGGTTGCGGAAGGCCGGATGGTAGTAGCCTGGCCAGTAGTAGCTGTAAGCATCCCAGCTCAGGAGATCGGTCTTTCGGTCGGACAGCATGCTCGACGCCGTGGCGCATGCATAGGGCATCAATCCGTCGTCGTCGCCAAGGAAGGCGATGTATTCGCCGGAAGCATGGCCGAGCGCCGCCTCCCAATTGTCGGTCATGGTCAGAACGGTATCGCTGGCGAAATGCCTGAAGCGATCGTCCCTGAGGTCTGCGACCATCTTCGCGATCTCGGGATTGCCGCCATTGTTCTGAACGATGAACTCGCAATCCGCTTGCGCCGGCTGGCACGCCATGGTCGCGAGCGCATGGCGAAGCGTGTCGGGGCGATCGAGAGTGGGTATCACGATGGACAGCAGCGGCATGATGACCAATGAGAGGTTGAGCGTCAATGTTTCCTAGCATCTTGCCGGATCGTTCGCACTTTCGCCAAAGGTCTCGTGATGCTAGCCTTGTCGTCAGGTCTCGTCGTCGAGCCTTGTCCATTCCGTCTCGCGGCATGGAGTCACGCCACGATCAGCCCGCGAAGCCGGCGCGACAGCGCGTTGCAACAAGAACAATAAGTGAGGGAAGCGCATGGAAGCTCAAGTGCCTGCTGCATCGGTTGCTCAACGCACCTGGTCTCCGCCGCCCGATGCCAGCGACATCGTCAAGGGCATCCACGCCATGCTGCACCCGCACAACATCGTGCTGGTGGGCGCGACCGACAAGCCCGGCAACTATGCCGAGCGCATCTGGAACAATCTGGTCAAATACGGCTTCGAGGGCGGGCTCTATCCGGTCAACGCCAAGCGCGACACCATCTGGGGTGTGCCCTGCTACAAGGATTTCGCCAGTCTCCCGGAAAAGCCCGATCACGTGCTGGTGCTGGTGCCGGCACGCTTTGCGGTGCAAGTGATCCGCGACGCCGCCGCGGCCGGCGCCCGGTCGGCCACTATCGTCACTTCAGGCTTCAGCGAGCTGCAGGATGAGGACAGCCAGAAGCTAGCCGCCGAATTACAGGCCGCCATACGCGAGACGGGACTGGCGGTCACCGGGCCGAACTGCCTCGGCAATTTGAGCGCGGGCGAAAAGCTCTTCACCAATATCGACGATCGAATCGTCACCATGGAGCAGGGCGCGGTGGCGATCGCCGGGCAGTCCGGCGCCATCGTCATGGCGATCCGCCAGGCGCTGGAGGATCGCGGCGTCGGCGTCGGCTACATGGTGACATCAGGCAACGAGGCCGGGCTTGAGACGCCGGACCTGATGCGCTATTTCGCCGAAGATCCGAGCATCAAGGTGATCGTCGTCTACCTCGAAGGCGTGCGCAACACCAAGGCCTTTCGGGATGCCTGCAAGGCGGCGCGCGCCGCAAGCAAGCCCGTGATCGCACTCAAGCTCGGCGCCTCTGAAGGCGGCCGCGCCGCGGCGATGGCGCATACCGGCGCGCTGGCAGGCTCGATCGAGACGTTCGACGCCATCGCGACGCGCGAAGGCGTGATCCGGGTCGGCGGGCTCGACGAGCTGATAGAGACCACCGAATGCTTCGTGCACGCGGCCGTGCCCAAGGGCGACCGGCTCGCCGCCGTCACGCTGTCCGGCGGCAAGCGGGGCATGCTGCTCGACGCCTTCTACAAGGAAGGCCTGAGCTTCGCGCCGCTCAGCCCGCATGTCGGCTCCGAACTGGCGAAAATGCTGGGGCCGGGCTCGATCGTCGGCAATCCGCTCGATGCCGGCTTTGCCGCGGTGGTCGATCCCTCCGTTTACATGAAGTCGATCAAGCTGATGATCGACGATCCTGATATCGACATCGTCATTATAGACGCTGAGCTGCCCAAGGCGCCGCATGAGCTGCGCGAGCGCAATTTGCGCATCGTCGACGAGATGGCGAGCAAGGCGGCCAAGCCCGTGATCTATATCAGCGCGATGTCGATCGGCTTCACCGAGTTCACCAAGAGCCTGCGCAAATCGCTGCCGCATCTCGCGGTCATGCAGGGCATGGACCGGGCGGTGACTGCGATCAAGTCGCTGCTCGACTATGCGAAACTGCGGAAAGAGGTGCCCGACATCGTCTCGAGCTCGAAGCCCGCCGCGCGCGCCGTGCTTGAGAAGACGCTGAGATCGGCCAGCGGCGCCGCGCTCGACGAGGTCGCCTCGAAAAAGCTGTTGAAGGCTTACGGCATCCCGATCTCGAAGGAGGCCATCGCGCAGACGGCGGCGGAAGCGGCCAAGATCGCCAAGCAGATCGGCTTTCCGGTCGTGGCGAAGGTCGTCAGCGCCGAGATCCTGCACAAATCGGATATTGGCGGCGTGGTGCTGAACCTGAACAGCGCGGCCGAGGTGAAGAAGGCGTTCGCCGACATCGCCGCGCGGGTCGCGAAGCTGAAAGGTAAGCCGAAGCTCGACGGCATCCTGATCGCGCAGCAGGTCAAGGCCGAGCTCGAGCTCGTGGTCGGCGCCTCGCTCGATGCCGAGATGGGTCCGGTCGTGCTGTTCGGCACCGGCGGCATCGATATCGAGCTGATGAAGGACGTGGCGCTCGCCGGCGCACCGCTGGACGAGGCCGAGGCGCGGCTCCTGATCGGCCGCACCAAGGCCGGGATCAAGCTGCGCGGCTATCGCGGCAAGCCGGCGCTGCACGAGGCCTCGGCGGTGAAAGCGCTGGTCGGCCTGTCCAATCTGATCGCGGATGCCGGCGACCGGATCGCATCGATCGACATCAACCCGTTCTTGATCAACGCCAGGACCGGCGTGGCCGTCGATGCCCTGATCGTTCTCAACAACGCCGCGGCAAAACGCGCGGCCGGGCATTGAGGCCGTAGGGCGGATTAGCACCAGCGTAATCCGCCGACTTGCACGGTTAGAGGCGAAAACGGCGGGTTACGCTTCGCTAACCCGCCCTACTTACCATTGCGGCCTTCTTCCAACTTCCCCGCTTTGGCCTTAGACTCAGCTTCATGGCACGCGCGAGCAATCTGGTGATCGGAACGGCGACGCTGGCGGTGATCGCCGTGGCGTTCGGCGGGCTGCTTGGCGTGCAGAAATGGCGCACCATCCAGAGCCGCAGCCAGCTGCGCGTGGTGTTCGAGGGCGGGTCCGCCAGCGGCCTGCGCCGCGGCGGACCGGTCAATTTCGACGGTGTCCCGGCTGGCCAGATTCTGTCGATCAAGCTGGATAGTCCCCGCAGGATCGTGGCGCTGGTGATGCTCGACAACACCGCGCCAATCCGCAAGGATACCGCCGCGGGCATCGAGTTCCAAGGCCTCACCGGCGTTGCCGCGATCTCGCTGATCGGAGGTGCGCCCACCGCGCCGCCGGTACCGCTGGACGCGGACGGCATCCCCGTGCTGACCGCCGATCTCAGCGACGCCGAATCCATCGTCGACACCCTGCACAGCGTCGACCGCACGATCGTCAGCAACGCTCCGGCAATCAAGGAGGGCCTGCGCACGTTCGAGGATTACACGGACGACCTCCGTGACAAGGGCGGCGAGATCGATTCCGTCATGGCCAAGGTCGACAGCGCCTTCGCGGGCTTCGACAAGGCGGTCACGAAGATCGAAGGCGTGGTGCCCGGCTTCGTCGACGGCAAGGCCGACGAGCTGTTCGAGAAGATCAAGGGCCTGCACGAGCTCGCCGACACCATGAAGAAGAAATCGGCGAGCTATCTCGAGGACATCCGCCGCTCGCTGCTCGACGTCAGCGAAGCCGCCAACAAGATGAGCGGAACGCCCATGCCCGCCGCGGTGCCGCGCCCTCCGCGCAAGCCCGAGCAGAAGAAGAGGCAGTAGAGCTCTCTTTCTATCCTCCTGGAGCGCAGTGCCGCCTGGCTTGGCGACGACGTCTCACCAGGCGTAACGCACGAGGCCTTTTCCCGCGTATGAGCGCGTGACGTTCGAGAATTCGCCCTCGACGGTCGCCGATGCAGACCAGCCGTTCATCCAGTTCATCTGCGCCGATGCGCTGGTCAGAGCCGAATTCCGGGCCTGGACGGCGCCGTTCACGACGAAGGCCGACCCCGGCAGCGTCTGAAATACCGCGCTGGCCATGCGGTCCGGATTGTAATCATGGGCCCAGGCGAGGCGGCCGCGCAGCGTCAGCAGGCCTCCGGCCGCGGCAAACGACCGGTCCGCGCGCAGGCCGAGCTCGGTACGGGTGCTGGTCACGTCCTTGGCGGCATAGTTGAGCGCGAAGACGTTGCTTCCGACCACCGCCGATTCGGCATAGGAAGGGAGGCTGAACAAAGTAGCCTGAAGCGCGGCATAGGGCGTGACGCCGGCCCATTGCATCGCGTAGCGATAGCCGCCTTCGATCCGGCCGGAGAGCGCGTTCGCATTGAACTGCGCCCGCAGCTGATCGTAGCCCGCCGCCGTCACGACGCGGTTCGTCGTGACATCCTGCCAGCCATAGGCGAGCGCGGCCGTGACGTAGGCCGGCCCGGCCGTGTGACGCACGAATGCGCCGGCCTGAAACAGGTCGGAATGGCCCCAACCGAGGCCGTTGACATTGAAGCCGGTCCCGCCGCCCGCCAGCGCGAAGCCCGCCACCGTCGACGGCGAGAAACGGTAATCGAGGCCCATGGCAGTTCCGTAGACGCTGCTCGCCGTGTTGTTCGAGCCGAGGCCAGCATTGCCGTCGGTGGTCTGCGAACCGCCAAAGCCGGCCGCCCAGACATCCCAGCGCTGCTCGAAGGTTGCGGCCGGCGCCTTGATCGAGGCAAAGGCCCCGCGCGTGTTCCTGTCGCGCGCATTGGTATCGGTGGCAAAGGGCATCGCACCGGGCGGGCCGCTGCGCCCTGAGCTGAACACGTCGGTCAACAGGCCGAGGAACAGGTTCATCGCGTTGAAGGTCGTCTGCTGCGCCCCCGTTCCCGGTTCGCCGGAGGCCTGCGTCAGTCCGTTCGGCCCCAGGCCTGCGAATTCGGCTCGCAGGAAGCCGTTGGCGTTGAAGAAATTCTGAAGCGTCGTGGCGACGTTCTTCTGATTGACGTTGAGCGCATACTTCGCGCCATAGTCGAGTGCGAAATCGAGGAAGACCTCGTTCGCCCCGACACTCGTCGTGCCGATGAGGCCGCCTGGCGCAGCGACGCCGGAAAAGCTGCCGGTGGGGGTGCCGAAGAACTGCATGATCGAATAGTGCTTCATCACCGCAGCGCCCGGGTACAGCGCAACGCCGACAGTGCCGTCCAGCGTGACATTGCCGTTGACGATCGCCTGGCTCGTGCTGGAGCCGCTCCCGACCTGAACGAGATAGAGCGAGCCGGGCTGGAAGATGAGATCGCCCTGAACCTGCATGCTCGAGCCCGGGCCGCCGTCACCCGGCGCATAGATGCCGCCGCCGGCGATCACGGTCTTGCCGACGATGCCGGCGCCGAACAGCGCGCCGCCCGCATTCACAGTCGTCAGGCTCGATTGAGAAGTATCGCCATCGACGCGCAGGATGCCGCCGTTCACCGTGGTGGTGCCGGTATAGGTGTTCGCGCCCGAGAGGATCAGCGTGCCACTGCCGACCTTTTCCAGCGAGCCGGATCCGATTGGGCCGCAGCCGCAGGGATCGTAATCGCCGATGACACCGCTGACCTCGGTCGAGCGGTTGTTGCCGCCGACGACGAGCGTGTTGCCGCCGCCGATATAGTAGAAGCCGCTGCCCTCGATGGAGCCCGCGGTGATGCGACCATCGCCGGCCGGGCCGGTGCCTGGGCCGAAATTGACGACGCCAGTCCCCGTTGTGATGAAGCGCGCATTGCCCCCAGTGGAATCGTCGAAAAACTCGGTCCTGCCGCCGCTATTCGTGATGATGGTCGCATTGCCGGCCGTGGCGAACGCGCCGAAATTGGTAAGACCATCAGCTTCGTTAATGATGGTGGCATTGCCGGCGGTCGCCGTATCGGAGCCGGCCAGCGTGCCGAACACGGTGCCGCTGAAATCCTTGTTCACGATCGTTGCGGAGCCCGCCGAAGATTGTTCGAGGAATGCGGTGCCGCCACCGTTCTGGTTGGTGATGCTGGCGGTGCCGGCATTGGTACGACCGAAGAAGCCGGTCAAGCCGCCGTCATTGATGATGGTCGCGCGACCTGCGGTCGCCGTGTCGGAGCTGCCCCCACTCGGATCTCCGAAATACACCTGGCCGTTATTGGTGATCGCGATCGAGCTAGCGGAGCTGGCGTTGAGAAACAGTGTCGTCCCGGAGAAGTCGTTCTGGAGCGTCGTGATCCCCGACGTGTCGGCATTGACGACAGTGAAGAGGCCTTCATTGGTGACGGCGCCGACAATGCTCGCCATATGCGTCGCGTCGCCGAGCTGCAGGGATCCGCAATTGCAGATGAAGGTGCCGCCGGTATAGGCGTTGGCGCCGAGCAGCGCCAGGGTACCGGAGCCTTGAACATTGATGCCGCCGCTTCCGGTGATGCGGGAAGCGATGATGCCCGAGGGATCGCTGGTGCCGGTCACATCGGCGGTGACGAACGTGGTGCCGCCCGGCGCCAGCCTGAGGTCGCCGCCCTGGATGGTGTAGACCGAACCGTCGCCGGTGATGTCGAAGCCCACGAGGCTGGTGAGTTGGACGCCGACCGGCGTCACCGTCACGGTGCCGCCCGATGCCGGGATCGAAGGACCGCTGCTACCGAAGAGCGTACCCGCGGACGCCGGATCATAAACCGTGCTGGTCGAGCCAAAGACGTCGGTCCAGTTGGTCGTGGTGTTGTCCCAGACACCGCCTCCGCCGTTGACGCTGCCGTTCGGCGTGGTCTGCGATCCGTTGAAGACCTGCTGAGCGCGGACCGGGCTCGCGAATGCGATCGCGCTCAGGACGAGGCCAGCGCCGGACGCCGCGCGCATGGCCACGGCACTCCGGGCCAGGCAACTCCGCCCGCTCGATCGCAACCAAGCCCCCAACGCTCGTTCCCCCGTCCGCGGCGCTCCCCAGCGGCGTCGCGGGGGAACTTAGGCGACGAGGGCGGGCAGTAGAACTACGGGGGCAGGAGAATCCGCACCGGCGACCGCAACACGGGCACATTCAATAGCCCATGTTGCACCCGCGCCACGGTCTCGCCCGGCGCCATTCCCATCCCGCGCACAAGCGGATGCGTCGGACCGGCCACCCATGTGGATGGCCATTCACATCAATGGTTGATCGTCCAACTCTCGGGGCGCCAGCAAAAGCTCAATAGTTGCTTGGAGACGACCCGTTCGGGATGCCTTCGATGGGGCACTCCTCGGTCCCCGGCGTCGTTCGAGTCATGGCCTCGACCATGTCGCGCGTGCCCTCTGGGTCCTTGATCCAGTTCTTGTAGAAATCATACGGGCACGCCGCGACGCCGCGCGGGCTGTCGCCGGAATTGATCATGCCGGTGTAGCCGCGGTGCACCAGCTTGTAGAGATGGTTCTGCGACTGGCCGTTGCGGCGCGCGTCGCGGATCAAATGTTTCGAGAGCTGCGCATATTGGATGCCGTAATCCTCCTCGCCGCATTCGCCGAGCGTGCGGCCATCGAAACCGATGATCGCGGAGTGGCCGAAATAGGAATAGACACCGTCGAAGCCGGCGGCATTGGCGACCGCGACATAGACGTTGTTGGCCCAGGCCATCGCCTTGGAGATCATGACCTGCTGCTCCTTGGCCGGATACATGTAGCCCTGGCAGCGCACGATCAGCTCGGCTCCCTTCATGGCGCAGTCGCGCCAGATCTCCGGATAATTGCCGTCGTCGCAGATGATCAGGCTGACCTTGAGACCCTTCGGTCCTTCGGAGACATAGGTGCAATTGCCGGGATACCAGCCCTCGATCGGCACCCACGGCATGATCTTGCGGTACTTCTGGACGATCTCACCCTTGTCGTTCATCAGGATCAGAGTGTTGTAGGGCGCCTTGTGCGGATGCTCTTCATGACGCTCGCCCGTCAGCGAGAACACGCCCCACACATTGGCCTTGCGGCAGGCTTCCGCGAAGATCGCGGTCTCTTCGCCCGGCACCACCGAGGCCGTCTCGTACATCTCCTTTGAATCGTACATGATGCCTTGCGTGGAATATTCCGGGAAGATCACGAGATCCATGCCGGGCAGGCCGACCTTCATGCCGACGATCATGTCGGCGATCTTGCGGGCGTTCTCGAGCACCTCGGCCTTGGTGTGCAGGCGGGGCATTTTGTAGTTCACCACCGCGACGCCGACCGTGTCGTTGCTGCTGGAAATGTCACCGTGAAGCATTTTGAGCGCTCCTGTATTTGTATGATGCTGGCGTGTGACGTTAGTGGCTGATCATCCAGGGCCGCGCCGTCGGAAAGCCCTTGGCGCCGCTTTTGGTCTTGGTCACCAGTCGTGCTGGCTTCTTCCTGTCCGCCAAGCCCTTGTCCTTCACGGTGTTGCCGGAGGAGCAGCAGCCGCAGCCGGGGCCATGCGAAGCCTTGTATTGCGCCAGCGTTTGCGGCGCATGCGAGCTGCGCTCGTTGACGGCGTGCGCCTTGCGCTTGTCTGACGGCATGCAGAAGAAATTCGGCGCTGTCAGGATCACCCGTGGCGCCATGGTCTCGCAATGCGGGCAGCTTTGCGGTTCGTCGCATTCCGCCATCGGGCGCAGGTCCTTGAACGGACCGCAATCGTCACAGAGATATTCGTAAACCGGCATCGTTGATTCCTACGCGTTTAGTGACCGCGTGTGTGGAGACATCCCCTCACCCCGACCCTCTCCCCGCAAGAACGGAGAGAGGGAGCACAGGCGTCATTTGTCCGGCGAGATCGGCATCTGGATGTCGCCGGTGATGTGCTTGATGGGCCCGGCCGCCGACGGCATCACGTCGAAGTCGAAGATCTCGGTCGGCAGCCATAGCGTGGCGCAGGCATTGGGCACGTCGACCACGCCGGAGATGTGGCCCTGGCACGGCGCGGTGCCGAGGATCGAATAGGCCTGGGCGCCGGAGTAGCCGAACTTCTTCAGATACTCGATCGCATTGAGGCAGGCCTGGCGATACGCGATGTGGACGTCGAGATAGTGCTGCTTGCCGGTCTCGTCGACCGAAATGCCCTCGAAGATCAGATAGTCCTTGTAGTTCGGCGTGATCGGCGATGGCTTGAAGATCGGATTCTTGATGCCGTACTTCGACATGCCGTCCTTGATCACCTCGACCTTCAGATGCAGCCAGCCGGCCATCTCGATGGCGCCGCAGAAGGTGATCTCGCCGTCGCCCTGGCTGAAGTGCAGATCGCCCATCGACAGGCCCGCGCCGGGGACATAAACAGGGAAGTAGATCTTCGAGCCGCGCGAGAGATCCTTGATGTCGCAATTGCCGCCATGCTCGCGCGGCGGCACCGTGCGTGCGCCCTCCGCGCCGATCTTGGCCTTCACGTCACCCTTGGCGCGGCCGCCATGGGCCGTCGGCGCGAATGGCGGATTGGCAAGGCCTGGCACGCGGGTCGGGTTGGTCGAGATCAGCTCGGCCTCGCGCTTGTTCCAGGTGTCCAGCATCTTCGGATCGGGCAGACAGCCGATCAGGCCGGGATGAATCAGGCCGGCAAAGTTGACGCCGGGCACGTGGCGAGACGAGGTGTAGAGGCCCTTGATGTCCCAGATGGACTTCTGCGCCAGCGGGAAGTGATCGGTCAGGAAGCCGCCGCCATTCTGCTTGGAGAAGAAGCCGTTGAAGCCCCACAGGCTCTCCTTGAGCGGACCGACGTCGAGCAGGTCGACGACGAGGAGATCGCCGGGCTCGGCGCCCTTGACGCCGATCGGCCCGGACAGGAAGTGCACGATCGACAGGTCGATGTCGCGCACGTCGTCGGCTGAGTCGTTGTTCTTGATGAAGCCGCCGGTCCAGTCATAGGTCTCGATGATGAAGTCGTCGCCGGGATTGACCCAGGCCACGATCGGGATGTCGGGGTGCCAGCGGTTGTGAACCATGTCGTTTTCGTAGGCCGACTTGGTGAGATCGACCTTGATCAGTGTCTCTGGCATCGAGATGCTCCCCTTTTACACAGTTGGTTAGACGGACAGATATTTCGAGACCTGAGCGGCATCGACGGCGTCGCGCGGATCGTCGCGCACGATCTCGCCGTTCTCGATCACCAGCACGCGGTCGGCGATCTCGAGCGCGAAGCTCAGGACCTGCTCGGAGACGACGATGGAGAGTCCCTTCTCGTCGCGGATGCGCTTCAGGGTGCGTGCCATTTCCTTGATGATCGAGGGCTGAATGCCTTCGGTCGGCTCGTCCAGCAGCAGCACCTTCGGCTTGGTCGCAAGCGCACGTGCGATCGCCAATTGCTGCTGTTGCCCACCGGACAGGTTGCCGCCGCGGCGGCCCTTCATCTCCAGCAGCACCGGGAACAATTCGTAGATGTCGCCGGGAACTTCGGAGCCGCCGGAGACGACAAGGCCGGTCTCGATGTTCTCCTTCACCGTCATGGTCGAGAAGATCATGCGGCCCTGCGGCACGTAGGCGAGGCCCTTGGCGACGCGCTCATAACTCTTGAGACCGCCGAGCTCGGCGCCGTCCATGGACACCGAGCCGCTCTTGGCGGGCAGGATGCCCATCAGCGACTTCATCAGCGTGGTCTTGCCCATGCCGTTGCGGCCCATGATCGCGACGATTTCGTTCGGCGCGACCTTGACGTTGAGCCCATGCAGCACCTCGCTCTGGCCGTAGGCGACGTGGAGATCGGAGATTGCCAGCATTAGTACGCCTCCTGGGCTCGATCTGTCTTCTTCCTTCTCCCCTTGTGGGAGAAGGTGGCGCGGGCAAAGCCCGCGACGGATGAGGGGTCTGCATCAGCGAATGCGGATGGCAGTTCGGCTCGCGGAGAGGTACCCCTCACCCGGATCGCTTGCGCGATCCGACCTCTCCCACAAGGGGAGAGGTGCACCGACGTCGCCGCAACAGGCTCGCTTAACGTCATGATGCGCTCAGTGCCCCAGATAGACTTCAACGACCTTGGGATCGTTCTTCACCTTCTCCATCGTCCCCTCGGAGAGGATCTGGCCCTGGTGCAGCACGGTGACCTTGTGCGCGATGTCCTCGACGAATTTCATGTCGTGCTCGATCACCAGCACCGAGCGGTTCTTGATGATGCGGTTGAGCAATTCGGCGGTCTTGGCGCGCTCGGACACGCTCATGCCGGCGACGGGCTCATCCAGCATCAGAAGGTCAGGGTCCTGGATCAGCAGCATGCCGATCTCGAGCCACTGCTTCTGACCGTGGCTGAGCTCGTCGGCATAGGTGTTGAGCTTGTCCTTGAGGAAGATCATCTCCGCGACCTCCT
>RXJC01000128.1 GCA_003963435.1 Bradyrhizobiaceae bacterium | reverse complement strand
CGGGCAGGGCGCAATAGCCGATGCGCAGGCCCGGAAACAGCGTCTTGGCGAAGGTGCCGAGATAAATCACGCGCTGGAGACGGTCGATGCCGGCGAGCGACATCAGCGGCGCACCGTCATAGCGGAACTCGCTGTCGTAATCGTCCTCCAGCACGAAGGCGCCGGCCTGCCTCGCCCAGTCCAGCAGCTCGAGCCGCCGCGGCATCGACATTTGCACGCCCAGCGGAAACTGGTGCGACGGCGTCACATAGGCCGCACGCGCGGACGGCGCCGCGGCGCGGCCCTTGGCAATGCGCATGCCGTGCTCGTCGACGGGAACGGGGACGGCGCGATAGCCGCAATGCACGATGGTTTTTCGCGCGGCGGGGTAGCCGGGGTCCTCGCACCAGACCTGGTCGCCAGGCTTGAGGATCGCGCTCAGCACGATGCGCAGCGCGTGCAACGTGCCCGACGTCAGCATGATCTGGTCGGGATCGCAACGCAGGCCGCGCGCCGACAACAGATGATCGGCAATCGCCGCACGCAGCTCGCGGCTGCCGCGGGGATCGCCATAGTGAAGGTGCTCGGAGCCGAACGCACGCATGCGCCGGCCGACGAAAGCGCGAAAGCGCTGCACGCCGCGTTCGTCGATATGGGTGCAGCCGAGCGCGAACGCGCCTTGCCCGGGCGTTTCGACGATGACCTTGGACTTGCTCGGCCCGGCCGCGCGCGCCGGGATGCGCGCGGCGACGAAGGTGCCGGAGCCGACTTTGGCCTCGGCAAAGCCGTCGGCGATCAGGCGCTCGTAGGCGATGACGACGGCGTTGCGCCGAAAACTCGTCTGCTTCGCCAGCGTGCGTGACGGCGGCAGCGGCTCGCCGGGCTTGACGAGGCCGGAGACGATCATCTCGCACAGCGCCTGATAGAGCCGATGCGCGGCGGAGGCGCCGGCCGTGACGTGCGGCCCGGTGAGATCGAGCGGCAACTCGGTCTTAGCGGGCAGGGCGGAATTGGTTGGAATCTTTCGCATGGAATTGGAACTATCGCAGACCAAATGCGCCGCTACAACTGCTCCAGATATCTCCAATCCGAGCAGGAGCGGCCGTGAGCCAGACCGAGACTTCCAATTCCTATCCGACATCGGCGCGCAACCAGGTGAAGCGCCGGCACGACCGCGGCTTCTACGATCACGACACGGTTCATCGCATCCTGGATTCCTCGATGCTTTGCCACGTCTCCTACGTGATCGACGGTCAGCCCTATTGCACCCCGACCTTCTTCTGGCGCGAGGGGACGAGGCTCTACTGGCACGGCTCGAGCGCCAGCCGCATGCTGCGCAACCAGAGCAAAGGCGAGCGCGTGTGTCTTACGGTCGCCCATCTCGACAGCCTCGTGCTGGCGCGCTGCGGCTTCAACCACTCCGCCGACTACCGCGCGGTGATGGCGTTCGGCACCGCCTATCTCGTCACCGACCGCGAAGAGAAGGAGCGCGCGGTCATCGCGATGGTGGATCGCTTCTTCCCGGATCGCACCGCAAGCCTTCGCCCGAGCAACACCCAGGAGATCAAGGCGACCTCCTTCATCGCGATGGAGATCGAGGAAGCCTCGGCCAAGATACGCGCCAAGGGTGTCGCTGACGACGACGAGGACTATGCGTTGCCGATCTACGCCGAGCGCATTCCCGTGCGCACGGTGCTCGGCGCACCCGAACCGTGTCCGCGCCTGCTCGACGGGGTGACGCGTCCTGCGACGCTCAATGGCTATTCGGAAGGCCGACTGCTCGAAGATGCATTGCGGGATGCATATTTTGTGGAGTACCCGAACGGCTGAAATCGGCTAGCTTGCGCACTCCTTGGGACCATTGGAATGCCTGGAGTTGCCTGATGAATGCCGAAACGCAGCAGAGGATTCTCGACGCCGTCGATGCCGGCTTCGAGGCCCAGCTTGCCACCACAAGCGATTTCGTCGCGATCCCTTCGACCCGCGGGGCGGAGGGGCCGTGCCAGGACATGATCGGCGACCTCCTGCGCGAACGCGGCTACGAGGTCGACGACTGGCACATCAACGTCGATGATCTCAAGGATCTGCGGGGCTTCGGCCCGATCGAGCATGATTTCTCCAAGGCGCGTTCAGTGGTGGGAACCTACCGTCCGCAAACGAGCGGCGGCAAATCGCTGATCCTGCAGGGCCATTGCGACGTGGTGCCTGCCGGCCCCCTTGAGTTGTGGGACACGCCGCCGTTCTCGCCCGTCATCAAGGACGGCAAGATGTTCGGCCGCGGCGCCTGCGACATGAAGTCAGGCACCATCGGCGCGCTCTATGCGCTGGATGCGATCAAGGCCGCAGGCTTCAGGCCGACGGCGCGGATCCACTTCCAGTCCGTCATCGAAGAGGAGAGCACCGGCGTCGGCGCGCTTTCGACGCTGCAGCGGGGTTATCGCGCGGACGCCTGCTTCATCCCGGAGCCGACCGGCGGCAAGATGGTGCGCTCGCAGGTCGGCGTGATCTGGTTTCGCCTGCGCGTGAAGGGGCATCCGACCCACGTGGCGTTCGCCGGCTCCGGCGCCAACGCGATCATGGCGGCCTATCATCTCATTCAGTCACTGCAAAAGCTGGAGATCGAGTGGAACGAGCGTGCCAAGGCGGACAAGCATTTCAAGACGCTCAACCATCCCATCAACTTCAACCCCGGCATCATCAAGGGCGGCGACTGGGCTTCCAGCGTTCCCGCCTGGTGCGACGTCGATTGCCGGATCGCGGTGTTGCCGGGCTGGTCGATCGCCGATCACCAGAAGGAGATCATGGCCTGCGTCGCGGCTGCGGCGCGCAACCACCGTTTTCTCGCCAACAATCCGCCGGAGATCGAATGGTCGGGCTTCCTGTCGGAAGGTTATGAGCTGACCGACGCCGCCGCGCCGGAAGCCGCGTTCACCAAGGCGTTCGGCAAGGTTTATGGCGGCACGCCGGAGGATCTCGTCTTCACCGCGCTCACCGACACCCGCTTCTACGGCCTCAACGAGGGCATCCCGAGCCTGTGCTTCGGCGCCAGCGGCGGCGAGATGCACGGCTTCAACGAATATGTCGAGCTGGAGTCGCTGAAGAAGACGACCAAGGCGATGGCGCTGTTCATCGCGGAATGGTGCGGGGTGGAGAAAGCGTAGCCAGCGAGATCTCGTAGGGTGGGCAAAGGCGCCCTTGCGCCGTGCCCACCAAATGTTTCCGATATGAAAAAGGTCGTGGGCACGCTTCGCTTTGCCCACCCTACGACACCTCGCTCGTGGCGCTCGCGCAAATCCTTTAAGCTTAAAATAAAGACTAGGATGCGGCCTTGAGCGGTGGCAGACTGGCGGTCGTGCGCTGGACGAGTCCTTGGGAGCAACAATGCGCGATTGGGATGATGCTTACGCCAATTCGGCCCATATCCCGGGCTCGGACAAAATGCCTGCGCAATGGGCGGAGCGGGCGGCGGCCTATCGCGCCGGGCTGAAGAATTTTCGCGCCGACATTGCTTATGGTCCGGGCGAACGCCAGCGCCTCGACCTGATCCTGCCCGACGGCGACAGCAAGGGCCTCGTCGTCTTCGTCCATGGCGGCTATTGGATGCGGTTCGACAAGTCGACCTGGACCGATCTCGCCGAAGGTGCGCGTCACCACGGCTGGACGACGGCATTGCCGAGCTACACGCTGACACCGGCCGCGCGTATCTCCGACATCACCGCCGAAATCGCCGCCGCGATCGCCAAGGCGGCGTCTCTCGTCGCAGGACCGATCCGGCTGGCCGGGCACTCCGCCGGCGGCCATCTCGTCACGCGCATGCTGTGCGACGACAGCCGGCTCGAGCCCGCCGTCTATGACCGCATCGCCGGAACGCTCTCGATCAGCGGTCTGCACGACCTGCGACCGCTGCTGAAGACCAAAATGAACGACACGCTGCGCATGACGATGCAGGAGGCGACGTTGGAGAGTGCGGCGCTACATCTGCCGCGCGGACATTCGCCCGTGACCGCCTGGGTCGGTGGCGGCGAGCGCCCCGAATTCATCCGCCAGTCCGATCTGATGGCCAATATCTGGACCGGTTTCGACGTGCCGACCCGTCTCGTCGTCGATCCCGGGCTGAACCATTTTACCGTGATCGACGGACTGAAGGATCCGTCATCGCCGATCACCGCGCGCCTGATCGGCCTCGACTGAGCAAAGCCGGGAAGATCGATCGAAAGGGCCTGACATGACGTCCAACGGTTACGATCCCACCAGCGAAGGCGCCGAGACCGATTTCGCCCGGCGCATGTCCTATGGCGACTACCTCGCGCTGGATGCGATCCTCGGCGCGCAGCATCCGCTCTCGGAAGCGCATGACGAGATGCTGTTCATCATCCAGCATCAGACCACGGAGCTGTGGATGCGCCTCGCCATCCACGAGCTCGGCGCCGCGCGCCGCGCCATCGCCAGGGACGAGGTGCAGCCTGCCATGAAGATGCTGGCGCGGATGTCGCGTATCTTCGAGCAGCTCAACAACGCCTGGGACGTGCTGCGCACCATGACGCCGAGCGAGTACACGCGCTTCCGCTCGCAGCTCGGACAGTCCTCCGGCTTCCAGTCGCGCCAGTACCGGCTGATCGAATTCCTGCTCGGCAACCGCAACCACGCCATGCTGAAGCCGCACGCGCACGATGCGGAGACGACGAAACTGCTGGAAGCCGAGCTTGCGACCCCCAGCCTCTATGACGAGGTGCTCCGGCTCGCCGACCGCAACGGGCTCAAGATGCCGGCCGCGGTGCTGGCGCGCGATGTGCGCGAGACCCACAGCTTCAACGAAGGCGTGCTGCAGGCCTGGCGCGTCGTCTACGAGGCGCCGGAGACGCATTGGATGCTCTACGAGCTCGCCGAGAAGCTGGTCGACTTCGAGGATTACTTCCGCCGCTGGCGCTTCAACCACGTCACCACGGTCGAGCGCGTCATCGGCTTCAAGCGCGGCACCGGTGGCACCGGCGGCGTCAGCTATCTCAAGCGCATGCTGGAGGTGGAGCTGTTTCCCGAGCTCTGGCGCGTTCGCACCATTCTGTAGAAATGCCCAAAGAAATATCTATGACCATTTATCGCGTCTATGACGACACCAAGGTCCTGTTTCACTTGCCGGATTGCGTGATCTATCTCGACGGCAATTCGCTCGGTGCGCTGCCCCTCGGGGTTGCCGAGCGCGTTGGTCGCGTCATCACGGAGGAATGGGGCAATGAGCTGATCCGCGCCTGGAACACCGCGGGCTGGTACGTCCAGCCGCGCCAACTTGGCGATCGCATCGCGCGCCTGGTCGGTGCGGAAGCCGGCTCCGTGATGGTGGGGGATACGCTGTCGCTCAAGGTCTACCAAGCGCTCGCCGCCGCGCTCGACATGAACGCGTCGCGCAAGATCGTCCTGTCGGACACCGGCAATTTTCCGACCGACCTTTACATGGCCGAAGGCCTGATCGCCACGCTCGGGCGTGGCCATCAATTGCGCCTTGTGGCGCCGGAGGAGATCGAGGCCGCACTGTCGGAGGAGATCGCGGCGCTCTACATCACCGAGGTCGACTACCGGACCGGCCGCCGCCACGACATGGCCAAGCTCACGGCCAGGGCGCACGCGCTCGGCATCGTCACCGTCTGGGATCTCGCGCACTCCGCCGGTGCGCTGCCGGTTGATCTCGCCGGCTGCGGGGCGGACTTCGCGGCGGGATGCACCTACAAATATCTCAACGCCGGCCCGGGCGCGCCGGCCTTCCTCTATGTCGCGCCGCGCCATGCCGATACTGCGCGTGCCGCGCTGTCGGGCTGGATGGGCCACGCAAAACCGTTTGCGTTCGAGCTGGCCTATGCGGCCGCCGGCGGTGTCGAGCGCATGCGCGTCGGCACGCCGCCGGTGCTGGCAATGGCGGCGCTGGAGGCCTCGCTCGACATCTGGGACCGGATCGATCTCGCCGAGGTGCGGGCTCGCTCGCTGGCGCTCGGCGATCTTCTGATTGCGGAAGTCGAACGCCGCTGCCCGTCCTTGAGGCTGGTCACCCCGCGCGCGCATGATCACCGTGGCTCGCAGGTTTCCTTTGCCTTCGACGGCGGTTACGCCGCCATGCAGGCGCTGATCGCCCGCGGCCTCATCGGCGATTTCCGCGCGCCTGACATCATGAGGTTCGGGATCACGCCGCTGTACATCGGTGAAAGCGAGATCTTGCGGGCGGCGGAGATCATCGAGGAGGTGATCGCAGGCGAGGTGTGGCGGCAGCCGGAATATCAGGTCGTGAATGCGGTGACGTGAACTCCGCCGTACCCCGGACGCAGCGCAGCAACGCTATGGGTTGCGGCGCGTCCGGGACACAAGAGTGTTGGCGCTGAGCGCCGGCGGCCATGACCTCGGACGTCATTGCTTTGCCGCCCGAAGCAATTCACGCTGAGCCAACAAGGAATTGGGAGGAGATCTGATGACACCGCTCGAGAGACTTAAAGCGATGAAGATGCCGTTTGCCGAGCTCAAGGGCGTCGAGTTCATCGAGGCGGGCAAGGATCGCGTGGTGGCGCGGATGATGGTCCGGCCCGATCTCTGCACGCTTCACCACACCATCCATGGCGGGGCGGTGATGGCGCTGGCCGATTCCGTTGGTGCGGCCGCGACGGTGATCAACCTGCCTGACGACGCCAAGGGGACGACCACGCTGGAGAGCAAGACCAATTTCATTGGCGGCGCCAAGGAGGGAACCACGGTCATAGCCACGGCAACGCCGGTCCATCGGGGGCGGCGGACCCAGGTCTGGACCACGCGGCTGGAAACCGAGGACGGCAAGCTGGTTGCCGTGGTGACCCAGACCCAGCTGGTCCTGTAAGACTACGGGGGCTTGATTTTGTTAACGAATTAGTCGCTTCCGATGCCTCTAACTTGGGCAGGTCCTCGTCTTGCAAAAGATGTTGCGATGCACAATATAGGGGGCCTAGGGATTCGAACGCCTCCTCGAGGGACACCAAGAGGAGTTTTGACGTGGTACTTGAAGAGACCGTCCGCACCGCTCCTGGCTATGTGCGGACCCTGATCCAGCAGGAAGAATTGCCGCTCCTGCGCGATCATCTGCTGAGGCTCGATGCCGCAAGCCGGCACGACCGTTTCAACGGTTTTCTCGACGACAGCTTCATCGAGCGTTATGCCGCCCGCTGTGCCGAGGACGGCACCGTGATCGTTGCCTACATTGTCGATGGCGTGGTCCGCGGTGCGGCCGAGCTGCATCCGCCGGAAGGTGAGGCCTTGCCTGAAGTCGCCTTCAGCGTGGAAGCCTCGGCGCGCCGCCAGGGCGTCGGCACCGTGCTGTTCCGCCGCCTGATCGCGGAGGCGCGCTGGAAGGGCTACAGGTGCCTGCGCATCACGACCGGCGCCGACAACCACGCGATGCGGGCGCTCGCCAGGAAGTTCGGGGCCCATCTGGCTTTCCGTCACGGCGAATCGACCGGGACGATCGATCTCGCCAAGACGCCCGAGGCCGAGCTCGCCGATCTCGCGGCTTCCCCGTTCACGGCCGGACGCGCGCTTCTGAGCCTCAATTCGACCTGCTGGAAGATCATCTCCAGCATGTATGGCAGTCGCGCCGCCTGATCTCAGCGGGCTGAATCAAAAAAGCGGACCGGCATGGCCGGTCCGCTTTTGCATTGTCGGCCGTGAAAAGAGCGTTCAGGTGCCGGTGCGCGTGCCAGTGCCGAAGCGGCGGACGGTGCGGCGTTCGACCACGACGGAGCGCTGCGCGCCCTGCTCGCCGGCGATCACGCGCGTCGCGGTGATGCGGCTGTTGGTGCGCGCCTGCTTCTTCACCTCGGCCTGCACGACATCGAGCGGCATTCCCATCAAGGCTGCGGCGATCTCGGCCTGCTGCGCCTGATCATCGGTGATGCCGATGGCGGCGAAGATCGCCTCGTCCAGGGTCGGCGGATCGTGGCGGACGCGCCGCGTGCCATATTTGGTATTCCAGTCTGCGCTCATAACGGCCTCGTTTTGATGCCGGGATACCTAGTGCGATCAATGTTGCATTGCAATATGAAATTGGTGTGGCATCTCAGCTATGCACCGGTCAGGCGTCATGGCAGTGACGCCACGGTGGCATCGACCTCGATCCGCTGCTGGGGCCAGCGCTTCAGGGCCGCGTGTCCGGCCTCGGTGAGCCCGTAGATTCCCCGGTCGGCCCGCTCGAACCAGCCATACACATTATTAAGCAAGATCTTGCCGGCATCAGGACAGCGCTCACGCAAGTCGCGCACGCGCCGCGGCCCGTTTGCGAGGGCCGAGGCGCAGGCCAGCGCCTGCTGCCGGTAGGCTGTCATGATCGGGGCGCGGGTGCTGCCGCCGAGCGCGGGATCGCCCTGGCGGCGCTGATGCTCGGCGACGAGGCGCGAGCGCAGCTTCGGCTCGCGGCGCGGCGCCGACGTCGGCGGCTTCACCAGCACCTCGACCTGGCCGCGATCGGTGACGCCGAGCATGCCGAAGCCGAGGCGGCGGCAGAGATTGCGATAGCGCGCATCGCTCTCGCGCCCCTTGCCCCGGATCGACATCTTCGCCGCGATCCAGACCTCGTCGCCCGCCGGCGCGCGGTCGACCGCCTGAAGAATGAGCTCGAGATTGAAGGCGAGCTTGAGCTCGCCGATTACCACCACCGGCGGATCGCCGGCGCTGAGACCGACAAGGTCGCAGCCGCCGATCTCGCCTTTCACGGTGAAACCGAGCTCCTCGAGGAAGCGTTTGACGGGCAGGTAAAGCGCGGTTTCCAAGGGGTATCCGATCGGAGAATCAGTTGCGGCAGTCTAGAGCGTTCTCGGCTCCGATTGAATCAGGGCGGCCGCAGAAGGACGATGCGATCAGAATCCGGTCACACCCGCCCGCCCACCGGGATCAGCGCGCCGGTGACGCCGCTCGCGGCGTCGCTGGCGAGGAACAGGATGACTTCGGCGAGTTCCTGCGGCGTCACCCATTTGGAGAAGTCTGCCTTCGGCATGTCGGCGCGGTTGGCCGCGGTGTCGATGATCGACGGCAGCACGGCGTTCACCGTGACCTTGCCCTTCCACTCGCTGGCGAGCGCCTCGGTAAGGCGATGCACGCCCGCTTTCGACGCCGCATAGGGGCCCATGCCGGAGCCGGCCTGAAGCGCGCCCATCGCGCCGATATTGACGATGCGGCCGGCGCCTGACGCAGCGAGATGCGGTAGCGCCGCGCGCGAGGCGTTGAGCGCGGTGAGGACATTCAGCGCGTGCATGCGCTGCCAGGTCTTGATGTCGCCGTCGCCGACCGGTTCGAAGGCGAAGCCGCCGGCGATATTGATCAGCGCATCCAAGCGGCCAAAATGCTTGGCCGCCGCGTCGATCGCGGTCTTTGCTTGCGCCGCGTCGGAAAGGTCGACCCCGCCGATCTCGATGCGCTCGGGCGTTGCGGAGCTCTGTGAAGGCGCGTGATCGATGCAGGCGATACGCGCGCCTCGCGACTGTGCGATCTCCGCGACGACCTGGCCAAGCGCGCCGCGTGCGCCCGTCACGATCAGAACCTTGTCTTGCATCATTGTTCTCCCGGCGCGGCGGCCTATGATTGCAGATAGCGCGCCTTCAGTGCGGTCCGCTCCGCTGTGTCGAGCTTGAGCCCGTCGCGCAAGTAGGTTTCGAGGTCACCGTATTCCTCGCCGACGGCTTCGAAAGCCGCTGCAAGATACGAGGCCTCGACGTTGCCGATGGCGTTGCGAACGTCATCGGGCAGATCGATGGCAGCGGTCGCGTCGCGCTTGTAATGCCGGTTGGTCAGAAGGTAGTCCTCGGCGATGACGTCCTCGGGCACGCCGAGCGCATGCAGGATCAGCGCGCTGGCAAAACCGGTGCGGTCCTTGCCGGCG
>RXJC01000710.1:3855-4253 GCA_003963435.1 Bradyrhizobiaceae bacterium | reverse complement strand
ATTGTCCGGCCAGTCGACGCCGTCGGGGGTGACGTAAGGATTGCCCGGCCGCGCATAGAGATGCGGCACGTCGAGCACGAACAGATCGAGCCCCTCATGGGAGCCGGCGAGCAGCCGCCCGGGTCCGGCGAAATAATCCGGCCAGCTCCGGATTTCCGATGCGCCGGACACCCGCCGCATGACGTCGGGATAGCCCGGCATCAACGTGCGCATCTCGACGCCGTGCGCCTTCAGCGCGATCGGCAGCGCGCCGGCGACGTCGGCGAGGCCGCCGGTCTTGACGATGGGATAGACTTCGGAGGCGACGGCGAGGACGCGAACAGGCGTCATTTATTGAGCCCGTCGATCATCGGCTGGGTGATCAGCGAGATGCCCTGTTCGGTGGTGCGGAAGCGCTT
>RXJC01000710.1:0-3805 GCA_003963435.1 Bradyrhizobiaceae bacterium | reverse complement strand
ACACGAGCCCTTCCGGAATCTCGACGCCGCGGTCGATCACGACGTTCTTCAACCGCGCGCCGCGGCCGACATTCACATAAGGCATGATCACGGCGTTCTCGACATTGGCATAGGAGTTGATGCGCACGCCGGTGAACAGCAGCGAGCGGCGCAGCGAGGCGCCGGAGATGATGCAGCCGCCCGAGACCAGCGAGCTCACGGCCTGGCCGCGCCGGCTTTCCTCGTCATGGACGAATTTGGCCGGCGGCGTGATCTCCGAATAGGACCAGATCGGCCAGGCGCGGTCGAACAGATCCAGCTCCGGCACCACGTCGGTGAGGTCGATGTTGGCCGACCAGTAAGCGTCGACGGTGCCGACATCGCGCCAATAAGCGGTGGAGTTGCGGCTGGAGCGGACGCAGGAGGTCGAGAACTGGTGCGCGATGGCGCGGCCGTTCTTGACGAGGTAGGGAATGATGTCCTTGCCGAAATCGTGGTTCGAGTCCGGATCTTCGGCGTCACGCTTGAGCTGGTCGAACAGAAGTTTGGCGTTGAAGACGTAGATGCCCATGCTGGCGAGGGAGACGTCCGGCTTGCCCGGCATCGGCGGCGGATCTTTCGGCTTCTCCAGGAATTCCTGGATCCAGCCGTTCTCGTCGATATGCATGATGCCGAAGCCCGAGGATTCCGCGCGCGGCATCTCCAGGCAGCCGACCGTGACGTCGGCGCCGCTCTCGACGTGCTGGCGCAACATCACCTCGTAGTCCATCTTGTAGATGTGGTCGCCGGCCAGCACGACGATGAAGCGGCAGGCGTGGGATTCGATGATGTCGATGTTCTGGTAGACCGCATCCGCCGTGCCGACATACCACATGTTTTCCGACACGCGCTGACTTGCGGGCAGGATGTCGAAACTCTCGTTGCGCTCGGGGCGGAAAAAGTTCCAGCCCATCTGGAGATGCCGGATCAGGCTGTGCGCCTTGTACTGGGTCGCGACCGCGATGCGGCGGATGCCCGAATTGACGGCGTTCGACAGCGCGAAATCGATGATGCGGGACTTGCCGCCGAAATAGACCGCGGGCTTGGCGCGCCGGTCAGTCAGCTCCAGCAGCCGGCTGCCGCGTCCGCCAGCCAGGACGAACGCCAGCGCCTGACGGGCGAGCGGCTCATTACCGACGGCACTCATGTCATCCTCCCACTCACCCCCGGCGCAGGCCGAGGCCATTCGTCGCGAGAAGCCCCGCGCCCTTGGAACCGATAGTAACGGTACGCATAGTAAATCGTGAAGACCGTTGTTGGTTGCGAAGATGGGAAGCTTAATGCTTTGCCTTGGCCACCGGGCGCCGGAATGCACGCCGTCCACGTGGGGCGGAGCCGGCGGGCCGACCAGCCTCGCACGCCAGCGGCCGTCTCGCAGCGAGCGGCACTTGTGCGCTGCACGCAAATCAGGACTTTGACTTGGCGCAAGGATGCCCGATCATGATGCTGCGATCCTTTTCCAAACAAGACGTCAGACAGGAGCAAGACGATGAGGATCTGGAAAACGGTAATTGCCTGTTCGCTGGCCGGCGTGGTTGTCGCCGGCCAAATCCAGCAGGCGGCAGCGGCCCCGCTGCCGACCAACGTCGCGACCATGAAGGCCGCGGTCGGTGATGACGTCACGCAGGTGCATTGGCGCGGTGGTGGCTGGGGCTTGGGCATCGGCGGCCTCGCAGCCGGCATGATCATTGGCGGCGCCATCGCCAGCGGCGCGCCGTATGGCTACTACGGCGGACCGTATTACGGCGGCTACGGCTACGGCTATCCGGGCTACGGCTATGGTTACGCCCCCGCCTATTACGGCGGCTACTACGCTCCGGCCTATGCCTATCCCCGCTACTACCGGCCGTATCGTCCGTACTATGGCTACGGCTATGGCTACTATCGACCGTACCGGGTCTATCATCGCCACTATTATCGCCGACATTGGTGAGCGCCTCGCGCGGCCGGAGCAAGCGCCATCCCGATCGACCTCATGCAGGCCAAGATGCATGAGCGGGGTGGCGATGCGCAGGCGCGCCAGTCTTCACAAACCGAAATAATGTGTGATGGCACTGCCGGCGTCGGCCCGGCAGTGTGTGGGAACCTTAGGGAACAAAGCGACGTTTGCAGCGCCGGGCAGGGCCAACCGGGAGCGGTGCCGTGCGAGCGCAGACGACACTTTGTTTTTGCCTAGCCACTTTTTCGCTGTCAGCCTTTTCCGTCGCTCATGCCGAAAGCGGGCTTGCGTCGTATTACGGCTATGGAAAAGCCGGGAAGGGCGGCGAGCTGACCTGCGCTCACCGCACGCGGCCGTTCGGCAGTGTGCTCAAGGTGTCCTGGAGCGGGCGCACGATCCAATGCCGCGTCAACGATCGCGGTCCCTTCATCCGCGGCCGCATCGTCGATCTCTCGGTGCCGGCCGCTCGCGCGCTCGGCATGATGAGCGCCGGCGTGGTGCGCGTCTCCGTGGAATAGACCGGCCCGCACGCTATAGTGCCGCCTAAAGCATTGGGGAGCATTATGGCAAAGATCAGGGTGGGGCTCGTCGGCTGCGGCTTCGTGTCGGAGCTGCATATGGTCGCGTTCCGGCGTGTCTACGGCGTGGACGTCGAGGTCGCGGCGGTGGCCGCGCGCGGCGATCGCGTGGCCGAATTCGCCGGGCATCACGGCATTCCGCGCGTCTATCGCAGCTTCACGGATCTGATCGCGGATCGCGAGCTCGACGTCGTCGACATCTGCACGCCTCCCAATCTCCACGCCGAGATGATCGTCGGCGCCATGCAGGCCGGCAAGCACGTGATCTGCGAAAAGCCGTTCGCCGGCTATTTCGGCCGTGACGGCGACGGGCAACCGATCGGCAAGCGCGTGCCGAAGGCGCTGATGTACGAGCGCGTGATCGAGGAGATGGAAAAGACTCGCGCCGCGATCGAGCGCACCGGAATGCTCTTCATGTATGCCGAGGACTGGGTCTACGCGCCCGCGGTGACCAAGACTGCCGAGATCATCAGGGCGACCAAGGACAAGATCCTGTTCATGAAGGGCGAGGAGAGCCATTCCGGCTCGCATGCGGCCCACGCCGCGCAATGGGCGATGACCGGCGGCGGCTCGCTGATCCGGATGGGCTGCCATCCGCTCTCGGCCGTGCTGTATCTTAAGCAGGTCGAGGCGAAGGCCCGCGGCGAGAGTATCCACGTCGCCAGCGTCACCTGCGACGTCGGCAACGTCACCGCCGGCCTCAAGCCGGAGGAGCGCACCTACATCAAGGCCAATCCGGTCGACGTCGAGGATTGGGGCACGCTGACGGCGACGTTCTCCGACGGCACCAAGGCCACCGTGTTCTCCGGCGACATGATCATGGGCGGCGTGCGCAACTTGATCGAGACCTACACCAGTGGCGGCTCGCTGTTCGCCAACATCACCCCGAACAACCATTTGATGAGCTACCAGACCAGCGAGGAGAAGCTCGCCTCGGTCTACATCACCGAGAAGGTCGACCGCAAAACCGGCTGGCAATATGTCTGCCTCGAGGAGGAATGGACGCGCGGCTATTTGCAGGAGATCCAGGACTTCATGGAATGCGTGGCGACGGGCCGGCAGCCGCTGTCCGACCTCGCGCTGGCGTACGAGACGATCAAGGTGAACTACGCCGGCTATTGGGCGGCGGAAGAGGGACGGCGAGTGGTGTTGTAGGGCTACCCTCCCCTGGAGGGCAGGGCTATCGCATGTTGCCGAGGAGTTCGAAGAGGAAGGCATCGTTCCAACCCGCACGCTTGAGCTTCAAGCGCAGGGAGGTGCTGGTGTCGGG
>RXJC01000653.1 GCA_003963435.1 Bradyrhizobiaceae bacterium | reverse complement strand
GCTACCAGATGCTGGCGCGCGGCGAGGTGGTCGGCGTGTTCCAGGTTGAAAGCCAGGGCATGCGGCGCGCGCTGGTCGACATGCGCCCGGACCGCTTCGAGGACATCATCGCGCTGGTGGCGCTGTATCGCCCGGGTCCGATGGCGAACATCCCGACCTATTGCGCGCGCAAGCACGGCGACGAGGAGCCGGAATATCTGCATCCGGTGCTGGAGCCGATCCTGAAGGAGACCTTCGGCGTCATCATCTACCAGGAACAGGTGATGCAGATCGCGCAGGTGATGTCGGGCTATTCGCTCGGCGACGCCGACCTCTTGCGCCGCGCCATGGGCAAGAAGATCCGCGCCGAGATGGACAAGCAGCGCGACATCTTCGTGGCGGGTGCGGTGAAGAACGGCGTGCCGAAGGGGCAGGCCGAGACCATCTTCGAATTGCTGGCGAAGTTCGCCGACTACGGCTTCAACAAGAGCCACGCGGCGGCCTATGCGCTGGTGTCCTACCACACCGCCTACATGAAGGCGCATTATCCGGTGGAGTTCATCGCGGCGTCGATGACGCTCGATCTCAACAACACCGACAAGCTCTCCGAATTCCGCTCCGAGGCGCAGCGCCTCGGCATCAAGGTCGAGCCGCCGAACATCAACCGCTCGGGCGCGACCTTCGAGGTCGGCGACAAGGTCATCTACTACGCGCTTGCGGCGCTCAAGGGCGTCGGCATCCAGGCGATCGAGCAGATCATCGAGGAGCGCACCAAGCGGGGCTTGTTCACCTCGCTCGCCGACTTCGCCGCGCGGGTCAATCCGCGCGCGATCAACAAGCGCATCATCGAAAGTCTCGCTGCCGCCGGTGCCTTCGACACGCTGGAGCCGAACCGCGCCCGCGTCTTTGCGGGAGCGGATTCGATCCTCGCCGCCTGCCAGCGCGCGCACCAGGCCGAGAGCATCGGCCAGAACGACATGTTCGGCATGTCGGCGGACGCGCCGACCATCATGCTGCCGCAGATCGAGCCGTGGCTGCCGGCCGAAAAGCTGCGGCGCGAATACGACGCCGTCGGCTTCTTCCTGTCGGGGCATCCGCTCGACGACTACGCCACGGTGCTGAAGCGGCTGCGGGTGCAGAGCTGGGCCGAGTTCTCGCGCGCGGTGAAGACCGGCGCCACCGCGGGCAAGGTCGCGGCGACCGTGGTCTCGCGCATGGAGCGGCGCACCAAGACCGGCAACAAGATGGGCATCATGGGCCTGTCCGATCCCACCGGCCATTTCGAGGCGGTGCTGTTCTCGGAAGGGCTCGCGCAATACCGCGACGTTTTGGAGCCGGGCGCGGCCGTGCTGCTGCAGCTCGGGGCCGAGCTGCAGGGTGAGGACGTCCGCGCCCGCGTGCTGCATGCCGAGCCGCTGGATGATGCCGCCGCCAAGACGCAGAAGGGCCTGCGCATCTTCGTGCGCGACACCAAGCCGCTGGACTCGATCGCCAAGCGTTTGGCCGGACCCGACATGGCCGCCTCGAACGGCGCCGCGCCGAAGATCGGCAGTCCCGGCATCGCGCCGCGCGGAAATGGCGACGGCGAGGTCTCGCTCGTGATGATGCTCGACCTCGAGACCGAGGTCGAGATGAAGCTGCCCGGCCGTTTCAAGGTCTCGCCGCAGATCGCCGGCGCGATCAAGGCGGTCGCGGGCGTGGTGGACGTGCAGCAACTCTGACATTGCGAACGCTGCTGCAAACCAAAGCTTAACTAATAAGCACAGGTGTGGTTTCGAAGTCTGTCCGGCACATCTATCAGTTGTCCTCTCGACACTCTCGTTTGAGCGGAATCAGGAAGAACAACAACCATGTGCGACAAATGCTCTGAAGATCTGCATCAATCCATCTCTCCTTCGCGGCGCTTGATGATGCTCCTGGCCGCCTCGGCGCTCGGGGTGGCAGCGTTTGGCGGCCCTGCATCGGCCAAGCAGACGAAGGCGCCGCCCAAACCCGAGAACGTGCTGTCGCCCGATGCGGCGCTGAAACGGCTGATGGAGGGCAATTCGCGCTATGTGTCGGGCGTGTCGCGCCGCCACGACTTCAAGCACGAGCGCGAGGCATTGGTCGGCGGGCAGAATCCGTATGCGGCCGTCTTGAGCTGTGCCGATTCGCGGATCGCACCCGAATATGCCTTCGACAGCGGACGCGGCGATCTGTTCGTGTGCCGCGTCGCCGGCAATTTTGCCGGCGACGAGACCGTGGCGAGCATGGAATACACCGTGGCCGTGCTCGGCACACCGCTGATCCTGGTGCTCGGCCATGACAATTGCGGCGCCGTCGACGCGACGATCAAGTCGCTGAAGGACGACAAGCCGCTGCCCGGGCACATCCCGACGCTGGTCTCCGCGATCGCGCCGTCGGTGAAGACGGCGGCCCAGCAGAGCGGCAACGCGCTCGACAACGCCATTCGACAGAATGTCATCGACAACGTCGCCAAGCTGAAATCGGCTGCCCCGATCCTCAATGCAGCGGTCGAGCAGGGCAAGCTCAAGGTGGTCGGCGGCATCTACCGGCTGAGCACGGGCGCCGTCGAGCTGCTTGCCCACGGCTGAGAGCATCGGAGGCCGGGTGGTCGCGCCTCTCCGTGAGAGGCCGGCCGCCAGACGTTCGGCCGGCTCGATGCCCGATCTGATCCCACCGTTGGGGACTTGAACGAGCCTCGCGCGGTTTCTAGGCTGCGCCGCGGCTGACGCGAAGCTGACTTCAGGCTGACCGGAGCTGACGCGAGCGGCGGCGTGGCCACGCCAGCGCCTCAATCCGAGCCTTTCGTTCAACCGCCGTTCAGCCGGCTGCGCGCCTGATGCGTGGTGGCTCCTCAACTACAATAGCGGGCAAGCAAGCCATGCGTGGGACGTTCAGACTCTTCATTTGCCTTCTCCTGCCGATCGTGGCCCTTGCCGCCGGCGCGCCGGGCGAGGCGCGCGCGCAGCAGCCGGAGAAGCGCATCGCCCTCGTGGTCGGCAACGGCGCCTATGCCAAGTCGCCGCTGGCAACGACCGCGAACGATGCCGGCCTGATCGCGCAGACGCTGCAGGCGGCCGGCTTCGACGTCGTCGGCGCGCGCGATCTCGACGGCGACACGTTGCGCAAGAGCTTTCGCGACTTCATCCAGAAGGCGCAGGCCTCGGGGCCGGGCACCGTCGCGATGGTGTATCTTGCCGGCTACGGCGTGCAGCTGGCCGGCGAGAACTATTTCATCCCGGTCGATTCCAGCATCAGCCGCGACACCGACATTCCGACCGAGGGCCTGCGCATCGGCGACTATATGCGGCAGCTCGCGTCCATTCCGCTCAAGGCCAACATCATCGTGCTCGATGCGGCCCGCGCGCAGCCCTTCATCGAGGGCGGCCAGCCGATCGCCAGCGGCCTCGCGCTGGTCGAGCCGGAGGCGAACATGCTGATCGCCTTCAACGCCGCGCCCGGCACGGTCGCTCCGGAGGAGCCGGGACCATACGGCATCTATGCGCAGTCGCTGGCGGAGATGATCCGCACCGGCGGCCTGCCGCTGCCCGAGGTGTTCGAGCGCGTCCGCCTGCGCGTCAACGAGGCCAGCAAGGGCGCCCAGGTGCCCTGGAACGAGCAGAAGATCTCGGCGCCGTTCTCGTTCTTCGAGCGCGGGCCCGATGCGCCGCCGCCGGCCACCACGCCCGACCAGGTCGCCGCGATCCGGAGCAAGCCGATCCGAGATCTCGGCGTGCAGGACGCCTATGCCGCCGCGCTCGAGCGCGACACGCTGCCGGCCTATGAGGAGTTTCTCGCGGCCTATCCCGGTGATCCCCTCGCA